>JAFMJW010000187.1 GCA_017853315.1 Alphaproteobacteria bacterium
AGAGGCGGAGCATCCACGGCTTGCTGACCGCCAGCCAGCGCTCGATCGACCGCCACCAGGCCTCGGAGTCCCGTTCCGTGAGAATGAAGAGACTCCCCGGGAAGCGCCCATCCAGTTCCCGATGGATCCGGCCGAGGTTCCAGGGGCGGTCCTCGAAGGAGCGGTAGCCCGTGGCGAGCTCCAGCGCCGGGCCGTAGTCCCCCTCCATCAGGATCTTCCGGGTCGCGCGCGCCGCCTTCGGACCGGACACCGGCGCGATCGGACCGAGATCGAGATCCATGAAGCACTGCTTCAGCGTCGTGGTCCCGGTCTTGTTCAGACCGACGCAGAAGATCTTTCGGTCGCTGTCGTTCATCCGGTCGGAGCGGGAATGCAGCCGGTCGTGGATACCTCGCGCGAAAGGGGACTCGCGAAGGGTGGGGAAAAGGAAAACAGCCGCCGTACTCTACATGGCACCACCCGGGAGCGCCACCCGCTCACTGCGCGTTCGACGCGATCGCCGCCGACCGGCCACGCCGCCGCGGCCGGATGCTCCTCTCGCCGGCCGACGCCTCGAGACGGTCACCCCACAGGGGAGCGGAGTTCGAAACACTTCGATCCGCCGCCCGAGCAGCGCGCAGGCTTGCACTGCCACGGAACGGTGACCTTCATCTCCAGCGCGCCGGTCGCGGGCGGGTTGGACGGTCCGGGAACGGCGGAAGTCGTGAACCGGAGCCGGGAGACCAGCGAGGCCGAACTCGCCCCGAGGCTACAGGCCGCGGGCGTCGCGAGGCTCGCGCGCGAGATCTTCGCCTCGACCTTTGCGACACCGTCGCGGACCTCGATCTGCACCTTGGCCCCCGAGGGATCACGACCGGGGAACTGGTAGGTGACGGCGTCGCGGCGCGCCCCTCGGCGCGCCGCGAGCGGCGTCTTCGCGAGGTCGGCGCCGTCGACCGACAGGAGCGGGCGACCGTCCTCGTCCAGCAAGAGGTCGAGCCAGACGCTCGGGAAGGAAGACAGGTCGAGCTTCTTCAGCCACGAAGAATCGAAGCGCGCCTCGATCTTCACGCTTCCCTTCCCCGCGTCGCCGACCTGCTTCGCGCGGCCATCGAAGCGCTGGAGCTCGCCATCGCCGAGCGTCGGCGGGGAGGCGAGCAGCTTCGCGGCCGAGGTGACCACGTGGAAGGCCACGTCCGCGACCCCCGCGATGTTCGACGATTGCGGGGGCGAGGACGGCTCGGTGTCCTTGATCAGGGTCATGGACTCGGCATTGTCCCCGAAATTCTGACCGTTGAATGGGCTGAAGAGGAAGAGGCCCGCCCCGCCGGTTCCGACCAGGAGATTTCCATTTCCATCCCCTTGCATCGAGACCACGTTGGGCAAGGCCCCCGAGGTGCCGGGCGGGGGGGTCCAGAAGCCCACCGAGTTTCCACCGAGCGGATCGAACGTGGCGATCGCGCCCCCCGTGTCGTCGCCTACGTTCATGACGCCGAGGGTCAGCAGGCCGCCGGTGAAGCTGCTCGCGATCCCCCCCCCGGGGTACGGCATGAAGAGCAGGTTCGTCGCGCCGGCGGTCGTAGGCCAATTCGAGGGGAGCGGCACCGACGTGGTGCTTTTGCATTCGAACGTACCGGGCTCGAGGATGCATTGGACGAGCCCGGGCTTGGCGCCGTCACCGGCGGTGTTCGCCGTCAGGGCATCGACGTAGGGCACGGTGTTCATATCGCAGAAGTATTGTTCGTAGAACCACTGGCCGCAGATCGTCCCCCACTTGGCCTGGACCTGGGTCCAGAACAGTGCAGGCGTGCAGGTCGTCGAATTGGAACCGGCGGAATAGGAACACTCGGCCTGGCCCAACTCCGCCGCCGTGACGACCGAGATGCTGTTGGAACCCGCCAGGGTGTGCTCCCAGGCTTGCTCGCAAATGCCCTGGCTGCACATCACGCCGACGTTCTTCGGTACGTCGTTCGGCCCGCCATACGGATTCGTGGCTTCGACACCACTGAGAATCCCCGACACCATCACGGCCCCGCTGCCACTGCCACCGTTCAGGCTGGAGTACTTGCTTCCGACGAGTCCCGGGGCGTCTCCGGGGTAGGCGCGGATCACCGGAGAGACGCCCATCCACCAATAACCGGAGAACTGCAGCAACGGATCGCCGAGCGAACCGTCGCTCGAGATCGGAATCGAGTACAGGTAGTAAATCGGGAGCAGGGTCTGTCCATTCTCGCCGACTTGACGCATGAACGCACCGCCGTTGCAGCCGACGTAAAGGAAGTCGCCGGCGGGGTCGGTTTCGAGGTTCCAGATCGCGCCTTCGCACCACCCGAGCGGGGTCGACCCGACCTTGGTCACCCCAACGGTGAGAAGGTCTCCGGTCGTCTGGTCGAAGACGAGATTCGCCAGGTAGAGATTGCCGTCATCGTCACCGACGGCGAAGTTCGCATTGGGGTTGTTCTGGCTGCCGAGGAAACTCACCGCCGTGTAGGTGGGCGTTCCGGAGGGCCCCTGGTCGGGTACGCAATCCGGAGTGTAGCCGTTGCTGCCGGGCACGATCGTGCAGCCGTCGACGACTCCCTTGGTGCCCGAGGCGTAGAGGTCCCCCGAGGAGAGCGTGAAGACCTCCCCCGGCGTGAACGGGGCCGCCTCGCTCGCGGAGAGCGCGGTCGAGAGCGTGAAGCTGTCCGTCGTGTCCGTCGGGCCGGGCATGAACTGCTGACCACTCGGCATGTTGACGAAGATCCGGCCGCCGCAGGAACTCCCGCCGCCCGACTTAAAGCACGCCGACTGGGCGGCAACCGCCTCGGCCGCGAGAGCCACGACGAGGAGGAGGGACAGCAAGCCGACGGAGGTCGGGGTGCGACGAGTCACGTGGAATCTCATGAAAACCTCGCTCCCTGGGGGGTGATGGCTCGATCGAGACGATGGATCGAGGGGGTATCGGCAACGACTTCCGGCCCCGGACGCCCAAGGACAGTTGCGACGTATTTCATGGCACCGCCCGGAGGACGACCGGAATCCGTTGTCCAAAGGGGTCCTTTCTGTTGCTTGTATGGCCCCATGGCGGACAGCACGGTGAAGCCCACGATCGGCGGCATCCAGACGCTCGACCTCCTGCGTGCGCTCGAGCGCATCGGGGGCGACCGCGAGCGACTCTGCCGCGCCGTGGGGCTCGACCCCTCGACGCTCGACGCTCCCGAGGCCCGCGTCCCGACGGAGGTCGTGATCGCGCTGTTCCACGAAGCCGAGCGCCTGGGCGGGGACGCGCTCGTCGGACTGCACGCGGGATCCTGCAGCGAGCCCGGCGGCTTCACCGGCTACCTCCTCCTGAGCCGCGACCGACTGATCGACGGCCTGCGCAGCGCGCACCGGTTCAGCCGACTCGTGGCGAGCACGATGCAGATTCGTCACGTGGAGGAAGGCGACACCCTCAGCGTGGTCTACGACGACGAAGTCCTGCTCCCGGGCCGCCACCACGGGATCGAGTACTTCGTCATGGCGGGGCTGCGCTCTCTCCAGCGGGCCGCGGGCGAGGCGATTCGCCCCGTCGCGGCCCACTTCCGCCATCCGGATCGCGGCCAGCTCGCCGGCGCCGAGCAGGCGTTCGACTGCCCGGTACGTTTCTCGAGTGCCTACGACGGCATCGTCTACCGACGGGACGACCTCGAACGTCCACCGCGCTTCCCGAACCCGGTGATCGCGGCGCAAGTCGAGAGGTTCGCGGCCGCGACGGCGGCGCGCGCCCTCGTGCCGCCGACCCTGCGTTCGCGACTCGCCGACGAGGTGCGCGCGATGGTCGCCAGCGCCGAGTCCATCGACCGGGCGACGGCGGCCCGTCGCCTGGGCATGAGCGAGCGCACCCTCAAGCGCGGACTCGCGGACGAGTCGACGACCTTCCGCGAGGTGCGCGAGGAGGTTCTTCGCGAGGTCGCGGAGGCGATGCTCGCGAGCCCCGGCGTGAAGGTCGAGGCGGTGGCGTTCACCCTCGGATTCGCCGGCCTCGCCGCCTTCTCGAAGTCGTTCCGCCGATGGACCGGGCTCTCGCCGTCCGCGTATCGGGCAAGGGTGCCGGCCGAGTCCTGATCGCGGGGAGCGCCCACGTCGGCGCGTGGGCGCGCGTGTCACAGTTCCTTGTCACAGCTCGTCACAGTTCCCCGTCCTTGCTCATCACGGTCGGGGGGCTCCACCGGTGCATCGCGCGAGGCCCCGGCCGAGCCTGATCGAGCCCTCCTGATCGCCCCTCCACCCCCGTTTGCACCCCCGCGCACGCCCGCGATACGCCCGACCCATGGCGATCCGCTTCCCCGAGCTCGGCTTCTACACGCTGCCCGGGCGCGTCTCGGACCCACGGCCGATGCTCGACGAGCTCGCCGATGCCGAGCGCCTCGGCCTCGGCTCGGCCTGGATCTCCGAGCGGCAGGACGTGAAGGAGGCCGCCGTGCTCTCGGGCGCGGCGACGGTCGCGACCCGCGAGATGGCGATCGCCGTGGGCGTCACCAACCCGAACACCCGCCACCCGGTGATGACCGCCGCGATCGGCTCGACCGCGAGCTCGCTCGGTGGCGGGCGCTTCGCGCTCGGGCTCGGGCGCGGCTTCGCGATGCGCTCGGACATGTGGGGACTCCCGCGCGTCACCCGCGCGATGCTGGCCGACAACGTACACCTGCTGCGCCGCCTCTGGGCGGGCGAGAAGGTGATGGGCCACGACGGCCCGGCGGGGAAGTTCGCCTACCTCTCGCTCGACTGCACGGTCGATCCGCCGCCGCCGCTTCTCGTCGCGGCACTCGGACCGAAGTCGCAGGAACTCGGCGGACGCGTGTTCGACGGCATCCTGCTCCACTCGCACTGGACCGACGCCGCGGTCGCCGCCTGCGCGGCCCGGGCGCGTGGCGCCGCCGAGCGCGCCGGGCGCGACCCGGGGGCCGTGCAGGTCTGGTCGTGCCTGGTGGTCGCCTGCGACCTGCCCGAGGAGGTCGAGCTTCGCCACGTCGTCCGACGCATGACCAGCTACATGCAGATCCCCGGCTACGGCGAGCTGATCGTCGACGCGAACGGCTGGGACCGCGCCGTGCTCGACCGCCTGCGCGCGCACCCGGTCTGCCAGCGCGGCCTCGTCGACGCGATGCAGCTCTCGGCCGACGACCTGCGCTCGCTGCGCGACGTCTACCCCGACTCGTGGCTGCGGGAGAGCAACGCGGTCGGCTCGCCCGAGCAGTGCGCGCGCCGCATCGCCGACCAGTTCGCGGCGGGAGCGGCGGGCGTCGTCCTGCACGCGAGCGCGCCGCGCGAGATGGGACGCCTGCTCGACGCCTGGGCGGCGATCCGCCCGGCGGAGCGCTTCGCGGGGCGCTCCCCCGTCCCGGGGCGGTCGTGAGCGACGCATCGCCGCCCCCCGCCGCGATGCCCGGGCCCTTCGACCCGGCGTTCTCGCCGCTGTCGCTGCCGCACGCGGTGCTCGCGCGCCTCGCCTGGGAATGGCAGCTCGCCGCCCACCTGCAGGACCGGGTCGGCATCCCGCAGGTGCTCGCGCGCCACGGCATCGGCGCGATGCGCGAGATCGCGATCGAGGAGTGGATGGGCGCGAGCCCGGTCTACACGCGTCGCATGCAGGAGATGCTGGGCTTCCGCGGCGACGACGTCGCGACGATCTTCAAGGGCATCCAGCTCGACGTCGGCGCGCCGCACGGCTTCCTCGACTTCCGCTTCGTGCTCCACCCCGACGGCACGGGGGAATTCACGCTGCCCTTCTGCGGCGCGCTCATGGACGTCGAGCCGATGGGCGAGGAGTTCGTGGTCGGCATGTGCCACCACATCGAGGACCCGACCTTCGACGCGACCGCGGTCGCGACGAACCCGCGCGCGCGGGTCCGGCCGATCCACCGCCCGCCCCGCGTCCCGTCGGACCGAGTGCCGCACTGCCACTGGCGCGTCGCGATCGACCCCGCGAACGACCCGGTCGACGAGATCCCGCTCACCGGGCGCGTCCGCTCCTCGCGGCTCGCGCGACTCGTCCTGCCGGTCGAGTCGGCGCCCGGCGGAGCGGCGGGCCCAGGGCGTCGCGACTATTCCGGGCCGCTCGACCCGGACCTCGAGCTCGCGGACTTCGAGCAGGCGACGCTCTGGCGCATCGCGCAGGAGTTCTGCGTGCAGGGCCACCTGCTCGTGCGCGCCTTCACGACCGCGATCGCCGACCGCTGGGGCGAGGAGCAGGCGCGCGAGATCGCCTCGCAGCAGTTCGTCGGCATCGCCGGGCTCGCCGCCGAGCGGGTCGCGGACGCCCTCGGGATCCGGGAGAACGCCACCAAGGACCCGCTCGACGCGATCGCGCGACTCTTCCAGGTGCACCCGGCCTTCCAGCCGCGCGCCTACGTCGATCTCCGCGTCGAGCGCCGAGGCGACGCCGTCCTCTGCACGATCGGCGTCGGCCCCGCCTTCGAGGAGGGCGACGTGCGCTGCTGGATCCCGCTGCTCGCCGAGTCGGCGCAGCCGCACCGGGCGCTCGACGCGATCGTGCGCGCGATCGACCCGCGGGCCCGCTGCCGCGCCGAGCGGGTCGCGGGCGCGCGTGTCGCGTGGTCGGTCGCGATCGACCCGGACGCGCAGCCGGGCCGCGAGGCGCCCGAGGTCGCGCTCGCGCGCATGAGCCGCGGCGCGACCTTCCGGTTCGC
>JAFMJW010000188.1 GCA_017853315.1 Alphaproteobacteria bacterium
TAGACCGTGCAGCCGGTGAACGGCCCCTTGTCGCAGGCGGCGGTCGTCGGGTTGAAGAAGGGCGCCTGGTGACAGAAGTCGACGACCGGGCAGGTCGTGGCCGCCGCGGCCGAGCGCGCGCCCGTCCCGGGCAGGATTGCGAGCAGGGCGACGATCGCGGCGAGAAGGGGACGGGGCGACGAGGGGCGGGCAGCGTCGATCGATCGCATGGGTGGGGGTCCTCCCGTGCGCCCGCAGCGGGCGCTCCCCCTGCCCATCGGCGGAGCCGGGACGCGACTTGAGCGGCGAACCCCGAAGACGGGAGCGGCCGGCCCCCCGCGGAGGGGAGGCCGGCCGCCGTTCGTCGCCGTCGCGATGGGGCGCCCGGTCCGGGCCGAGCGGTCAGCGCTTGCAGACGAGGGTCGTCGAGGGCCCGTTGAACTTGCAGGAGCCCGCAACGTACGCGGTCTCGCCGCAGCGGCCCGCGATCGCGTCGGCCTGGTCGCCGAGGAGCAGGATCGCCTCGACCGGCTCGTCGCCGACCAGCACCGGGTAGGTTCCCTTGCTGCCGCGCGTCGAGATCTTCACCGATCCTCCGAGCGCGTTCTTCGAGCGATCGGTCGCCTTCACGTCGGTCAGCCCCTCGATGCGGCTGGTCGTGCGGTCGAGGTACTGCCACATGGTGCCGCGCGAGTTCGTCTTCCAGCCGCGGGTGCCGCGGCCGGCGTAGGCGCCCGCCGGCAGGGTCGCGTCGACCAGCGTGTTGCCGTCGCGGTCGCGCAGGACGAAGCGCGCGCCGCGCGACCGGGGATCGAGCGAGGAGAACGAGAGCGCGGGCGGCAGGGCGAAGGTGCCCGACAGGCTGACCTTGTCGTTGCCGACCGTCGGGTCGTTGCCGATCTTCGACAGCACGAGCTTCGACTTGAGCGCGAAGTCCTGGCGCCCGCCGACGTTCGTGCAGGGGTCGATCACGTCGCAGAGCCCGTCGGCGTCGGCGTCGGGCTCGCCCGCGTCCGCGGGGCAGGTGCCGCTCGTGCCGGTGCAGGTCTCGGCCACGTCGCACGAGTCGACGGCGGGGCGACAGACGGCCCCCGCCGGAGCGACGAGGTCGGCCGGGCAGGACGCCGAGCTGCCGCTGCAGGTCTCGGCCACGTCACAGACGCTCGCCGCGTCACGGCAGACGGTGCCGGCGGTCGCGAGCACGTCGCTCGGGCAGGTCTTGGTCGAGCCGTTGCACGTCTCGGGCACGTCGCAGAGTCCGGCCGGCCCGCGGCAGACGCTGCCGGCGGTGGCGACGCCGTCCGCCGGGCACGTCGTGCTCGACCCCGTGCAGGTCTCCGCGACGTCACAGGCGCCCGTCGAACTGCGGCAGATCGTGCCGGCGTTGCCCGCCGGGTGCTGGCAGGCGGAGTTCGCGCCGTCGCACTGATCGGCCGTGCACGTGTTGCCGTCGCTCGTGCAGGCCGTGCCGGCCGGCGACTTCGAGTCGACCGGGCACTCGCCCGAGGAGCCCGTGCAGGCCTCGGCCGGGTCGCACTCGCCGGTCGACGCGCGGCACGAGGTGTCCGCGGGCGCCACGACGTCGGCGGGGCACGTGCCCGACGAGCCGGTGCAGGTCTCCGCGGTGTCGCAGATGCCGAGCGAAGCGCGGCACACGGTCGCCGCCGACTCGAACTTGCAGTCGTAGGCGCAGCAGTCGCCGTTCACGCGGTTGCCGTCGTCGCAGTCCTCGCCCGGGTTCAGGACGCCGTCGCCGCAGTAGGAGCCGCCGGTCATGACGAGCTTCGGCGCGAGATTCGCGTTGGCGACCTTCTCCGCGCCCTCGTGGGAGTAGAAGGCGACGCGGCCGTTGTTCGTCTCGGTCGCCTTCTTGACGAGCCAGCGATTCCCGCCGGAGGCCACGTCGGCCGTCACGTTCCAGGAGACGTTGCCGCTCGTCGATGCCGTGAAGGTCACGCTGTCGGTCGCCGTGCCGATCGCGGTGTTGCCGGCGTTCCACTGCGGCGAGCAGTCGGCCGCGGTGTTCGAGATGTCGGTGTCGGTCCCGCAGTTGTAGGTCACGCCCGACCCGGTGCCGCGGGTGATCGTCTCGTCGACCGGCACGGTGAAGGTCTTGCCGTTGCCCTCGAGGAAGTCGTCGGCGAGCTTGTAGGCCGAGACCGGCTCGCCACCGGCCGCCCAGCTCGTGTCGTTCGACTGGATCGTCATGCGGAACGTGGCGGCGCCGACGCCCGTGCCGTCGATCGGGTTGCACGCGGCCGCCGAAACGCAGTCGGCGCTCGACGCACACGTTCTCGTCGCGTCGTTCGCGCAGGCACCCATCGGGAATCGCACGACGATCCGGCGCGGCCCCTGTTCCTGGATCCAGAGCGAGCCGTTCGCGCCCTCGTTGGTGTTCCGGTCCGAGATCAGCAGCATCGAGTCGCGCACCGCGGTGAGCGTGCAGCCCGTGAAGGGCCCCTTCTCGCAGAGGCTCGTCACCGGGTTCTGGAAGGGTGCCTGGTGGCAGGGATCGACGACCGGGCAGGCGGCCCGGGCGGGCCCGGCCGCGCCGGCCAGCGCCAGCGGGACCAGGAGCGCGAAGAAGGTTCGGCGGACGGCGTCGGGATGTCGTGGGACGTGCATGGGGTGCTCCTCGGAGGCGACTCGTTCCCACGAGTATCATTTCGGGAGCGACACCGGAATCGGGAATTCCCCGGGGAACGCTCTCGACCGCCACCCGAAGCCCTCGACCGTCCGGACAGGCCGCGGCATTTCCCGCTCGTCGGCACGGACGGAGGCCCTCACCGATCAGTCAACCGGCCGCCCCTCGGTGCAGGGTAGCTTTGTTACGTTACGGAAAAACGCTCTTGCCAGCGCCCGAGCCTTTCTGCGATGCACTTCGAACCATGACGAGAATTTTTTCGGCTTGCCCCGGAGCGCCCGCCGTCGGCCGCGAAAGCGGTGCGTCGGGACCGAATCCGCCTCGGCCCGATCGTCGCTCGGGTCGCCCCGACGCCTCGCGTCGCCTGCTCGTGGTCGCGCTCGCGGCGGGGCTGATCGCCCGGGCCGGCTCGGCCCACGCGGCGGTCACGCTGGTCGGCAACGTCGGCACGGCGAACTCGAAGACGACGGGCACGTCGCTCTCCGCGACGCTGACCTCCGCCGTCGCGATCGGCCACCGGCTCGTCGTCGCGGCAGCCCTGGACCCGGGCGCGGGAAGCCCCGTCGGCACCGGAGCGGTGACCTTGTCCGACACGAAGAGCAACACGTGGACGAAGGACGCGGACCTGCCCAACGCCAACAGCGCCGGCAACGGCATCCGGCTCGTCATCTGGTCGACCACGGTCGGCAACGCGCTCACGACGAGCGACTCCGTCACCATCACCCACCCGTCCATCGACGCCCGGGCGATGACGCTCTCCGTGTTCTCGGGCGTGGGCACGTCGGCTCCCGTGCTCACGACCGCCACCGGCAACGCTGCTCCCTTCACCGTGGGCCCCACGGCGTCGGCCGCGGCGGCGGGCTCGCTCGTCTACGCGGCGTTTGCCTCCGAAGCGACCGCGACGATGACGCCCGGGGCCGACTACACGGCAACCACCGCCGCCTCCACCTCGGGAGGCAGCGCCCAGACCAACGTGTCGATCTTGCCCGAGTACACGATCCCAGCGTCCTCGGGAACGCAGACCGCGACCGTCACCCTGACCGGCGCCGGCGGCAACTGGGCGGCCGTGATCCTGGTCTTCTCGCCCACGGCCGCGACGCCGACCCCGACGCCCACGCCGACCCCGACGCCCACGCCCCAGCCGGGCTTCGCCACCGTGGACAAGAAGGTCATGCTCGCGGGCGGCACCTGCGCGACCGACGCGGTGAACGGACCGCTCAACGTCTTCTCCGGCCAGTCGGTCGTCTACTGCTTCACGGTGACGGCGGCCGGACCCGCGGGCACCTACGGACCCGCCTACGACATCCAGTTGATCGACGACAACATGACGCCGTCCAACCCGGCCGACGACGTCCAGATCACGCTCACCGGCCTGCAGAACCTGGGCGGCAACCCCGCCATCGGCGACCTGGCCCCCGGCACCTCCGCGACCGGCCAGTCCGCCCCGGTGCAGTTCTGATGAGGACGCACGGCATGACGACCATCCGCCTCCGCGCGATCCTCGCGGGAATCCTCTTCTTCTCGACGGCCGGCGTGGCCCGCGCCGGCGTGCAGGGCGGCGCCAACTCCTGCGCTCAGAACCAGGCCGGCGTCTCGCTCGGCTGCACCGCGAAGGACGTGAACATCGCGAAGGTCGAGATGCTCGAGGTCGTCGACGGCTGCACGTCGACGGCCGACACGGCGCAGGTGAGGCTCAAGGTCTACTTCGCCGTGAACGCGGCGCAGCGCTACGACATCGGCGTCTACCTCGCGACCGACGGCGGCGACGGCAAGACCGGCTCCTGCTTCAAGGAATACCTGCCCGCGCCTCTCGTCCCGAACCCGACGGCCTCGCAGCTCGCGAGCGGCTTCGGCCCCTACTGGGACGGCGGCTCCGACGGCGACGCCTGCGGCGACGGAACCTCGAACGACATCACGATCGACCCGATCGTCCGCATCCTCTCGGAGACGACCGCGAACGCGACCCCGCAGACGATCACCATTCCCTGCACCGACCTGGACGCGAACGGCTACGTCGACGTCGGCTACGTGGTCGGCTGGCGGGGCACCTCGCGCGCCGACTGCAACGGCATCGCCCAGGCCGGCATCCCGCAGACGAGCTCGAAGTGCTCGATCGGCCGCTCGAACATGAACCTGAAGATCACGAGCGGCGCGCCGAACACCCAGCCCCCCGTGCTGACGGTCGCGAAGACCGTCATGCCGTCGACCGGCACCTGCGGCGTCGACGACCGCGACACGATCTCGGTGACCAAGGGCTCGGCGGTCAAGTACTGCTACAGCGTCACGAACACGACCGCGACCACGGCGGCCTGGGACGTCCAGCTGGTCGACGACATGGGCACCCCGGGCGTCCCGGGTGACGACCAGACCATCACGCTCTCCGGCCTCACCGCGATCGGCGGCGCGGCCGGGTCGAACGACCTCGCCGGCGGCGCCACCGCCACCGGCACGAGCGCCGCGGTGACGATGGGCACGACCGGCACGGTCGTGAACAGCGCGACGGCGACGGCCAAGGACCCGCGCGACTCGAGCACCGTGACCGGCAGCGACACCGCCTCGGTCGGCGTCATCAACTCGGGCACCTACACGAACACCGGAATCGTCTGCGTCACCGATCCCACCACGAGCGCACAGACCTGCATGACCGACTCTGTCAACGTGGTCGTGAGCCTGCATCCGGCCGCGATCCAGCTGACGAAGACCGTCATGCCCGCGGGCGGCGCCTGCGGCCTGGACGACGTGGACTCGCTCTCGCTGATCGTCGGGTCGAGCGTCCGGTACTGCTACTCGCTGAGCGCGCTCGGCACTCCCGACACCTACCTGCCCGCCTACAACGCCGTCCTCGTCGACGACATGGGCACCCCCGGCGTCCCGGGCGACGACCAGACCATCACGCTCGCCGGGCTGGTCGACGCCGACGGCGACGGCCAGCAGGACGACCTCTCGCCCGGCACGACCGTGACCGGCTCGTCGAGCATCGTCTCGACCGGCGCCTCGGCGACCTCGATCACGAACACCGCGACGCTCACCGCGGCGACCACCAGTGCGGGTCCCTCCGACCTCTCCAGGACCGACACCGCCCTCGTCACCACCACGAAGTACCCGGCCCAGCTGAGCGTCGCCAAGACCGTGATGATCGCGGGCGGCACCTGCGGCACGAACGACGTCGCGTCGCTGACCGTCGCCGCGGGGACCTCCGTGCAGTACTGTTACACGGTCCGCGCGGCGGGCACGCCCGGGACCTTCGATCCCGTGTACGACGTCGCCCTGACGGACGACATGGGCACGCCGGGCACGCCCGCCGACGACCAGTCGATCACGCTGAGCGGGCTCACCGCGATCGGCGGCAACTCGGGCGCGAACGACATCGAGGCGGGCTCGGTGGCCACGGGCTCGTCGTCCCCGGTGACGGTCGGCGCGAGCGGCACGATCACGAACGTCGCGACCGCGACCGGCACGACGCCGACCGCGAACCCGCTCGTCGCCACGAACACCGCCAGCGTGACGATCTCGGCCTCCTCGGGCCTCGTGGTCACGAAGACCGTGATGCTCGACGGCGGCACCTGCGGCGTCGACGACGTGAACTCGATCACGATCACGAGCGGCCAGCAGGTCGTCTACTGCTACTCGGTCTCGAACATCCGCGCCGGTAACGCCCTCGACGTGCAGCTCGTCGACGACATGGGCACCCCCGGCAACACGGCGGACGACGAGATCGTCCCCCTGAGCGGCCTCTCCGACCTGAACGGCGGCGGCGACGACCTGGGAGCAGGCGCGACCGCGACCGGCGAGGTCGGCCCCGTCACTCTCACCTCCAACACCACCAACATCGCGACGCTCACCGCGACGAACCAGTCGGACTCGTCCCCGATCCTGCTCACCGACGACGCGGTCGTGAGCGTGACGGGCGCGCCTCCGACGCCGAGCCCGGTGTCGACGCCCACGCCGACGCCGACCCCCACCCCCACCCCGGTTCCCACGCCGACGCCGGAGCCCACCGCG
>JAFMJW010000189.1 GCA_017853315.1 Alphaproteobacteria bacterium
AGCGCGACACGCGGCCGTAGGTCGGCTTCATCCCGCAGACGCCGCAGTAGCTGGCGGGCAGGCGGATCGAGCCGCCGGTGTCGGTGCCGAGCGAGGCCAGGCACTCGCCCGCGGCGACGGCCGCCGCCGAGCCGCCCGACGAGCCGCCCGCGACGCGGCTCGTGTCCCACGGGTTGGTCGTCGGGCCGAAGGCGGAGTTCTCGGTCGAGGAGCCCATCGCGAACTCGTCGAGGTTCGCCTTCCCGACCAGCACGGCCCCCGCGCGCGAGAGTCGCTCGACGGCGTCCGCGTCGTAGGGAGGGACGAATCCCTCGAGGATCCGCGAGCCGCAGGTCGTGGGGATGCCGCGGGTCGCGAAGATGTCCTTCAAGACGACCGGGATGCCGAGCAGCGGGCCGCGTTCGCCCTTCGCCCGGCGCGCGTCGGCGGCGCGGGCATCCGAGAGCGCGCGGTCGGTCGTGCGCTCGAGCAGGGCGTGGACCGCGGGCTCGGCCGCCGCCGCGCGGTCGAGGAAGGCCCGGGCGAGGTCGAGGGCACTCGTCTCGCCTGCGTCGAGCGCTCGTCGCGCTTGCGCGATCGTCCAGTCGGTCGGGTTCTTCGTGCTCATGGTGTCGGGTGCCGTCGTGTCGTTCGGTCCGGGGGGGCGGGTGGGCGAGGGGGGAGGGGCAGCGGGTCGTCTGCTCGCGCTCACTCGATGATCTTCGGCACCCGCAGGAAGGTCCGGTCGCGGTCCGGGGCGTTCTCGACCATCTCCTCGGGCCGCTCCGGGTTCGTCGCGCGATCCTCCCGCAGCGGCGTCGGAAGGTCGACGACGTGCGCGGTCGGGAGGACGCCCGAGACGTCGAGCGAGTCGAGTTGCGCGACGTAGCCCAGGATCGAGTCGAGGTCGCGCCGCAGCCCCTCCTCCTCCCCGGGAGCGAGCCCGAGGCGGGCGAGGAGCGCGATGTGCCGCACGTCTTCCAGCGAAACCGGCATCTGCTATGCCTACCACGCTCGATGTCGGGGCGGCAATTTTGCCCGGGAGCGAAGGCCGAGGCGAGGAGCCCGGCGCTCCCGCGGCGGGGCGCCCGGTTCCCTCCAACCACGAAGGATCGATCTCCATGAGCGACCAACCCGTGCGTCGCGGCTCCGGAGCCGCGCTCTCGAGCCTCCTCCTTCTGCTGCTCGCCGCGGCCAACGCGTGGTCGGTGTGGCAGCTCGGCAGCGGGGCGGTCGATCCCGCGGCCCCCGAGGCGCTCGAACTCCTGCGAGCGGGCGACCTGGCCGGCGCGTTCCGGCGCGCGGCCGAGGGCGGGGCCCTGCCGTGGCTGCTCGTGCCGGTCGTGGGCTCGCTGCTCGCAGCCCTCGTGCTCGGGCTCGCGGCGCGACGCCGGGCCGCGGCCTGGGTCGCCGACGCCGCGGGCGCCCCCGGCGCCGAAGCCGCTGCGTCGGCCCCCGCGCGTCCCGCGTCGGACGACGACCGCGGGCTGCGCGAGGCGGACGAGCCCCCGGGGCGCAGGCGCAAGGCGGTCCCGGCCCCGCCTCCTCCTCCGCCGTCGCCGGAGATCGCGCTCCGTCTCCTCGCAGCACTGCAGGAAGAAGCCCGCCTGCTCGACTTCGTGCAGGAGGATCTCTCGGGCGCGGGCGACGCCGAGATCGGCGCGGCCGTGCGCGGAATCCAGTCGGCCTTGCGCAAGTCGATCGCCGATCGCATCGAGCTGGAGCCGATCCTCCCGGGCGAGGACGGCGACGCGGTCGAGGTTCCTCGCGGCTTCGATCCCGCGCGCATCCGCGTGACCGGTCGCCCCTCGGGCGAGCCTCCGTTCCGCGGCGTGCTGCGCCACGGCGGCTGGCGGGCGAAGGAGGCGCGACTGCCGCAGCCCTCGACCGGCAGCGACCCCGCGATCCTCATGCCGGCCGAGGTCGAGGTCGGATGAGCGAGGACCCCTCGTCCGGGAAGCGGAGCCGCTTCGTCGTCGGCATCGACCTCGGCACGACCAACTGCGCGCTCGCCTGGGTCGACACGGAAGCGCCCGTCGAAGCGGGGGCCGCGCCGGTCATCCACACCTTCCGCGTCCCGCAGTGGACGGCGGCGGGGAGCGTCGAGGCGAGGAGCCTGCTGCCGTCGTTCCTCTACCTGCCGGTCGCGGGCGAGGCCCTGCCCACGTTGCCGTGGGGAGAGACGGGCGAGGTCGCCGGCACCTACGCCCAGCGCCGGGCGGCGGAGGTGCCGGAGCAGGTCGTGACGTCGGCGAAGTCGTGGCTCTGTCACGCGGGCGTCGACCGGCTCTCGCCGATCCTGCCGTGGACCCCGCAGGGCTCGACGCCCGTCGAGGGGATCCGCCGGGTCTCCCCGGTCGCGGCGTCGGCCGCGTACCTCGCGCACCTGCGCGACGCGTGGAACCACGCACACGCGGTCGACGACCCGGGCGCGCGACTCGAGGACCAGGAGGTCTTCCTCACCGTGCCCGCGTCGTTCGACGCGGCGGCGCGCGAACTCACGCGCCTTGCCGCCTCCGAGGCCGGCCTCGACCGCGTGCACCTGCTCGAGGAGCCGCAGGCGGCTCTCTACGCGTGGGTCGAGTCGGGCGGCGAGTCGTGGCGCGAACAGGTCCGCGCGGGCGACCTCGTGCTGGTCTGCGACCTGGGCGGCGGGACGACCGACCTGAGCCTCGTCGTCGTCGAGGACGACGGCGGCCGGCTCGGGCTGCGCCGCGTCGCGGTCGGCGACCACCTGCTGCTCGGCGGCGACAACATGGACCTGGCGCTCGCGCTCCACGTGCGCGGGAAGCTCGCGTCCTCGGGCACCCGGATCGACGCCTGGCAGCTGCGCGGCCTCGTGCTGTCGTGCCGCGAGGCGAAGGAAGCGCTGCTGTCCGCGGACCCGCCCGCCTCGGTCCCGATCGTCGTGCTCGGCCGCGGACGCAAGCTCGTCGGCGGCACGATCCGCACCGAGCTCTCGCGGGAGGACGTCGAGCGCATCCTGGTCGACGGGTTCTTCCCTGCGGTCGACCGCGACGCTCGCGCGACCGTCGACCGCGCCGCCGGGCTCTCGGAGCTCGGGCTTCCCTATGCGCAGGATCCCGCGGTCACGCGCCACCTCGCGAGCTTCCTCGCGGTGCAGGCCGAGGCCGCCGGCCCCGCCGGGGCGGCGCCGTCCGGGGAGGCCGTGCCGGCGGGCCCCGCGCTGCCCTCGCTGATCCTGTTCAACGGCGGCGTCATGCGCGCGGCGCGCCTGCGCGCGCGCGTCGGCGAGGTGCTCGGCGAGTGGAGCCGCGAGGCGGGCGTTCCGCCCCCGCGCGTGCTCGCGGGCACCGACCTCGAGCACGCGGTGGCGCGTGGTGCGGCCTACGACGGGCTCTCGCGTCGCGGCCGCGGCGTGCGGATCCGCGGCGGCACGGCGCGCTCGTATTACGTCGGGGTGGCGAGCGCGATGCCGGCGGTCCCGGGACATCCACCGCCGGTCAAGGCCCTGTGCGTGGTGCCGTTCGGGGTGGAGGAAGGCAGTCGGCTCGCGGTGCCCGGTGCCGAATTCGGTCTTCTCGTCGGCCGCGGCGCGACGTTCCGCTTCTTCGCCTCCTCGACCCGGCGCGACGACCGAGTCGGCGACGTGCTCGACGAGTGGGAGTCCGAGGATCTCGACGAACTCGCGCCGCTGCGGGTCGAGCTCGGGGCGGAGGCCGCGGACGGGGACGCGACCCGGGGCGGTGCGCCGGCCGCGGGGACGCGCGTCCCGGTGAGGCTCGCGGCGCACGTGACCGAGATCGGAACGCTCGAGCTCTGGTTCGCGCCGCCGGGCGAGCCCGATCGCTGGCGGCTCGAGTTCAACGTCCGCGAGGGCGCGCGCCCGTGAGCGCGGAGCGCACGGGCCCGCCGCGCTACGCGGTCGGCATCGACCTCGGCACGACGAACTCGGCGGTCGCCGCGGCCGAGCCCGCGCGCGGAGGCCCGGTCTGGCACGTCCCGGTGCCCCAGGTCGTGGCCGACGGCGAAGTGAGGGAGCGCGACGCGCTCGCCTCCGCGATCTACCTCGCGGGCGAGCACGACGTCGCCCCGGGCGCGCTCGCGCTGCCGTGGCGCGGCGACGAGCGCTTCGTCGTGGGTGCCCACGCGCGCCGGCTCGGCGCGCGGGTCGCGGGACGACTCGTCACGTCGGCGAAGTCCTGGCTCTGCCACGGCGGGGTGGATCGCACGGCGGCGATCCTTCCGTGGGGCGGCGCTCCCGACGCGCCCCGGCTCTCGCCGGTCGACGCGTCGGCCCGCATCCTCTCGCACCTGCGCGAGGCGTGGGACGCGGCCCATCCCGACGACCCGCTCGCCGCGCAGTCGATCGTCCTCACCGTGCCGGCCTCCTTCGACGAGGTGGCGCGCGAGCTGACGGTGCGCGCGGCGGCCGACGCGGGCCTGGGCTCGCTGCGGCTCCTCGAGGAACCGCAGGCCGCGATCTACGCCTGGATCGCGGCGCACGAGGACTGGCGGGCGCGGCTCGACGGCGTCCGTCACGTGCTGGTGGTGGACGTGGGCGGCGGCACGACGGACTTCTCGCTGGTGGCGGTGCGTCGCGGCGCGGGCGGCCTCTCGCTCGAGCGGGTGGCGGTCGGCGACCACCTGCTGCTCGGCGGCGACAACATGGACCTGGCACTCGCCCGCAAGGTCGCGGAGCGGCGGTCGGCCGCGGCCTCTCTCGATGCCGCGCGCTGGCTGCAGCTCGTCGACCAGTGCCGCGAGGCGAAGGAGAGCCTGCTCGGCCCCGACGCGCCCGGGCAGGTCGCGATCTCGCTCGCGGGGCGCGGCCGCGGCGTCGTCTCCGGGGCGATCGCCGACGCGATCCCCCGCGACGAGGCGATCGCGGTGGTGCGCGACGGCTTCTTCCCGCTCTGCGAGGCCGCGGCGCGGCCGCGCGGCGAGGCGGGGCTCGCGCTCGCCGAGTTCGGGCTCCCGTTCGCGAGCGAGCCGGAGATCACCCGCCACCTCGCGGCCTTCCTCGCCGCCGCGGCGATCCGGCTGGAGGAGGAAGCGGCGCGCGCGCACGACGACTCCGGGGGCACGGACGGAAGCGAGGCTCCCCCGGTCGCGAACGGCCTCGTCGTGCCCGACGCCGTCCTGTTCAACGGGGGCGCCCTCAAGCCGGCGGCCGTTCGCGACCGCGTGCTCGACGCGATCGAGGGATGGTGCGGCCGGCGGCCACGCGAACTCGCCGGGGTCGACCTCGACTTCGCGGTCGCACGCGGTGCGGCCGCCTACGGGCTCGCGCTGCGCGGGATCGGCGTGCGCATCGGCGGCGGGGCGCCGCGGTCCTACCACGTCGGCCTCGCGGCGGCGCGGGCCGCCGCGACGGAGCCGACTCCCGGGGTGGCCGCCCCCGTCCGCGTGCTCTGCGTCGCGCCGCGCGGCATGGAGGAGGGGGAGTCGGTCGAGATCGCGACGCCCGAGTTCGAGGTGATCGCGAACGCACCCGTGCGCTTCCCGATCTACGCCTCGACGACGCGCGCCGGCGAGGCTGCGGGAACGATCGCCGTGGCGGACGCATCGAGTCTCGTGGCGCTGCCGGAGATCGCCACCGTGCTGCGCTTCGGGCGATCGCTGCAGGCGCGGCCGGTCTCGGTGCACCTGCGCTCGCACCTGACCGAGACCGGGGTGCTCGAGCTCTGGTGCGAATCGCGCACGACCGACCACCGCTGGCGGATGAGCTTCGACCTGCGCGCCCGGGGAGCGGGCGCCCCGGCGACGGCCGAGGCGGTCGGGGTCTCGGCGACTGCTGCGGACGCTTCGCCGGGGACGGCGGGCGCGGCCGACGGGGCGCCAGGCCCGCTCGCAGGTTCGACCGGCGAGAGCGTGGTCGCGCCGGAGCGGATCGCGGCGGCGCGCGCGCGGATCGAAGCCTGCTTCTCGGGTCCGCCGAACGCGGCCGATCCGGCGAAACTCGTCCGCGAACTCGAGGAGATGCTCGACGCGGGCAAGGAGTCCTGGCCGCTCGCCTGCATCCGCGAACTCTGGGACGCGGTGTTCGCGCAGGAGAAGGGCCGGGCGAGGACGCCTGCCCACGAGGCGCGGTGGCTGAATCTCGCGGGGTTCCTGCTGCGGCCCGGAACGGGCGAGGCGCGCGACCCGTGGCGCGTCGAGCAGCTGTGGCGGATCTTCGACCGCGGCCTCGCCCACCCCGGGGCCACGCAGGCCCGCGCCGAGTGGTGGACGCTCTGGAAGCGCGTCGCGGGCGGACTCACCCGCCAGCAGCAGCAGGGGCTGTGGCACGAGATCCGGCCCGTGCTCCTGCCCGAGGTGCAGAAGAAGGCGAAGCCGAGTCGCTGGAAGGGGGGCCCGCAGGAGATGCGGGAGATGTGGCAGGTCGCGGGCTCGCTGGAGCGCGTGGCGGCCGGCACCAAGCTCGAGATGCTGCGCGCTCTCGCTCCCCGTCTCGTCGCGGGCAAGGCCGTCGATGCCGACTGGTGGTCCTTCGGGCGGCTCGCCGCGCGCGCGCCGGTCTTCGGCCCCGCCAACACCGTCGTCGACCCGGCCGCCGTCGCGCCCTGGCTCGAGCGTATCGCGGACGCCCCGTGGGAGAAGCCGACCGTCGCGGGACTCGCGGTCGCGCAGGCCGCGCGGCTGACGGGCGACCGGGTGCGCGACCTC
>JAFMJW010000190.1 GCA_017853315.1 Alphaproteobacteria bacterium
GACGGGGGCGAGTCTCTTCATGGTTGCACCTCTGCGGAGGCCGCGTCCTCGCCGCGAAGGCAGCGGACCCGGGACGGGGTCTGGTTCGTCGCAGTCGGCAGGCGACCGTTCGACGATCGAAGGAGACCCCGCATCCGACGGAAAAGACCCGCGGCGGGCGCCGAGCGTCAGACGTCGGGAAAACCGCGCTCCGTCCGCCGGAGCACGGGGGCCGGGCGCGGGGTCGAGTCGATCCGCCGGGAACACCGGGGATGCGGCCGAGTCGACCGCGGTCGCCGCGTCGCTCGCTCAGTCCAGCCCCGCCGGCGGGTCGATCTCGACGAGTCGCCCCGGATACCCCTTGAAGTGCGGCGTGCCCTGCTCGCGGTCGAGCAGGTCGTCGGAGTCGCCGCAGAGCACCGCGTCGCTCGAGAGAAACGCGCCCGCGAGCTCGGCGCGCCCGCGCAACTCGGGGAACCACCAGCCGTGCGGCACGCGCAGGTGCCCGGGCAGCATCGTGTCGCGTACCGAGAGTTTCGCGTCGACGTGGCCGTGGCGGGTCTCGAGTCGCACCCAGCGGCCTTCGACGAGGCCGTCGCGCGCGGCGTCCTCGGGGTGGATGAACACCAGCGGCAACGGCACGCGGCGACGCAGCGAGGGCACGTTGCGCTGCCCGGTCTGGAAGTAGGGATCCTCGCGCACGCCGCTGAAGACGGAATAGGGGTACTCGGCGTCGGGAGCGGGCCCCTCGCGATGGTACGGGAGCGGGTCGAAGCCCAGGTCCGCGAGGATCGACGACGAGAGCTCGACCTTGCCCGACGGCGTCGCGAATCCCGTCGCGAGGTACTTCCGGTACTCCGGGAACGGCGCGTCGGTCACGCCTGCCGCGGCGAACCCCTCGAAGCTCCGGCCCGAGGGCGACAGGCGGTGGTCGAGAAGCTCCTCGACCGTCGCCCAGGGGAAGTGCTCGCCGTGGCCCATCGCGTGGGCGAGGTCGCGCCAGAACGCGAACGTCGAGCGGATCTCGCCGCCCGGCTCGACGATCTTCTGCGAGAGGTTCAGTCGGCTCCCCCATCCCCAGGTGTCGGCGACGTGGTTGCGCTCGGAGAAGACGTCGCCGGGAAGCACGTAGTCGGCGAGCATCGCCGTCGGCGTCATGAAGACGTCCTGCACGACGACGAGGTCCTGGTTCTCGATCGCCCGGCGCACCTGGTGCTGGTTCGGGTAGGAAAGCAGCGCGTTGTTGCCGAGCGCGAAGAAGGCCTTCACCGGGTAGGGGTCGCCGTCGGCCATCGCGCGGAAGGTCTCGGTCGGGTTCGCCATGTGGCAGCCCATGACCTGGTCCATCCAGCGGACTCCCCACACGCGCTGCATCGGCTCCGCGAGCATCTCCGCCGTCCGGTAGGTGTAGGCGGGGTGCGTGCGGTAGCCGAGCTGCTTCGCGCGTTGCGCGGGCGAGATCGCGTCGTTCAGCTGCAGATCCGCCTCGGGGATCCAGCCCGGATGCGGGGCGTGGAACACGTCGCCGCCGGGAGCATCGAGATTGCCGGTGACCGCGCGCAGGATCGAGTGCAGGCGGATCGCCGAGGTCGACGAGACCTGCTGGTCGGTGATCGGCGTCCACGGGATGCACGCGCTCTCCGCGGTCGCGTAGGTGCGAGCCGCCTCGGCGATCAGCGCGCGGTCGACGCCGGTGATCGCCTCGACGCGCTCCAGCGGGTACTCGTCGACGCGCGCGCGGAGCTCGTCGAACCCGACGCACCAGTCGCGCACGAAGTCCGCGTCGTGGAGCCCCTCGTCGAGGATCACCTTGAGCCACCCGAGCGCCATCGCGGCGTCGGTCCCGGCCCGCAGTCGCAGGTGGAGGTCGGCCGCCGCGGCCTGCTCGGAGACGCGGGGGTCGAGCACGATCACCTTGGCGCCCATCATCTTCGCGAAGTTGATGCCGTTGTAGACCGGCGTCCAAGAGTGCTTGCGGGGGTTGTGGCCGAACAGGACGATGCACTTCGTGAACGCGACGTCGGGGAGCGGGAACCAGCCGTAGGTGAGCCGGTTCACCGCGGCCGTGTTCCCCGCGCAGAGCGCGACGCCGCTGATCCAGTTGGGCGAGCCGACGAGGTTCATGAGTCGCCGGTCGAGCCCGTGGCTCGTCTGGGTGTTCCAGCCCGACGTCGACACCGCCCAGGCCTCCGGGCCGTGGCGCTCGACGACCGAGCGCAGTCGCGCGGCGATCTCGGCGATCGCCTGCTCGTGGCCGATCTCCTCCCAGCGGTCGGCGCCGCGGGGGCCGACGCGCTTGAGCGGCACGCGCAGCCGATCGGGGTGGGACTGGATCTGCGGAGCGGCCGTGCCCTTGAAGCAGATGTTCGCGGCCTGGAACGGGTCCTCGTGCGCGAGGATCCGTCCGAGCCGACCGTCGGACCCGGCCTCGGCGCGCAACTGGCAGCCGATGTCGCAGATGCTGCAGACGACGTGCTTCAGGGCCGCACCGCCCGAGGCGTCGGGTTGCAGGGCGGCCGCTTCTTCGGGGGTGAAGTCCGAGTCGTCGGTCGAGAGGTCGGTCACCGCGATGCGTTGCCTGACCATGGCGCCCGAAGCAAGGCTTGCCCGGACCGGATCCCCTCGCGGCCCGCCGGGGTGCTTGACCCCCGGCCGCTCGCCGGGCGAGGACTCGCGGCGATGGCGGAGACCACCGAGGAGACGACTCGCGCGCTGCTCACGGAGGAAGCACGCCAGGTGAGCGACTACGTCCGCGCGATCGGCCTCGCGCTCGCGCTCGGAGTCTCGGCGAGCCTCGCAGGCGCGCGCGGCAGTCGGGGGCTGACCTCCGCGACGCGCGGTGGGGGCTTGCCGGCCCTGCGGGCGGCGTCGTAACGCGCTCTCCCATGGGCAGGATCCCACGACCCCTCACTGCTCTCCTCGTGCTCGCCTTCGCGCTGCCGCTTCTCGGCGGATGCGGCGAGACTTCGTCGGCTCCCGGGGCGAGTCTCGTCCCGGCGCGCGAGGAGATCGTCGACGGCGTGCGGGTCGGACACTTCTTCACCGAGGTGGACGGCGTCTCCTGGCACTGGGTCGAGGCCGGGGACCGTCGCCTCCCGACGATCGTGTTCGTCCACGGGGTGCCCGAGTCCTGGTGGTCGTGGCACCACCAGGTCGCGGACCTCGCGGCCGAGCGCCACGTCGTCGCGGTCGACCTGAAGGGCTTCGGCGAGAGCGGCAAGCCGACGACCGGCTTCGGCGTGGAGCAGCTCGGCGAGGAGCTCGCACGCCTGCTCTCGTCGATCGGCGTCGAGCGCTTCGACCTCGTGAGCCACGACTGGGGCACGGTCGTCGCGCAGGAGACCGCGGCGGCGCATCCCGACCGCATCCGGCGTTACGTCCGGATGCAGGCGCCGGTCGCGATCATGGACCTCGAGAACAATCACCGGCAGCTGTTCCTGTTCCAGGACCAGGCCTTCGCGCAGCGCGTGCTCTCGGACCCGAACTCGGTGCGCGGGATCTACGGCTACGACGGCCGGCGCGGCGCGCTCACGCTCGTGCCGCTGCCGAACGCGGAGGTCGATCGCATCGCGGCCGAGTTCACCCGGCCGGGCACCGCGGCCTCGGTCGCGCGGCTCTTCGTCGAGAACCCCGTGCTCGACCTCGATCTCTTCCTGCGCGGGAGCGACCGATTCGCGAAGATGGACTTTCCCGTGCTTCTCCTGCAGGCGTCCGACGATCCCAACCAGCCGCTCTGGTACTTCGACGGGGCCACGGGGCTGTTCCCCGACGCGCGGCTCGAGATCGTGGAGGACTCGGGTCACTTCACGGAACTCGAGCAGCCCGCCCGGGTGAACGCCGCGATCCGGCGGTTCACGGGACTCGGCCCACGGGCGGCGGGTCGAGGCGCGGTCGCTGAAGTCGACGGCGACCGTCAGCGCGGCGCGACGTCCGACGCGGGAGCCTCGTCCGCGAGATCCTCCTCGTAGAACCAGTCTCCGTCCAGGTTCTCGAGGCGTCTCGAGACGAGGCGGTCGTGCGGAGGGAAGCCGTCGAGCACCGAGGAGCGCAGCGGGAAGAACCGCAGGTGGAGGTCGAAGGTGTAGCGGTAGGGGCGCTGCCGCGGGAGCACGACGACCAGTCTTCGCCGCGCGACGCGACGCAGTTCCGCCACGGCGTGCGGCAGGTCGAGTACGTGCTCCAGCACGTGCGCGCAGACGACGGTGTCGAACGACCGGTCGCCGAACGAGAGCCCCGAGAGCGACTCCTCGTGGAAGTGAACCGTCGGCAGGCGAGCGGGAAGGGCGGGGTCGATGCGGATGTCGGAAGCCGTGACGTCGTGGGATGCGGCGAGCAGCCCGGCGAGATGGCCGCGCCCGCAGCCCACTTCGAGCACCGTGCCGAGGGCGGACCGCAGGACCGCGGCGGTGCACGCCTCGTTCAGGTCGGTCGGGCGGTCGAGGTGTGCGGCGGCCGTCTCCTCGTAGACGCGGCGAAACTCTTCCTCCGAGAGCAGGTGCGCGCGGTCCTTGAACGTCATGAAGGTCTCGGCCTGTCGTCCGAAGAGCAGGCGGAACGGCCCCCACATGAACCAGCGTCGGTCGCGCAGCACCGGCGGTACGCACTCGTCGAGCAGGAAATGGACGAAGCGGGTGGTTCCTCGGCTGATGGGCATGGCTTCCCGGAATTGATACCACCTCCTGCGTGGATGCGCCGACGCAGACGGGCGGCGCCCCGGTCTCGCCCGCGAATCCCGGTGGCGAGCGCGGCGGCAGCGCGAGCCTCTTCCTCCGCCTTCGCCGGGTGCTCTTCCTCGCGTTGTGGGCGTGGTTCCTCCTCGGGCTCTACCTGCGCGCTCACGGGCGCGAGCCCTTCTTCGCGCTGCTCGCGCCGGGCTTCGACGCGGGCGGGCCCGCCCCCGGAACTCCCGCGACCTATTCGACCCTCCGCTTCTTCCTGCCGGGCGAGCGCCGGGCCGACGGCACGGTCGGCCGCGCCGAGGAGATCCCGGTCGCGAGCGTGTTCTCCGGCCTGCCCTTCGCGCAGTACAATCCCACCTTCAGGAGACTCGGGGTCGAAGCCGCGGTCCAGGGGAAGCCGGTCGCGCCGAACGCGCGTCTCGCGCGGGTTTCCGCCTGGCTTCTGTCCCGGGCGGCCGCGGTCGATCCGAGGGCGGCCGCCGGCCTCGTCGTCTGCCAGCAGATGACGAACTGGAACGTCGCGACGGGAGGCGAGCCGAAGGCGATTCGCGCGTCGCTCGCGTGCCGCCCCTGGAGCAAGGACGGCCCGACCGGGTCCGCCTCCAAGGAGCAGATCGCGCCGCCGACCTTCGACGAGATGAGCGGCGGGGTTGGTGTCGGCGCCGCTCCCGGCGGGGTCGATGCATGAGCGCCGTCGGGCATGCGGGCAGCGAAGCGGGCTGGGAGATCCACCGGCGCGACCTCGCGGCGTGTCGCGTGGCTTTCGGGATCGCGCTGCTCGCGATCAAGGTGCTCGAGCCGGCCTGGATCTGGAGCCTGCCGGCGCCGCTTCTCGGGGGCGGAGCGGTCGAACCCTCGGGGTTCGCGCTGCTCCCGGCCACCGCGGCGATGGTCGCGTTTCGAGCCGCCTGGACGGCGCTCGGCGTGGCGCTGATCCTCGGCGTCGCGGTGCCGCCCGTGTCGATCGCACTCGCGCTGCTCGGCATCGTCGAGGCCGCCTGGCAGGCGAGCACGGGCAAGATCAACCACCACCACATCATCACCGTCGCGCTCGTCCTTCTCGCCGCAACGGGATGGGGCTCGCCGCCCCACGTGTTCGCGAGGCGTGCGGCCGGGGGTGACGATCCGGAACCCGACGACGGCGGGATCGACGCGCGTGCTCGCGCGCTCGGGATCCACCTCCTCGCGACGGCGATCGCGCTCTACCTCCTGAGCGGCGCACTTCCGAAGGTGGCATCGGGCTGGCTCGACCCGTCCCGGCGAGCGGTGCCGTACCACGCGCTGCTCCGCGCGGTCGCGAGCTACGGCCGTCTCTCGACGATCACCGGGAACTGGGCGCTGTTCCACCTGCCGGGCTGGTCCTGGGAGGTGCTCGACTGGGCGACGATCGCGATCGAAGGCGGGCTCGTCCTGCTGCTCCGACGCCCCGCGCGCTTCCGCGACCTGCTCGCCTGCGCGCTCGTGCTCCACGGCGGGATCGCGTTCATGCTGTCGATTCCGTACTGGAGCGCTCCGCTCTCCTACCTGCCCGTGATGCTCTCGGGGCGCTCGGCACGGGACGGCTCCCTCGTCGACCGGCTGCGGAGTGCGCCTGCCGGCGTGCGGCTCGGACTGCTCCTCGGGGCGCTCGCGATGCTCGCCGCCATCCCCCTGGTCGGGCAGGCGACCGAGCCCGCGGCGGTCCTCGAGTTCTGGATCTGCGAGGTCGGTGCCGTCCTCGGCCTCGGTCACCTCGCCGCTTCCGCGGCCCGGCTCGCGGGGCTCGTGCCGGTGCGCGACTGAGGCACGGATCGCCGGCGCGCGGTGGAGCCGACGTCGAGGACTCGCGACGTTCCCGACGACGGATCGGCCCGCGGGCGCCGGCCGGGAAGGCCGACGCGCTCCCGCTCTCAGCCGTGCGTCGTCGGCAGGACCGGAAGGATGTCGTCGCGCTGCTTGCCCGC
>JAFMJW010000030.1 GCA_017853315.1 Alphaproteobacteria bacterium
GGAAGGCGCCCAGAGAGATGCACATCGAGACCCTCAAGGTGTTCTGCGACCTCGTGGACACCGGGAGTTTCTCCGTCGCCGCGGCGCAGAACTTCGTCACCCAGTCGGCGGTGAGCCAGCAGATCCGGACGCTGGAGACCCGGTACGGACGCAAGCTCGTCGAGCGCACCAAGCGCCGCGTGCGCCCCACCCCCGCGGGCGAGATCTTCTACGAGGTCAGCAAGCAGATCGTCACCCGCTACAACGACCTCGAGGCCCGCCTCCAGGCCTTCTCGAACATCGTCGCGGGCACGGTCCGGGTCGCCACCGTGCACTCGGTCGGGCTCTACGAGTTCTCGGACGAGCTGAAGCGGTTCGTGAAGGCGTATCCCAACGTCAACGTCCGACTCGAGTACAAGAAGTCGAACCAGATCTACGAGGACGTGCTCGCCGGCACCCTCGACGTCGGGGTCATCGCCTACCCGACGAAGCGGCCGCAGATCCGCCTGATCCCGTTCCGCGAGGATCGCCTCGTCCTCATCTGCGCACCGTCGCACCCGCTCGCGAAGCACAAGGCGATCTCGATCAAGGATCTCGAGGGCGCCAACTTCGTCGGCTTCGAGAAGGACATCCCGACGCACAAGGCGATCGAGCGCGCGCTCCAGAAGCACGGGATCCGCGTCCACTACGTCGCCGAGGTCGACAACATCGAGGTCATCAAGCGCATCGTCGAGGTCGGCTCCGGCATCTCGATCGTCCCCGAGCCGGCGGTGCGCCCCGAGATCCGCAACAAGTCGCTGGTGGCGGTGGCGATCAGCGACGAGACGTTCATCCGCCAGCTGAGCGTGATCCACAAGGAAGGGCGGCACTTCTCGCCGGCCGCCGAGCGGTTCATCGAGACGCTGGTGCCGAGCGAGGCGCACTCGGGGACGACGCCCCCGTCGGAGGACGACGAGGCGTCCTCGGCGACGGGCTGATCCCCGCCCCCGGCGGGGAACCGCCGCCCGCGGGACCCGGGGTCCGACCGGTCGCGCCAGGGGCCGGGTAACGAGCCCCAGGCTGCGGGACCGGGTCCGTGGCTGCCGCGATGTCGAGCCAGCCCTCGAGGAGTTCGACCTCGGCTCGGAGCCGCACGAGCTCGCGTTCGCGGTCCGCCCGGGCGAGCGCTTCGTGCAGGGCCGCGGGGGCCACGGCCGCCCCGTTCGCGCGTCCCCGGGGGATCTCGGCTTCGAGCCTCGCGAGCGCGCGACGGCGGGCCTGGAGTTCGGCGCGGGCGGCCTCGGTGCGCGCCGGGTGCTCCGGCCCCGCGACCGCCAGCCGGACGAGCAGCGGCCGCCGGAGCCAGTCGGCCGAGGGCACGGGTCGCTCGAGCCAGCGATCGAGTTCCTCGCGGCCCTTCGCGGTCGTCTCCCAGACCCGGCGGCCGCGACCGTCGGGAGGATCCGGGGCGAGGGCGATCGAGCCCTCGCGCTCGAGCGCGCCGAGCGTCTCGTACACGCGGGCCGGCTCGACCCGGCGGACCGCGCCCGCGAGCGCGACGAGCCGCGACGCGACGCGATAGCCGTGCGCGGGCTCCTGCCGGAGGATGCCCAGGACGAGGTGCTTCAGCGCCATGCGATCGACCTCCCGCGCGGTCGATCATCACGCCTCGGACGCGCCGCCAAGAGGGCAGCACGTCTTCATGCAACGCGGCGCATGAAGTTCGATGCGCCGCGGGCCTCGCGAGCCGCTGGGGGCTCAGCCGAGGAGGGGCTTCACCTCGGCGGCGAACAGCTGGAGCTGCTCGGGGCTGCCGAAGTCGCCGAACAGGATCGCGAGCTCGCCCACGCCGAGCGCCGCGCGCGCGCGCAGGGCCTCGGCCACCTGCTCCGGCTCGCCCACGTGGCAGTCGCCGTCGAAGCGGGCGAATCCGCCGATCCGCTCCATCGCGCGCTCGCGGGCCTCGCGCACGCCCCGCTCGCCGCGCCCGATCACGACCAGCACCTGCTCGGAGACCGCGATCGAGTCGGGGTCCCGCCCGATGCGGTCGCACTCGCGCCGCAGGAGGTCGCGCTTCGCCGAGAGCTCCCGCCAGGCGGGGTTCGGGCAGTTCCACTCGTCGGCGAGGCGGGCGACCAAGGCGAGCAGCCGGTCGCCCGCGCCGCCCACCACGATCGGCAGGCGAGCCGGCTTGGGCAGCGCCGGCGCGTCCGCCACCGAGTGGTGGCGCCCGGCGAAGTTCGCCCGCGGGTCGCGCCACAGCCGGCGAGCGATCTCGATCGTCTCCTCGAGCTGCTCGAGCCGGACGCCGGCCCGCGGAAACGGGTAGCCGAAGGCACGGTACTCGTCTTCCATCCACCCGACGCCGAGCCCCAGGCGCAGCCGTCCGCCGGACATGGCGTCGACGCTCGCCGCGAGCTTCGCGAGCAGCCCGGGCGAGCGGTACGAGTGGCAGGCGACGAGCGGTCCGATCGACACCCGGCGCGTGGCGAGCGCGACTCCCGCGAGCGCGGTCCAGACCTCGAGGTGATCCCGGTCGGGCTCGCCCGGAAACCAGAAGTGGTCGTCGAACCAGAGCGCGTCGTAGCCGAGGCTCTCGATCTCGCGCGCGCGGGACTCGACCTCGGGCCAGCGCAAGCCCGCGAGCGGCAGGAAGACGCCGCATCGTGGCGCACGGGGAAGACTCACGAACGTCAGAGTGCACCGTTTCGCCGCCCGGGCGCAACGCGGCGGGCTCGCGCCACGATCGTGGAGTCCGGGGTACCCGGGTTGACAACGCGACGGTCGGTCGCGACGGTTCCTGCGGAGTTCGGGGGATCGAATCGATGGCGGACAAGCGTGATCGTCGCGTCGCGGTGGTGGGAGCCACCGGCGTCGCCGGGCAGCAGTTCATCGCGGCGCTCGACCGCCACCCGTGGTTCCGGGTGACGGCGCTCGCCGCCTCGGAGCGCTCGGCCGGGCGCAGCTACCGGGAGGCGCTCACCGACGCGAAGACCGGCGCCCGGCGGTGGTACTGCGACGAGGATCCCTCGCCCGAGATGCTCTCGATGCCGGTGGTCGACGCGCGCGATCTCGATCTCGACGCCTGCGACATCGTCTTCACCGCCGTCGAGAGCGACGCCGCCCGCGATCTCGAGCCGCGCTTCGCGAAGCGCCGGCCGGTGTTCTCGACCGCGTCCGCCTTCCGCTACGAGGAGGACGTCCCGATCGCCGTCCCCGGCGTGAACCTCGACCACCTCGACATCGTCGCGGCCCAGCAGAAGAAGCGCGGCTGGAAGGGCTTCGTCGTCCCGCTGCCGAACTGCACCACGATGGGGCTCGTCGTGACGCTCAAGCCCCTGCTCGACGCCTTCGGGCTCCGCCGCGTCGTCATGACCTCGATGCAGGGGCTCTCCGGCGCGGGCCGCTCGCCCGGCGTCGCGGCCCTCGACGTGGTCGACAACGTGATCCCGTACATCGTCGGCGAGGAGGAGAAGGTCGCGAAGGAAACCGGCAAGATCCTGGGCGGCGTGGCGGGCGATCGTTTCGCGCCGCACCCGGTCCTGGTCGCCGCGACCTGTACCCGCGCGAACGTGCGCGAGGGCCACACCGAGGCCGTGCAGGTCGAGCTCGAGCGCGAGGCGACCCTCGACCAGGTGCGCGAGTGCTTCCTGCGCTTCGGATCCGAGTTCTGCGCGCGCGGCCTGCCGTCGGCCCCGCAGAACCTGATCGTGCTGCACGACGACCCCTTCCGCCCGCAGCCGCGGCTCGACCGCGAGGCCGGCGGCGGCATGTCGACCTCGGTCGGCCGGCTTCGCCTCGACGCGGCGGGCCTGCGCTACATGCTCGTGTCGCACAACACGAAGATGGGCGCCGCCAAGGGCGCGGTGCTGGTCGCCGAGCACCTGGTGGACGCGGGCCGCATCTGACGCCGGGGGGCGATCGCCGAAGCGCCGCGCGCGGCCTCGCCGCCGTCCTAGCACTGGGCGCCCTGCTCCTCCTCCCGGGACTCGGCGGCTACCCGCTCGTCGATCCGACCGAGGCGCGACACGCCGCGGTCGCGAGCGAGATGGCGCGCGAGCACCGCGTGCTCGTCCCGCTCCTCTACGGCGAGCCCTACCGCGACAAGCCCTCGCCCTACTACCTCCTGCTGCGCGCGGTCCGGCGGCTTCCGCTCGGCTCCGAGGCCGCGCTGCGGCTGCCGTCGGTGCTCGCGACGCTCGCGACCGCGTTCCTGCTGTTCGGCTTCGCCCGCAGGCGCATCGGCGCGCGCGCGGCCGCGGTCGGCACGGCGGTGTTCCTCGCCTCGCCGCTGGTCGTGGTGCTCGGGCGCTTCGCCGACCAGGACGCGCTGCTGGCGTTCTTCGTGACCGCGGCCGTCGTCGGGCTGCTCGCCGGGCTCGACGACCCGACGCGGTCGCTTGCCGCGGCCGCGGTCGCGGTCGCGATGGGGCTCGGGTCCTGGGTGAAGGGGCCGGTCGCGATCGTGCTGCCGGCCGTGGTCGCGGCGGTCGTCGCGGCGTCGCGGCGACGGGTGCCGGACGCGGCCTTCCTGCGGCGGGCGGCGATCGCCGGCTTCGCCGCCTGCGCGATCTTCGCGGCCTGGGTCGTGCCGGCCTGGCTCGCGGACCCGGACTACGTGTCGGCGTTCCTGCTGCGACACAACGTCGGCCGGTTCGCCGACGCCTCGACCGGGCACCCGAAGCCCTTCTGGTTCTACGTTCCCGCGCTGCTGGGGGCGATGCTGCCGTGGTCGCTGCTCGTGCCGGCGGCGGTCGCGGCCCCGGCCTCCACCCGCGCCGGCGCGCGGGCTGCGGAACGCGAGTTGCTCGCGTGGGCGGCGGCGATCGTCGGCTTCTACTCGCTCTCGCGCGCGAAGAGCGCGGGCTACGTGCTCCCGGCCGTCGGGCCGATCGCGCTCTGGCTCGGATCGCGACTGGTCGCGATCGCGGACCTCGCGACGGACCGCTCCCTCGCCGGGGAAGACGCGCGCACCGGAGGTGTCGATGCCGCCGCGGCGGCGGCCGCGGGCGAGCGTGCGACGGCCGTCGAGCCGGTCGCGCTCGCCCGCGTCGACGGGCTGCTGCGGGCGGCGCTCGGCGTCCTCGCCGCCGCGACCGCGCTCTCGCCGCTCGTCGCGTGGATCGCGCTGCACCGCGAGTCGCCCGCGATCGCGGCCCCGGCCGCGCTGCTGCTGGTCCCGGTCGCGATCGTCGGGGCGCTTTCGGCCCGTGCCGCCCGGCGCGGGCCTCGTCCGCTGCGCGGCGCCGCCCTCGCAAGCGGGCTCGTCGCGACCTGTCTCGTCCTCGTCGCCTACGCGGCGCTGGCTCCGCTCGCCTCCGAGGTCGCGAGCGACCGCCACCTCGCCCGCTTCGCCGAGGAGCGTGCGCCCGGGCTCCCGCTCGTCGGGTTCCGGCTCCACCCCGCCTCGCTCGCGTTCTACTCGCCGGGGCCGGTGCGCAAGGAGACCGACGTCGAAGAGGTCAAGCGGCTCGCGGCCTCGGGCCCGATCGTCGTGCTCGCGCGCGAGAAGGACGAGCGGGCGCTCGAAGAGGCGGGACTCCGTCTCCATCGCTGGACCCCGCGCGCGCGCCATTGCCTGTTCGGGACGACGCCCGCGCCGCCGCGACCGGCCGCGGACGACGCCCGCGGCGCCGAGCCGAAGCCGTCCGGGCCACCCGCCGATCGCGGGGCCGCTCCCCGGGAATCTCCCGCGCAGACCCGTCCGGACCGAACCGCCGGCACGGGCGAGGCGACCGGACGACGGGGGCGACCCGCGTCGGACCGCGCCGCCTCGCGATGCTAGAGGCGAGCCGATGCCACGCTCCGTCTCGTTCCTCGCAGGCGCTCTCGCGATCGCGGTGCTCGCCGCCGCGGTGAACCTCCCCGGGATCTCCGACCAGCCCTTCTACACCAAGGGCGAGCCGCGCGAGGCGATGGTGGTCTGGGAGATGGCCCACGACGGCGGACTCGTCCTGCCGCTGCGCAACGGGACCGAGATCCCGTCGAAGCCGCCGTTCTTCCACTGGCTCGGGCTTCTTTCGTCGAAGGCGCTCGGCTCGGTGTCGGAGCTGAGCGTGCGCCTGCCGTCGGCCGTGCTCGGCACGCTCGGCACGGTCGCGGTCTACGCCTTCGGCGCGTGGACGGGACGGCTGCGGTCGGGCGCGCTCGCCGCGACCTCGCTGCTGCTCTCCTTCGAGTGGCTGCGGGCCGCGCGCTCGGCGCGCGTCGACATGACGCTCACCTTCTTCCTGACCGCCGCCTTCCTGCTGTTCGGCGTGATGGACCGCGCCGGCGTGACGCGCGCGCGGCTCGTCCTCTTCTACGCCTGCGTCGTCGCGGCGAGCCTCGGCAAGGGGCCGGTCGGGATCGCCCTGCCCGCGGCGGTCGTGCTCGTCTACGCGGCGATCCGGCCGCCCGGTGACCCGCACTCGCTGGTCGGCCGCGTGCCCGGGCGACCCGGCGAGGACCCGGGCCCGTTGCGCTGGCGGGAGCGCTTTCGGAGCGTGGTCGCGACCGTGCGCGATCTCCGGCCGCTGCCCGGTCTCGCCGCGGTCCTGCTGGTCGTCGGCGGCTGGTACGCGGCCGCGCTGTGGATCGGCGGCGACGGCTTCTTCGTGAAGCAGGTGCTGAAGGAGAACGTCTTCCGCGTGATCGACCCCGAGCGGCTCGACACGGGGCACGTCCACGGGCCGTTCTACTTCGTCCCGGGCTTCCTGCTGGGCGCGCTGCCCTGGAGCCTGCTCGCACCCGCGATCGCGTGGTGGACCTGGCGATCGCGGCCGGTCGACGCGACCACCCGCTACCTGGTCGTGTGGTTCCTCGTCGTGATCGGGCTCTTCTCGATCGCCTCCTCGAAGCGCACCGTCTACATCCTGCCGGCCTATCCCGCGGCGGCCCTCCTGTTCGGGCGAGTGCTCGGGCCGGGGCCCGAGGGCTCGGCGCAGCGCCGTCTCGCCGCCGCGGGCTTCGCACTCGGCGCCGCGGCGATCGCGCTCGTGGGCGTGGCCGGCCTCCTGATCGCGAGCGGCCTTCCGGTCGCGTCGTGGATCGCACCCCGGCTGGAGGCGCACGACGCGCAGGGACTGCAGGCCGCCGTGCGGTCGCTCTTCGAGCATCGCTGGCTCGCGGTCGCCGCCGCGGCCGTCTCGATCGCGACCGCCGTCGCCGCCGCCCGCGAGGCTCCGGGTGCGCACTGGCTGCGCGGCACGATGCTGCTCGCCGTCTCGATGGTCGTGCTGCTCGCGGGCGTGGTCGCGCCGGTCGAGCGCGGGATCGCCTGGAGCCGCTCGCTCGACTCGTTCCTGCGCGACGTCCGCACGCGCGTCGGCGCCGGGCAGCTCGGCTTCCTGTGCACCTTCGACTACGGCGCCGTGTACTACTCGCAGGCGCGGTTCCCCTCCGACGGTGCGCCCCGCTGCGCCGCCCGGGACGCCGCGGGCGGACACTGCCGCGACCACGTCCGCGAGATGCTCGACGAGGCGGCCTGCAAGGACCCGGCGCGTCGCCTCGAGGCGCTCCGGGCCGAAGGGGCCCCGCGTCACGTGCTGCTCTGGGAGGAAGACCTGGGCGTGCTCGCGCCGGAAGTGGACGTCGTCCTCCGCAGCGAGGGCAGCGGCCCCAAGGGCCGCTCGCGGATGCTGCTGGTCGAGCGGAAGTCGCCCCTCGGGGCGTAGCGGCGCGTCCTCCGGCCGGGCCCCCGGCGGTGCGTCGGGATCGGCGCACGGCCCGTGGACGCGCGGCGGGCCCGGGCGCTAGGCTGCCGCCGGGACGCTGCATGGACACGGGGAATCCTCCGCTCGACGCCCTCGCGGACGCGACCGCCGCGCCCGGGGCCGCGCGCCGGGAGGACGTCCCTCCGCGCGACCGGCGCTGGCTCGCGCTGCTCGGGCTCGTGCTGCTCGGTGTGCTGGTCTCGCAGGTCGGCGCCGAAGACCTGCTCGCCCGCCTGCGCCACCTCGGCTGGCGCGCGCCGCTCCTCGCGTGGCCGTTCGCGCTGATCGCCGCGATCGACGGGTGGGCGTGGTCGTTCACGCTGCCGCGCGGGGACGGTCCCCGTCCGGGTCTGCCGCTGCTGACGATGATCCGTCTCGCGGGCGAGTCGGTGAACAACCTCACGCCGACCGCCTACCTCGGCGGCGAGCCGGTGAAGGCGATGCTGCTCGTCGACCGCGGGATCGACGCGGCGGGCGGGACCGTGTCGGTGATCGTCGCCAAGACCGCGCTCACGGTCGGGCAGGTGCTGTTCGTGCTGCTCGGGATCGTGGCGGCCCTCGAACGCTTCGGCGTGCTTCGGAGCGGGACCCTGCCGGTCGCGCTCCTGTGCGGCCTGGGGGCCCTCTTCACCGCGTGGCTCGTGCGGATCCAGCAGCGCGCCCCGATCGCCCGGGCGGTGGGCTTCGGCCGTCGGCTCGGGCTGCACGGCCCCCGCTTCGCGCGGCTCGCCGCGACGGCTCCCCGGGTCGACGGCGAGCTGCGATCGTTCTACTCGGTGCGCGGGCGCGATTTCGCGGCGAGCACCTTCCTGCACTTCGCCGGATGGCTCGCGGGGACTCTCGAGATGAAGGTGTTCGCCGACCTGGTCGGGCTGTCGCTCGGATGGCGCGACGCGTTCGTCATCGAGTCGCTCTCGCAACCGCTCTCGGCCGGAGCGGCGATCGTTCCCGGCGCGCTCGGGATCCGCGAGGCCGGCGGGGTCGCGATCTTCCGGGTGCTCGGACTCGACGAGTCGGCAGGGCTCGCGATCTGGATCCTCCGTCGGCTCCGCGAGGCCCTCTACAGCGCCCTCGGGCTCGCCTTCCTGGTCGCGAGGCGGCGATGAGCGCGGGTTCGACGGCGAACGCGCGCACGGCGAGCCCCGTCGCGCGGTTCCTCCGCGCGGCTCTGCCGTGGCTGCTCACGGCGGCGATCGCCTCGTTCCTGTTCCGCAGGTGGGATCTTCGACGGGTCGTCGAGACGCTCGCGCAGGCTCGCTGGGGGCTCTTCCTCGCCCTCATGGTGCCGTGGTCGATGACCTACCTCGCCCTCGACACCGCGGCCGTGACCCAGGCCGCGCGCCGCTTTCTCGCCGACGTGCGCTGGGCCGAGATCCTGCCGGCGCGCGCGGCGACCTACGTGCTGTCGCTCGTGAACGGCAACGTCGCGCAGGGCGGGCTCGCCGTCTGGCTCGCCGGACGCCTCTCGGTGCCGGTGCTCGCGGCCGCGGGCGTGTTCCTGTTCCTCGCCTTCGTCGAGATCTCGCAGCTCGTCCTCTACTCGACGATCGGGGTCGCGCTCACCGGCACGCGCGTGCCCGGGCTCGCGCGCTTCCAGGCGATCGCGTTGGCGGTGCTGGTCGCCTGGCTCGCGTGGGCGGCGCGCCGCCCGGCGCGTGACTCGCGCGGCGACGCGGGGCTGCTGTCCGCGTTCTCCCGGGCCCGCGTTCCCGACTACCTCGCGATCCTCGGCATCAAGAGCCTGTCGCTGGGTCTCGCGATCCTCGTCCACTGGCAGGCCCTGCGACTCTTCGGCATCGAGGTGCCGCTGCTCGCCCTTCTCGCGAACCTGCCGCTCGTCTTCCTCGCCTCGGCGGTGCCGCTGTCCGCGGGCAAGCTGCACGCGAGCGTCGCATGGGCGCTGCTGTTCGGCGCCTGGGCGCCGGAGGAGAAGCTCGGCGCCTACAGCCTCGCCTCGCACCTCACCTTCCTCGTCCTGAACGCGCTGCTCGGCCTCGCGTTCGTCCCACGCGTCGGCCGCGAGATCTGGGACCAGGCCGAGCGCTACGCGCGGTCGCGCGGCCGACGCCCGGCCGACGACGGCGAGGACGCGGCTCCCGGCCACTGAGCCGGACGCGTCCGCCTCGCCGCGGCGGCGCGCGCGAACAGCGGCGCGAGGTTCGCGATCGCCACCGCGACGCTCGCCCACCGGACCGCGGCGGCGGCACGGGGAACCAGAGGGAGTGCCGAGGCCACGATCACGGCGCCGTAGTTGAGCACGCCCGCCGCGTGGCCGAGCACGTCGGCGACGGCGCGGGGGGCAGGCGGGGCCGCGGCCGGCGACGTGGTCGGCGCGCCGCCGCGCCTCGACCATGCGAACGCGGCGAGCGCGACCGCGGCGGCGAGGGGCAACGCGGGCACGACGGCCCCGGATCGGGCGAGCGCCGCGAGAGCGCACAGCACGAAGGCCGCGTCGCCCGCGACGTCGAGCGCGGCACCGGCCGCCGACGTCGAACCCGTCCTCCTCGCGAGTCGCCCGTCGACGAAGTCGGTCGCGGCCGCGAGGAGCGCGATCGCGAGCGGGGCGAGCGAAGCCTGCGGCGCGGCCCCGGCTCCCGGCATCGAGGCGACGAACAGCGGAGCCAGGACGAGCCGGCTCGCGGAGAGGAGCATCGGGAACGGGGCGGCGCGCACGATTCTCCTCCTCTCGATGCGACGGGGCGGCGCCGGGTGCAAACCCGGCGCGGGTGTTCTACATCGGGCACATGGCCTTCAAGTTCTGCCCCGAGTGCGGCGCCGAGCTCGAGCCCGGGGGACGGTTCTGCGGTGGCTGCGGGAGCGCCGTCGCAGGGGGCCGGGGAACCGGATCCTCTCCCGCTCCGCTTGCCGGGCTCGTCTCGCTCGCGACGCTGCTCGCGCTCGGAGGCGGCTTCTGGCTCTGGAGCCGCTTCGTGCCCCAGCCACCCCGCCCGCTCAAGCCGGGCGAGGGCCGCGCACCCGCGGCGGCCGCTCCGGCGCCCGCACCCCCGGCCGGCCAGGCCGGTGCGGCCGGGGCGGCGGGTGCGAACCCCCACCAGAAGGTCGAGCTGCCCGACGACATCAAGCAGTACATCGCGGGTCTCGCGAAGGACGCCGAGGCGAAGCCGAAGGACCTCGCGGCCTGGCAGGCGCTCGCGCGCGTCTACTACCGCGCCTCCCGCGTCGACCCCTCCTACGCCGACAAGGCCACGGCGGCCTACGAGCACGTGCTGCAGATCGACCCGAAGGATCTCGACGGCCTGCGCGGGATGGCGAACGTCGCCTACGACCACCAGGACCGCGAGAAGGCGATCGACTTCTACGGTCGCTACCTGGCGCTCAAGCCCGACGACCCCGAGGTGCGCACCGACCTCGGCACGATGTTCTTCGAGAGCGGCGACAAGGGTCGCGCGATGATCGAGTACCAGAAGGTCGCGGAGAAGAACCCGAAGTTCTTCCAGGCCTGGTTCAACATGGCGGTGCTCGAGGACTCGCAGGGCAACCGGGACGCGGCGCGCAGGAACCTCGAGAAGGCGCGCGATCTCGCGACCGAGGACCCGGTGAAGCAGCGCATCACGGCGTTGCTCGCGGCGACCGCGGGCGGGAAGTCCTTCGCCGAGGCCGCCGACCAGATGCAGCAGCAGGCCGCGGCGCAGCCGCAGGCACCGCCGGCCGCGCCGCCCGCGATGGGCGGGGGCGGAGGGATGCCCGCCGGCATGCCGGCGCCGAACGCCGCCGCCGCCGGCGCCGCGGCCAACGCCGCGGCCGCGGCCGCGACCACCTACAAGGGCGCGGTCGAGGCGCTGTTCCGGGGCCACGCGATCGCCGGCCCGAAGGTCGTCGCGGTCGAGTGGCCGGCGGACGACCGGGTCCGGATCTCGATGAACGGCTTCCCGATGACCCAGATGCCCGAGGGCATGCGCAACGGGTTCCTCGAGAAGATGAAGCGCGGCGCGACCGACGCACGCGCGCGGTTCGCGGGATCCCCGGCCACGACGATCGAGCTCGTGGACCAGTCCACGGGCGAGGTGATGGCGACGATCACGCCGTGATCGCGGGCCCGGCCGCGGGTTGCTTGATCGCGGGCGGCTGAGAGAAGAGAAGGACCCCGGTGGCGCCGCATTCGACGATTCCATCGAACGTCCTGCCCGCGGCGCTCGCCCTGCCGTTCGCGGTGGCAGCGCTGGCGGCGCTCCTCGGCCGGCGTCTCGGCGCGGTGGCCGGGTGGATCGTCGCGGCGGCCGCGGCGGGGAGTTTTCTCCTCCTGCTCGACCTGCCCGGCCACGACGCCGTCGCGTCGTTCCGCGTGCCCTGGCTGCCGGAGATCGGCGTCGACTTCGCGCTGCGCGCCGACCCGTTCGGGCGCTTCTTCGCGCTGCTCGTCTCCGGCGTCGGCTTCTTCGTCGCGCTCTACGCGATCTCCTACATGGCCGACGGCGACGAACGTCGCATGCCGCGCTTCTGGGGCGCGCTCGCGGCCTTCATGGGCGCGATGCTCGGCATCGCGCTCTCGGACGACCTGCTGCTGCTCTTCCTCTTCTGGGAGATCACGAGCCTCTCGTCCTTCCTCCTGATCGGGCACCACGACGACGAACCCGCGGCCCGGGCCGGAGCGCTGCTCGCGCTGCAGGTGACCGCACTCGGCGGCCTCGTGCTGGCGGTGGGCGTGCTCCTCGTCGCGCAGGTGACCGGGACGTTCTCGATCAGCGGCATCGCCGGCGACCCGGCCCGGATCCAGGCGCTGCTCGACTCGCCGCTCGCTCCGGGCGCGCTCGGCTGCATCCTCGTCGGGGTGTTCACCAAGTCGGCCCAGTTCCCGTTCCACTTCTGGCTGCCGAGAGCGATGGTCGCGCCGACCCCGGTGTCCGCCTACCTGCACGCGGCGACGATGGTGAAGGCGGGCCCCTTCCTGCTGGGCCGCATGCTGCCGGTGTTCGGGCAGCTGCCGATGTGGACGCCCGTGCTCGCCACGGTCGGGCTCGTGACGATGCTGCTCGGCGCCTGGAAGGCGTTCCGCGAGACCGACCTGAAGGCGATCCTCGCGCGCACGACCGGCTCGACGCTCGGCTTCCTCACGCTGCTCTACGGCTTCGGCGCGGCGGAGCAGGACGCGCTCCAGATGCTGAACCACGCCCTCTACAAGGGCGCGCTCTTCCTGGTCGCGGGGATCGTCGACCACCACGCCCACACCCGCGATCTCCGTCGCCTGGGCGGGCTCCGCCGCGAGCTGCCGCTGCCCTTCCTCGCCGCCGTGCTCGCCGGCCTCTCGATGGCCGGAGTGCCGCCGCTGCTCGGCTTTCTCGTGAAGGAGTCGTTCTACGACGAACTGCTGCACAGCGACGCCGTCTCCGGCTTCGCCCTCGGCCGCGGTTTCGTCGTCGCGGCCTGCGTGCTCGCGAACGTCTTCGTCGCGGCAGTCGCGGCGAAGTTCGTGATCGGCACCTTCCTCGGCGAGCGCCGCGAGGGCGCCTCCCGCGGCGGGCACCACGCGCCGCATGCACACGTCGACGACGGAGCACGCCCGGCGGGGCCGCCGCTCTGGGTCTCGCCGCTCGCACTCGCGCTGGGAGCCCTCGCCCTCGGGCTGCTCGGCGCGACCGACTTCACGGGCCACCTCGCCGAGGCGATCGCGTCGCGGCGATCGCACCCGTTCCACGTCTCGCTGATCCCGACGCCCGGGCTTCCCCTCTGGCTGTCGATGGGAGGCATGGCGATGGCGGTCGCCCTCTACCTCGCCCGCGGCCGGATGGGCCGCATCCCCGACCTCGTCGAGACGCACCACCGCCCGGACCGGCTGTGGGAGCGCATGGTCGCGAGTCTCGCCGTGCTCGGCGAAGAGGTCTCGATGCGCTGGCAGAACGGCTCGCTGCGCCGCTACCTCGCGGCGACGCTCCTGTCGGTCCCGGTGCTCGCGGGGCTGGCGCTCGCCCGGGCCGGACTCTCCCATCGCGACGTCGTCGTCAGCCTGTCGGAACTCCCCTGGTTCGGGCTCTTCCTCTGCGTGCTGCTCGGGATCGCGACGATGATCGCCGTCACCGCGACGACCCGGCTCCAGGCCTCGATCGCGACCACGACGGTCGGGTTCATCGTGTCGATGCTCTTCGTCGTCTACCGCTCGCCGGACATCCTGCTCACCCAGATCCTGATCGAGACCGTGTCGACGATCTTCGTCCTGCTGGTCCTCCTGTTCATGCCGGGTTTTCCCAGGCGCGACATGAGCGCGCCCGGCCACCTGGGCGCGATCGCGGTGGCGACGGTCTTCAGCCTGGTCGTCACGCTGCTGCTCCTCCTCTCGATGACGCCCGGGCTCCGGGAGAACGCGAACATCGCCGTCCGTCCCGGCGGGCTCCTGTCGCTCGCGCTCGAGAAGGGCGGGGGTGCGAACGCCGTGAACGTCATCATCGTCGACATCCGGTCGCTCGACACGAACGGGGAGATCACGGTGCTCGTGGCCGTGGGGCTCTGCGTCTACGCCCTGCTGCGGGCCCGGCGCGCGCGGAGCGAGGGAGGGGCCGGGGCATGAACGCCGAGTCGCCGATCCTGCGCACCGTCGCGCGCTACGCGATCCCGCTCACGATGCTGGTGGCGTTGCGGATCTTCTTCCAGGGCCACGACCTCCCGGGCGGCGGATTCATCGCGGGCGTGCTGCTCGCGGCCGCCGGGGCGATCCACCTGCTCGCGAACGGCGTCGGGCGCGCGGCGGGGATCCGGTGGTGGCGGGTCTCCGTCGTCGGGCTCCTGGTCTCGGTCTCGAACGGGATCTGGCCGATGCTGATCGGCCACCCCTACATGGACAACGAGTTCCTCCACCTCGGCTCCTTCCACCTGCCGACCGCGACCTTCTTCGACTTGGGCGTCATGCTGATCGTCGTCGGGACCCTCATGACGATCTTCGTCGAACTGAGCCTGGAGAAGCGCTGAGATGGAACTCCCGCTCGCGATCGCGATCGCGCTGCTGTTCGCCGGCGGCGCCTACTCGATCCTGCGCCCGAACTTCTTCCGCATCGTCGTCGGATTCGGCCTGCTGTCGAACGCGGTGAACCTCCTCATGATCCTGTGCGGCGGGTTCCGCAGCCAGGCGGCGGCGCCCTTCGTCGCCGACCCGCACCGGGTCGACGGGCTCATGGACCCGATCCCGCCCGACATCATCCTGACCGCGATCGTCATCAGCTTCGCGGTCGGCGCCCTGTTCCTGACGCTGTGCTACGTCGTCTACCGCGAGTACGGCACCGACGACCCCGAGGCCCTGCCGGTGCGCGAGCCCGAGGACTGGGCGGGCGGGCCCGCGCGCGGCGCGGGACTTCCGCGCTACGAGGAGTGACGCCGTGAACGCCGTCGTCCTCGTCATCCTCGTGCCTTTCCTGACCGCGATCGGCACGGCTCTGCTGCACGACCGGCCGAGGGCCGAGTCGGCGCTGAACGCCGTGTCCTGCCTCGGTCTCACCGCGTTCGTCTTCTGGCTGCTCGCGAAGGTGGACGCGGACGGACCGCAGGTCTCGATGATGGGCGGCTACGCGGCGCCCTACGGCATCGCCTTCGTCGCCGACCGGCTGTCCTGCATCATGCTGTGCCTGTCGATGGCGGTGGCGAGCGTGGTCGCGCTCTACGTGCCCTCGACGGTCACGCCGCTGCAGCAGGCTCACTTCTTCCACCCGCTCTTCCAGGTGCTGCTGCTCGGGGTGAACTGGTCGTTCATCACCGGCGACCTGTTCAACCTCTTCGTGTCCTACGAAGTCATGCTGATCGGCTCCTACGGGGTCATGATGTGCGGCTCGTCGCGACAGCAGGTGCGGCAGACCCTGACCTACGTCGCGATCAACCTGCTGGGCGGCGCGCTCTTCGTCGTGGGGCTCGGACTCGTCTACTCGATCGTCGGCACGCTCAACATGGCGGACATCGCGGTCGTGACGAGCAGGCTCTCCGGGCCGCGCGCCGGGATGCTGACCGCGGCGTCGATGGTGCTGCTCGCGGTCTTCGCGCTGAAGGCCGGGGCGTTCCCGCTCTTCTTCTGGCTCCCGGACTCCTACCCGATCGTCCCGCTCGGGGTGAACGGCTTCTTCGCGGGCCTGCTCACCAAGGTCGGGATCTACTCGCTGCTGCGGGTCTTCGTGATGACGTTCCGGCAGCCCGGCAACGAGTTCGCCCTCGGGATCCTGCTCGTGGCCTCCGCGTTCACGATGGTGGTCGGCGTGCTCGGCGCGCTCTGCCAGTGGGAGATCCGCCGCGTGCTGTCGTGGCACATCGTCAGCCAGGTCGGGTACATGGTCATGGGGATCGGGCTCGCGGCCGACGCCGGCATCGCGACGGCCGCGATCGCCGCGACGATCTTCTACGTGGTCCACCACATCGTCGTGAAGGCGAGCCTGTTCCTCGTCGGCGGGATCGCCGAGGAGATCTCGGGCTCGGGTCGCCTGAAGGAGATGGGCGGCGTGGCGCTCGCCGCGCCGGGGGCGGCGGTGCTCTTCTTCGTCGCCGCGCTCTCGCTCGCTGGCATGCCGCCGTTCTCCGGATTCCTCGCGAAGCTCGTCCTCGTGCGCACGGCACTCCAGGGCTCGCACTTCTGGATCGTGGCCGCCGCCGTCGCGACGAGCTTCCTCACGCTGCTCTCGATGATGAAGATCTGGAGCCACGCGTTCTGGGGCGGCTGGCACGACGCCCCGCCGCGACCCCTCTGGCGTCGGATGGCCGCGCCGGCCTCGGTGCTCGTCGCGGCGACGGTGGTCCTCGGGCTGTGGGCGCAACCCTTCCTGCGGCTCGCCTCCGACGCCGCGAAGGGGGTCGTCGATCCCGTCGACTACGTGCACGCCGTGCTGGGGCCGGAGGCCCGGCTCGCGACGCGTGCCGAAGTCGCGCGGCTCGAGCCGGTGACCTTCGCCGCGGAGGACCGGCCATGAGCCTCCGGGGCCTGCCCGCACTGCTGCGCTACGTGGTCATCCTCGCGCGCGAGGTCGTGCTCGCGAGCATCGGCGTGACCAGGCTCGTCTTCGGCCCGACCGACAAGCTGCGCTCGGGCTTCGTCGCCTACCCGATGGAGGCCGAAACCGACCTCGAGGTGACGACGCTCGCGAACTCGATCACGCTCACGCCCGGGACGATCACGGTCCACGTCGAGCCGGCCGAGAATCTCCTCATCATGCACGCGATCGACGTCGGCGACGATCCGGAGGGCGTGCGCGAATCGACGCGATCCGCGCTCGAGTCGAACATCCTGCGCTGGACCCGTGCCGGGCGCGGCGGCGGGAGCGCGCGATGAGCCCCTGGTTCGCCTGGGTCACCCAGTCCTGCCTGCTCGGCCTGTTCGGCGCGGCCCTGCTCTGCCTCTACCGGATCCTCGTCGGACCGGGGGCGGCCGATCGCGCGGTCGCCTTCGACACGCTGTCGGCGATCGTCATCGGGATGATCTGCCTGCTGTGCATCCTCTGGGAGTCGAGCCTGTACTTCGACGCCGTCTGGATCCTGACGCTCGTCGGCTTCCTCGGCTCCGCCGCCGTCGCGCGCTACCTCGCGCGGGGGAGGCTCTTCCCGTGATCGCACCGCTCGAACTCACGCGCGAAATCCTCGCCGCGGCCGCGATGGTCGGCGGCACCTTCTTCATGATCGTGACCGGGCTCGGGCTGCTCCGCTTCCCCGACGTCTACACGAGGATGCACGCGGCCGGGAAGGCCGGCACGATCGGCGTGGCGCTGCTGATCCTGGCACCCGTCTTCTTCTTCGCCGGGAGCGAGCCCTTCGTCTCGTTCCGCGGCGTCCTCGCGATCGTGTTCCAGTTCATCACGACCCCGGCCGCGACCTACCTGCTCGCCCACGCGTGCTACGCGACTCGCTACCCGACCCACGCGGGCACCGCCCTCGACGAGCTCGGCCGGTGGATGCCGGTCGTCCCCGACGAGGACTTCGGCGAGGAGTGAGACCCGCGGCTCTCGACGCGCCTCGCGAGATCGGCTAACGGACGGGCGATGTCGGAATCGCACTCGGCCCGCAAGCCCCGGGGTGTCCAGGTCGGGATCCTCATGGGAAGCGACTCGGACCTGCCGGTCATGCAGAAGGCAGCCGACGCGCTCGGCGAGCTCGGCATCGGCTGCGAGGTCAAGGTCGCCTCGGCGCACCGCACGCCCGACGACGTGGCCGAGTACGCGCGCGGCGCGCGCGAGCGCGGGCTCAAGGTGCTGATCGCCGGCGCCGGCGGCGCCGCCCACCTGGCCGGCGTGATCGCCGCCTACACGACGCTGCCGGTGATCGCCGTCCCGGTCGCGATCGAGCCGTTGCGCGGCCTCGATTCGCTCCTCTCGATGGTCCAGATGCCGAGCGGCGTGCCGGTCGCGACGGTCGCGATCGGCGGCGCGACGAACGCGGGCCTGCTCGCGGCCCAGATCATCGGTACCTCCGACGAGGAGGTGGCGTCGAGGCTCGCCGCCCACAAGGTCGAGCTCGCCGAGGCGTGTCGGGCGAAGAACCGGAACCTCGCACGCGACAAGCCCCGCGCGAAGCCGTGAGCGGGGCGGACGCCCTTCACGCGATCGAGCTCTCCGCGGGCGAGATCGCACAGGCGGCCGGGGGCCGTGTCGTCCTCGGAGACCCCTCGCGCCGCTTCACGTCGCTCGCGATCGACTCGCGCCGCGTGCCCACGGGCTCGCTCTTCGTCGCCCTGCCCGGTGCGCGGGTCGACGGACACGACTTCGTCCCGCAGGCGATCGCGGCGGGAGCCGCCGGGGTGCTCGCGTCGAAGCCGGGGCCCTTTCGCGGCGCCGAGGTGGTGATCGAGGTTCCGGACACGCTCGCGGCGGTGCAGGCCTGCGCGGCGCGGTGGCGCGACCGGCTCCGCGGCACGGTGGTCGGCATCGCCGGCAGCAACGGCAAGACCACCACGAAGGAGGTCGTCTCGGCCGTGCTCTCCGTGCGCGGCCGCACCCGCGCGACGCCCGGCAACGAGAACAGCCAGATCGGCACGCCGATGACGATCCTCGCGACGCCGCTCGACGTGGATTTCCTCGTGCTCGAGATGGGGACCAGCTTCCCCGGCGAGCTCGGGCGGCTCGCGTCCTTCGCACACCCCGACGTCGCGATCGTCACCGCCGCCTTCGCCGAGCACCTCGAGTTCCTCGGCAGCATCGACGGCGTCGTCGCTGCCGAGACCGAGATCCTCGACCGGCTCGCGCCGGGCGCACTCGCGCTCGTCGGCTCCGCCGAGCCGAAGCTCGTCGCCGCGGCGCGGCGGCGCGAGGGGCTGCGGCTCGAGACGCTCGGTCGGTGCCCCGACGACGACTGGAAGCTCGGACGGGTCGCGCTCGACCGGGCCGGGACGCGCTTCGAACTCGCGGCGCCGCGCTCGGAGCCGAAGGAGTGGCGGGTCCCGCTTCTCGGTGAGCCCGCGGCCTGGGCCAGCGCCTTCGCGGTCGCGGCCGCGTCCGCGCTCGGCCTCTCCGACGCGGAGATCCGCGAGGGCCTCGACCGCGCGAGACCGGCCGCGCACCGGATGTGCCCGTCGAAGCACGCCTCGAAGCCGATCTTCGTGCTCGACGACTGCTACAACTCGAATCCCGCGTCCGCGCGCGCGGCCCTCGAGGCGGCCGTGGCACTTCGCGCCCCGGGCTCGCGCCTGGTCGCGGTGCTCGGAGACATGCTGGAGCTCGGCGACGCGAGCGACGACGCCCACCGCGAGCTCGGGGCCGACGTGGCGCGGATCGCGCCCGACGCCCGGCTGGTCGCGGTCGGCCGCGAGGCGCGACTCGTCGCCGAGGCCGCACGCGAGCGGGGGGTCGCGGTCGACCACCTGCCCGACGCGGCCTCGGCGATCGGCCGCGTCTCCGAGCTCGTGGCCGGAGCCGACGCGACCGTGCTGGTGAAGGGCTCGCGCGGCATCGCGCTCGAGCTCGTCGTCGAGGCCCTGCTCGCCTGAGCGGCTCCTGCGCGAGCACCCGTCTCTCGCGAGGCTCGACCGCGGCCCCACGTTCCTCCCCGGCGAAGGCGAGCGGCGTCCACGGGACCCGCCCTCGCCCGCAGTCCGTCCCGGACTCAGCCGCGGCCGAGGAACAGCCAGGCGAAGACGGCGAGCCCCGCCGCGATCCGGTACCAGCCGAATGGCGCGAGCGATCGCGAGCCGACCCATCGCAGGAACGCCCGGATGACGACGAGTGCGCTCGCGTAGGCGGCGACGAGCCCGACCGCGAGGCCGAGCCCTCCCGCGCCCGCGAGGTCGTGACGGGCCTTCCACAGCGAGTAGAGGCACGCCGCGTACATCGTCGGGAGCGCGAGCAGGAACGAGAAGTCCAGCGCGGCGCGCCGATCGAGTCCGGCGAGCATGCCCGAGACGATCGTCGCACCCGAGCGCGAGACGCCGGGAATCATGGAGACGGTCTGGCCGAGCCCGATCGCGAGCGCCTGCCCGAAGCTCATGTCTTCGAGCTTCTCGTCCGCGAGCCCCGTCGAGCGTCCGTCCGGCGCACGGCCGGGACCGTCCACCGCGAGCAGCACGAGACCGCCGAGCACCAGCGATCCCGCCACCACCGCCGGCGTGAAGAGGTGCTCCTCGATCGCGTGGTGCGCAAGGAAGCCCACGATCGCCGCGGGCAGGAACGCGAGCAGGATCTTCAGCAGGAAGAGGCGCGCGTCGGCACGGTGCAGGCCGTCGCGGAGCAGCCCGAGGAGGCGCTCGCGGTACACCCAGGTGAGGGCGAGCATCGCGCCGAACTGGATGAAGATCTCGAAGGTGGGTGTGCCGTATCCGAGCAGGCGTCCGGCCACGATCAAGTGACCGGTGGACGACACGGGCAGGAACTCGGTGAGCCCCTCGACGACGCCCATGACGGCTGCCTTCGCCAGGTCCGCCATCCCGCTTCCGTCCATGCCCACCTCCCCGCTCCTCCGCGGTCGCCCCCGCGCCCGTTCGGGAAACGATCACACGGGGATCCCAATTGCACCCCCCGGGAGGCGGGGCTAGGCTCGACGCATCGGGTCGGATCGACCTCCCGGCCAGCGCCATGGCCCCGGCAGGAGCCCGGCCCCAGGCACTCCAGGGGACTTCCGGTGAACCGCAAGAGCAAGTTCCTCGTCGGCGCGGCGATCATCGTCGCCGCGGTCGGCACCCTCGTCTGGACCGCCGTCCGCGAGACCTCGGCCTACTTCATGACCGTCGACGAGTGGGCCGTCGATCCCAAGGCCCACGCCGACGCCGCGCTGCGGCTCGCCGGGCGGGTCTCGCAGGGCACCGTCCAGTGGAACCCGAAGACGCTCGACCTGGCCTTCGTCCTGATGCCGATCCCCAAGGGGCAGGGCGGGACCCACGAGGCCCGGCGGGCCGGCGAGGTGCTCCCGGCGGCCGCGGCCGCCGCGCGGCTGCCGGTCTCCTACAACGGCATCCTGCCCGACATGTTCGCCGACGGCCGCGACGTGATCGTGGAAGGCCACGTCGTCGACGGGGTGTTCCACGCGAAGTCGCTGCTCACCACCTGTCCCTCGAAGTACGAGGCCGACAAGCAGGCGCCGGCCGGCGAGGCCGGCGACAACGGGAGCCCGGCATGAGCGAGATCGGCCGCCTGGCCATCGTCCTCGGTTTCGTCGTCGCCCTCTGGGGCATCGGCGCGAGCGTCGTCGGGGCGCTGCGCCGCGACCGCGACCTCGTCGCGAGCGGCTCGCACGCGGCCTACGCGTTCTCGGCGCTCGTCGGCATCGCCGTCGCCGCGCTGCTCACCCTGCTGCTGACGCACGACTTCAACGTCGAGTACGTCGCTTCCTACTCCTCGACGACGCTGCCGACCTGGTACACGATCGCGGCGCTGTGGGGCGGGATGAAGGGCTCGCTGCTCTGGTGGACCTTCATCCTCGCGGTCTGCAACGCGATCGTGCAGGCCCAGAACCGGGCGAAGAACCGGGACGCGATGCCGTGGGTGACCGCGGTGCTCCTCTCGGTGGGCGCATTCTTCCTCTCCCTCCTCGTGTTCGTGACGGACCCCTTCGAGCGGCTGTCGTTCACGCCGGCCGAGGGTTCCGACCTGAACCCGCTGCTGCAGAACTACTGGATGACGATCCACCCGCCGTCGCTCTACGTCGGCTTCGTCACGACCACCGTGCCCTTCGCCTTCGCGATCGCGGCGCTCGCCACCGGGAAGCTCGGCGACAACTGGATCCGCACGACGCGGCGCTGGACGATCTTCTCCTGGTTCTTCCTGACGCTCGGCAACCTGTTCGGCGCGGCCTGGGCCTACGTCGTCCTCGGATGGGGAGGCTACTGGGCCTGGGATCCCGTCGAGAACGCGGCCTTCATGCCCTGGCTCACCTCCACCGCCTTCCTCCACTCGGTGATGATCCAGGAGAAGAAGGACATGCTGAAGGTCTGGAACATGGTGCTCGTGATCCTGACCTTCGCGCTCACGATCTTCGGCACGTTCCTCACCCGCTCGGGCGTGATCTCGTCGGTCCACTCGTTCACGCAGTCGGGCATGGGGCCCTTCTTCATGGGCTTCCTGCTCTTCGTGCTCGCGGTCTCGATCGGGCTGCTCGCGTGGCGCCTTCCGATGCTGAAGAGCCGCAACGAGCTCGAGTCGGTCTTCTCGCGCGAGGCGGCCTTCCTGTTGAACAACCTGGTGCTCGTCGGGATCGCCTTCACCGTCTTCTGGGGCACGGTGTTCCCGGTGATCTCCGAGTGGGTGCGGGGCGTGAAGATCACCGTCGGACCGCCGTTCTTCAACCGGGTGAACGCGCCGCTGGCGCTCGCGCTCGTGCTGCTCATGGGCATCGGGCCGGTGATCGCCTGGCGGCGCGCCAGCTGGCAGAGCCTGAAGCGAAGCTTCCTGTGGCCGACGGCGACCGGCCTCGCGGTCGGGCTCGCCTCCCTGCTCCTCGCCGGCGGCAACTTCTACGCCGTCGTCGCGTTCTCGCTCTCGGCCTTCGCCCTCACCACGGTGTGGACCGAGTTCTGGCGGGGCATGCGGGTACGGCAGGCGATGCTCGGAGAGCCCGCGTGGACGGCGCTCTCGCGACTCGTGGGCAAGAACCGTCGACGCTACGGCGGCTACGTCGTCCACGTCGGAACCGCGATGGTGTTCATCGGCATCGTCGCATCCTCCGTCTTCAAGCTCGAGAAGCAGCAGGGGCTCGAGCCGGGCGGCACGGTCGACATCGGCCCCTACACGCTCCGCTACGACGGCGTCCGCACCGAGAGCGACCCGCACGTCGACAAGACTCTCGCGCAGGTCTTCGTCACGCGCGACGGAAAGCCCGTCGGCACCCTCGAGCCGGAGAAGCGCTTCTACAAGCGCACCAAGCAGCCGACCACCGAGGTCGCGATCTGGTCGACGCTCGGAAGCGACCTCTACGTCGTTCTCGGCAGCTACGACCCCCCGACGAAGTCCGCCGTGCTCCAGGTGTTCCTGAATCCGCTCATGTCGTGGATGTGGCTCGGCGGCGTCGTGATGGCGCTCGGAACCGCGATCTGCATGTGGCCCTCGTGGTCGGAGCGCACGGCGACCGCGACGGCCGGCGTTCCGGCGGGAACCCGGACCGCGTCTTGACGGCACCGCGTTCCTCGACGCTGCCGCGCAGGGGTTTCCTCGCGGGAACCGCGGCATCGCTCGTCCTGCTCGCGTCCGCTTCGCGAGCCGGCGGCACCACCCCGACGCAGGCCGGGCTCGAAAGTTCCCTCACCTGCCAGTGCGGCTGCGGGCTCACGGTCCACTCCTGCAATCACCTGAACTGCGGCTCGAGCATCCCGCTCAAGAAGGAGATCTCCGAGCAGATCGCGCTCGGCGGGACCGAGGAGGAGATCCTCTCCAACTTCCAGGCCAAGTACGGGGAGAAGATCCTGTCGGCCCCGACCACGACCGGCTTCAACCTCGCGGCCTGGACGATGCCCTTCGTCGGAATCGGCCTCGGGGCCGCGGCGATCGGCTGGGTGCTCGTGCGCTGGCGTCGCGGCGCCGCGAGCCGCGTCGAGCCGAGCGTCGCCACGGAGCCGCGCGGTGGCGACCCCGGGAGTCGCGACCGGATCGAGGCGGCGCTGCGCGACTGGGACGCCAGGAGCTGACATGGCGCTCACGATCGTCGGACTGCTCGTCGTGCTCGCGGCTTCGTGGTGGATCACCTGGCCGCTGCTCTCTCCCGCCGGCGGCGACGCGTTCGGCTCGATCGACGCGGGCCCCGGCCTGATCGCGGAGCGCAGCGAGGTCGAGCGCGAGCGCGACAACGCGCTCGCCGCGATCCGGGAAGCGGAATTCGACCACCGGCTCGGCAAGCTCTCCGACGACGACTACGCGCGGCTGCGCCGCGACCAGGAGGAGCGGGCACTCGCGGCGCTGGCCGCGATCGAACGGGAAGCGTCGGGGAAAACGGTCGCGAGTGCGCCGTCGAAGCGCGACGGCCGGAGCGCCAGCGCGGCGTCGACGGGGAAGACCGCGTACTGCACCTCGTGCGGCAAGCCCGCTCGCGGGGTGCGTTTCTGCCCGAGCTGCGGCCGGCAGGTCGCGGGCGCCGCGCGCGGGTGAGGATCGAGACGACCACGCGGCCGCGTCCCGCGGCCCCGACGAAGACGGAGTCCCCTTGAGCGAGTCGAACGAGACGGGAGCGCCCGGTCCGGGCCAGGTCGCGACGCAGCCCTCCGAGCCGGCGTCCCAGGCCGCAGCCGCACCCTCGGCTGTCGCCCCTGCCGACGCGGACCTGCGCACGATCGACGAGTTCGTGCGCTTCGAGTTCAAGGTCGGCACGATCCGGTCCGCCGAAGCGCATCCGAAGGCGGATCGGCTCGTGGTCCTGCAGGTCGACCTCGGCGAGCCCTCGGACCGGCAGATCGTCGCGGGGATTCGCGCGGCCTACGCGCCGGAGGATCTCGTCGGACGGCAGGTGGTCGTGGTCGCGAACCTGCGGCCGGCGGTGCTGCGCGGAATCGAGAGCCGCGGCATGCTGCTCGCGGCGAGCGACGCCGACGGGCTCGCGCTGGTGCGCCCCGAGCGCGCGATGACCGCGGGCTCGACGGTCAAGTAGCCGCGCGGCGAGGAGCGGGCAGACCCGCGTTCCGGGTTCGGGCCTTCGCCGCACCTTCCGCGGGGCGTCGGACCGGGACCTTCTTCGCGACGCGAGTGCCCGAGGTCGTGCGTCCCGCCCGTGCCGCCGGAGGCGCGAGGTTCGAGAGGAAGAGCCCGGAACAGCGTACCCAGTCGTCGAGGCTGCCGGTCGCCTCCGGGTCGATCTCGGCGAGCACGCGCCCGAAGGTGTAGGCACGGGCGAACGAGGCGATGGCACGCGCATCGAGGTCCCTGCGGAACAATCCCTTTGCCTGACCCGCTCGGACCACGTCGGCGAAGGCCTCCTGGGTCTCGCGCTGCTGCTCGACGAAGGCCCGCCTGAGTTCGGGGCGTGTCCGCGAGGTGGCGATGAACTCGGCGAGGAATTGCCGGTTCTTCTGGCGCTCGGGTCCGAACACGTCCGCGGCGAAGACCTCGTACCTGCGGACGAAGGTCGCGACGTCGGGGCTCGCCTCGACCATCTCCCTGAGCGCCCGACTGTCGAACGCGCCGAAGCGCCGCAGGCGCTCGAACATCACGGCCTCGAGGAGGCCCTCGCGGCTGCGGAAGTGGCGGTAGAGGAGGGCGACCGAGCACCCTGCGCGACTCGCGACGTCGTGGACGCGAAGCGCCGACTCGCCCCCCTTCTCCACCGCCTTGACGGCGGCTTCGAGGATCGCTCGGGCCAGCCGGGTGGGACCTGCCTTCGACATCGGCGCGGTTTCATCACCGCGGTCGCATCGAGGTCAAGACGCGACTCCATCCGCTGCGACGGATCGCTCCATCCAGAGGACGTCCCAGAATCGCCCGTGCTTGCGCCCGCACTCGCGAAAGCAGCCGACCCGAGAGAACCCGAGGCGCTCGTGGAGTGCGACGCTCGCGGGGTTCGGCAGAGTGATCGCCGCCACGGCCCGGTGGACGTCCTCCCCTTGCAGCGCCTCGAAGAGGGCCCCGTAGAGGCGCGTCCCGAGGCCCCGGCCGGTGCAGGCGGGATCGAGGTACACCGACGTCTCGACGGTGG
>JAFMJW010000191.1 GCA_017853315.1 Alphaproteobacteria bacterium
CGGTGGGCCTCGTCGAGCAGCGTCTCCGGTGCGACGAGCCGGTTCACCATCGCGAGCGAGTACGCCCGGTCCGCCGACATCGGCTCGCCGGTGAACAGGAGCTCGCTCGTCGTCGCCGGGCCGACGAGGTCGACCAGCTTCAGCAGGAGCGGGTAGGGAACGACGATGCCGATCTTCGCGACCGGCATCCCGAAGCGGGCCGTCGGAACCGCGAGCCGCACGTCGCAGTGCAGCCCGAGTTCCAGCCCGCCCGCCAGCGCGTCGCCGTTCATCGCCGCGATGGTCGGCTTCGAGAGGCGGTCGAGCGGCAGCAGCACCCGGTCGACGAGTTCCCGCTCCAGCGCGGGCTCGCCCGGGGTCTGGCCCATCGCACCCAGGTCGAGCCCGGAGCAGAAGACCTTCCCGGCCCCCGTCAGGACGAGGACGCGGACCGAGTCGTCCCGGTCGACCTCGGCGACCAGCCGGGCCATCTCCGCCATCATCGGCGACGAGAGCGCGTTGCGGCGCTCCGCGCGGTTCACGAGCAGCGTCGCGACGCCGTCCTTCCGGGTCAACTCGATCTCAGCCATGTCTTCCCTCCCGGGGCGGCGTGCCCCGCGAAATCCGCTCGAAGGCCTCGCCCAGCTCGCGCCTCGCGTCGGGCGACGCGACGTCCACCAGGGCGCGGGCGCGCTGCTCGAGATCGAGGCCCGCGAGCCGCGCGACCCCGTGCTCGGTCACGACCACGTCGACCGCGAAGCGCGGCACCGAGACCGGGGTGCCTTCGCGCAGCCGGGCCACGATGCGGGAGCGGCCGCGGGCGGTCGAGCGCAGCGCGATGATCGACATGCCGCCGGGCGAGTACCGGGCGGCCTCGACGAAATCCAGACTCCCGCCGACGCCGCTCACCTGCGCTCCGTCGATCGCCTCGCCGTTCACCTGCCCGGAGAGGTCGACCTCGATCGCGGAGTTGATCGACACGAAGCGCTCGAGCGAACCCAGGTACGGAACGTCGTGGACGAGCGTCGTCGGCCGCAGCTCGACCCGCGGGTCCGCCGCGGCGCGACGATAGGCCTCGAGCGACCCTTCGAGCTCGCCGGTGACGACGCGCGCGTCGGGCCCCGACGCGTCCAGGAAGTCGGTGAGCGCGTCCGTCAGCATGCCCGAGTGGAGCCGAACACCGGGCACCTCCGCGAGTCGCGCGAGGATGCAGTCCGGAACGGCCCCGACGCCGAGCTGCACCCATGCTCCCGGCGGGACGAGTCCGAGCACGCGCTCGACGATCGCGCGGTCGACGTCGTCGGGAACCGCGCGGGGGAGCGTGCAGAGCGGTCCCGTCGCTTCGGTGACGAGGTCGATGCGCGACAGCGGGATCTCGGTCGACCCGCGCGTCCACGGCATGTCCGGGTGGATCTCGGCGATCACGAGCTTCGCCGCCTCGATCGCCGCCGGGAAGATGGAGCACGAGATGCCGAGGTTCGCGCGGTCCCCGCGCGGCGGCGCGCACTGCAGCACGACCACGTCGGCCGCGAGTGCACCGCCCCGGCCGAACAGCCGCGGCAGGTCGCGGAAGCGCGCCGGGAGAAAGCCGATCCGGCCGCGCGACATCGCCCCGCGGATCGCGGGCCCGACCTGCCAGGTGGAGAAGCGCCAGCCGTCGGACAGGGCTCCGGTCGACGGGTCCGGTTGCTCGCGGCGCGGACCGAGAAACCCGTAGGTCCCGAAGTGCAGGCCCACGTACAGATGCGGCGGGAGGTCCGGCTGCCCGGCCGAGGCGCCGAGCGCGTCGAAGACCGACAGCGGCTCGATGCACCCGTGCGGCAGCAGGACCCGCGCACCGGCCGGGATCCGGGCGACCGCGCCCGGTCCGTCGGTGGGCTCGGGCGAGCCGCTCAAAACGAGTCCTTCAGCCGACGCGTGCAGGCGAAGATCTCGAGGTCGTCGTCGCCCGCCTCGGGGCAGCGCTCCCGCACCGAGGCGCGAAGCTCGGGGCTCGACCAGCGCAGGAACGGATTCGTCGCCCGCTCGGAGGCGAGCGTCGTCGGCACCGTCGGGCGCCCCTCGGCCCGGCAGGAGCGCGCCCAGGCGAGCTTGTCGGCGATCGCGCGGTTGCCGGGCTCGAGCGTCGCGGCGAACTCGAGGTTGCGCACCGTGTACTCGTGCCCGCAGTAGACCCGCGTGTCGTCGGGTAGCGCTGCGAGGCGCCCCAACGACGACATCATCTGGCCCGGGTCTCCCTCGAAGAGGCGGCCGCAGCCGGCGACGAAGAGCGTGTCGCCGGTGAAGACGACCCGCTCGCGCGGGAAGTGGTACGCGATGTGCCCGCTCGTGTGGGCCGGGATGAAGATCACCTCCGCGACCGAGCCCCCGAGGTGGACCCGGTCCCCCGCGCGCACGCCGTCGGTGAGCGCCGGGATGCGCGAGGCGTCGTCGGCGTTGCCGTAGACCCGGACCGGGGTCGCGAGCGCCAGCTCCTCGTTGCCACCGACGTGGTCGAAGTGGTGGTGCGTGGACAGCACGGCCGTGACGCGGACGCCCTCCGCTCTCGCGGCCTCGAGCACCGGGGCCACCTCCGCGCAGTCGACCACCGCGGCGGTTCGATCGGCCTCGTCGACGACGAGCCAGCTGTAGTTGTCCTGCAGGACGGGGACGGGAAGAATGCGCACGGCGGAACCTTTCGGCGTCGGTCAGCCCCGTTCGAGGCCGACCAGCACGCCCGCATGCTGGTGGAAGCGGTTGCGGCCGCCCGAGGGCGCGAACTCCGCTCCGCAGAACAGCCCGGCGATCGGCGTCTCGCCGAGTCCCCGGGCGAGGTAGGCCGACTCGACGTCGGGGTGCCCGAACAGGGACTCCCCGCGTTCGGCCCCCGAGAAGTAGAACGCGCCGGCGACCTCCGGTCCCTCCGACCGGAAGAGATCGAGGTCGGCTCCGAGCGCTTCCCTCGCGACCGCGGCGTCGCGGACGGCCACGGCGAAGCGCGTGCCGGGGACCACCTCGTCGCCGAGCAGGATCGAGTCGTCGCGAGGATCCGCACCGACGATCGGCCGGACGACTACCGACTCGGAAGCCGCCACCGCGGCCCCCGGGGGTGCCAGCGCGGCGAGCGTCGCCCGCAGCCCGTCGCGCATCTCCTCCCGCAGGCTCGCGGGAAGGCACTCGAGCCAGGCGGGCAGCGCCGGACGGCCGTCGAGAGCGAGGATCCGGTTTCCCGTGCACGCGGTCACCGTCCGCCACTCGCCGACGATCGCGCAGGAGAGGCTCACGCGGGTGCGAAGGCGCAGTCCGCCGAACGCGAGGCCCGCGACCGCGTTGGCAGCGCATCGACCGCCGGCGACGACGGTCGTCTCGCCGGTGTGTTCCGTCTCGGTCGCACCCGCGCCGACCACGACCGCGTCGGGGGCGAGCCGCTCGATCCCGGCGAGCAGCTCGTCGGGAGCGAGCGCATAGCTGTCGGCGAGCAGGAGGATCGAGCGCGGCTCCCGCTCGAGCATCGCGGCCTCCCGACCGATCTCGCGGCCGACCTCCTCGGCACGACCCCGCAGGGAGGGGACGAAGAATCGTCGCACTTCGAAGTCCCCGGAGATCGCGAGTGCGGCGACGGCCGGGCCGCGCTCGGCCTCGCCCCCCGGCCACACCACCCCCGAGGCACTGCATCCCGCGATCGAGGAGGCGCCGGTGGCCGCGCGCAGCGCCATTTCGAAGCGCCCGAGCGCCGGGCCGTGGCCCGAGGTCGCGAAGAAGACCGCTGCCCGGGCGCGCTCACCCCCGAGGCCTCGCCCGGCCTGCGTCGCGACTTCCCGCGCGGCATCGGCACCGTCGGGCAACCTCGAGGCACCGCAGGAGACCCGGACCATGCCGGGTGTTGCCATTCGCGACCGCCAGCGGCAACGGCCGACGAGCGCCCCCGGGGCCCGACCGAGGGGCAACCGGTGCCCCGGGGACGGCCTGATCCGGGGTCGCGCAGCCGAGGTCGCCGAGGTAGGCTCGACCCCGATGCCTCGCCGCTTCGGAACCGTCTCCACCCGCACCGCTCGCTGCGGGATCGCGATCGCCCTCGTGGCGGCGACCCTCGTCGCGTTCGGCGCGGAGCCGGCCCGGGCGAAGACCAAGCGCCGGCTGCCGCCGGACGTCGTCCTCCACCCCGACCGCGGCATGGGTTTCTCCCGGTTCTCGAAGGCCTCGCACGACCAGCGCCTGTTCAAGTCGCTGAACGACGCGACCCGACTTCCCCTGCGCGACCCGGCTCTCGACCCCTACAACCTGGTCGACCGCGGCGTCAGCACCTACGACATCCAGACCGGCCAGATCCGCGGCTCGCTCACGGACCACTACGCGGAGATCCGCCGCGGCGAAGAGACTGATCGCCGCCACCGCAAGGAGCGCGCCCGCATCGACAAGGTTTCCTCGCCCGAGGCCATGGCGACGACGCTCAAGGCGCCCCCGTCGGCTTCGCGCGCGATGATCACGCCGGGGACCGGCGGCCTCCCGGCGAGCGCCGCCTCCGCGTCCCGGCCCACCCGCTGAACGCGACCCTGGCACGGGGCGCGGGCGAGTCCGCCGCTGGCGCGAGCGCGCCCTTCACTCCCCCGACCGAACGCTGGCGAACGCTCGCGGCCCGCGGGGTCGAGGTCGACTTCCCGGTCTTCCTCGCGCCGATGGTCGGGCTCTCGCACACGGCGCTCCGCCAGACGGTCGCCTCCTACCTTCCCGCGGAGGCCCGCACGCTCGCGTTCACCGAGATGCTGTCGTCGCGGCGCCTGCCCACCGAGCGCATCGGCGACCGGCCCGAGACCGCGTTCGTCCCGCAGCACGAGCCGCCGCTCGTGCCCCAGCTTCTCGCGAACGAGGAGCGCTTCATCGCTTCCTCCCTCGCGAAGCTCGCCGCGATGCGCCCGGCCGGCATCGACATCAACATGGGCTGTCCCGTCTCGAAGGCCCTGAAGCACAACTGGGGCGTCGCGCTCATGGGCGACCCGCGCTACGCCGAGGAGGTCGTGCGCACCACCGTCCGGCATTCGACCGTGCCCGTTTCGGTGAAGCTCCGGACGGGGATCTCCGACGACCCGGCCTACCTGGTGGAATTCGCCCTCATGCTCGAGCAGGCCGGAGCCGCCTGGATCACGCTGCACCCGCGCATCGCCGCCCAGCAGCGACGGGGTCGCGCGCGCTGGGAATACGTCGGCCGGGTGCGGGACGCCGTCTCGATCCCCGTCGTCGGCAACGGCGACGTGCAGACCGCCGGGGACGCGATCGAGATGCTGCGCGAGACCGGCTGCGACGGGGTCATGATCGGACGCGCGTCGGCGGCGCGCCCGTGGATCTACTGGCAGGTGGGCACGGCGCTCGGCTGGCCGGCGCCGCAGGGGCGCACGGGCGAGCCGCCGGCGGACCCGTGGGAGGAAGGCGCCGAGTTCGCGAACGCGCTGCGGACCTTCGTCGAGGCCGCGCGCGCCTCCTTCGCTCCCGCCGACGCCTCGAAGCGGCTCCGGTTCTTCGCCCACTGGGGCTCGCGCTGGCTCGACTTCGGCCACGAACTCTGGAGGCGCATCGGCTCGGCTCGCGACCTCGACGAGGCGCTCGCGATCGGCGACGCGTTCTTCTCGGTGCCGCAGCGGATGGCCGCGCGCACCACCCTCGCGACCTGACACGGGCCGGCAGACCCCCGAACGGTCCTCGCCGCGCCGGGCGTCCCGGCGCGGCCCGCCTACGCCGTCGGCTCGGGCTCCGGGCCCGATCCGTCGTCGACGGCGGCTTCCCCGTCCGCTCCCTTGTCGACCACGCGCGCCACGGCGACCACGCGCTCGCCGTCGTCGACGTCGAGCAGGCGCACGCCCTGCGTGTTGCGCCCGATCACCCGGATGTCCCGCACCCGGATGCGGATCAGGCGGCCGCGGTCGGTCACCATCATCACCTCGTCGTCGTCCGCCACCTGCACCGTGCCCACGACGTCGCCCGTCTTCTCGGCGAGCTTCATCGTGATGATGCCCTTGCCGCCGCGAGACTGGAGCCGGTACTCGTCGAGGTCGCTGCGCTTGCCCTGGCCCTTCTCGGACACGGTCAGGATCGAGCGGCCCGGCGTGAGGACGTCGACGCTCACGACTTCGTCGTCGCCCTCGAGCGTGATGCCGCGCACGCCGTAGGCCGTCCGGCCCATGTTGCGGACGTCGTCCTCGCGGAACCGGATCGCCTGCCCGGTGCGCGTCGAGAGCAGGATCTCCTGGCCGGGCTCCACCAGCCGCACCCCGACCAGGCTGTCGCCGTCCTCGAGACCGATCGCGTTCACGCCCGCCGAGCGGCGGTTCGAGTACGCCATCACCTCGGTCTTCTTCACCACCCCGCGCCGGGTCGCGAAGAACACCGAGCGTCCCGGCGCGAACTCCGTGAGCGGCAGGAAGGCCGTGATCTTCTCGTCGGCCGCGAGCTGCAGCAGGTTCACGATCGCCTTGCCGCGAGCGACCCGGCTTCCCGAGGGGATCTCGTACACCTTGCGCCAGTGGACCCGGCCCTTCGAGGTGAAGAACAGGATGTTGTCGAGGGTGCTCGCGACGAAGAGGTGCTCGATGAAGTCCTCTTCGCGCGCGGTCGCGCCGATCCGGCC
>JAFMJW010000192.1 GCA_017853315.1 Alphaproteobacteria bacterium
AGGGAAAAGGCGAGGCTCGCCGCCGAGGCCAGGCGTGCCAAGGACGCCGCCGCCAAGGAAAAGGCGAGGCTCGCCGCCGAGGCCAGGCGCGCCAAGGACGCCGCCGCCAGGGAAAAGGCGGCGCTCGCCGCCGAGGCCAGGCGCGCCAAGGCCTCGCCTGCGCCGGCGGCACGCGCGGCCACGTCGTCGAGCCTGATCGACGACGATCTCGACGACGATCTCGACGACGACGAGGACACGCCGGAGGACGACGAGCCCGGGGACGGGGAGGCGGAGCCCGCCAAGGCCGCCGCCCCGGCGGGCGACGAGAAGGAAGGCGACGGGAAACCCGGCAAGACCGATCCCCGCAAGGCCGGGCTCCAGCGCATGACCGACTCGGCGTTCCGGCTGTCGCCCGACTTCCGGCCGCGCGAGTACCGGGTCCACGTCCTGCCCGACCTCGTCCAGGGAAAGTTCCGCGGCGAGATCATCATCGACCTCGATCTCAAGCGCGCGACGCCCTCGATCGAGCTCCACTGCGCCGACATCTCGATCGACCACGCGGAGGTCGCCTACCCCGACGTGCCCGACTCGACGGCGACGCGGCCCTGGATGAGCGGCCGCCAGCCTTCCGCCGGCGCGGGCCCGGTCGCGATGCGACAGTCCGCGGTGGCGATCGTCCCGCACGCGCCCCGCGAGACGGTCGAGATCAAGTTCCTCCGCCCGCTCGCGGCCGGGTACGTCCGGCTCGCGATCGGCTACCACGGGCCGCTCCAGGAGAAGTTGCGCGGTCTCTACAAGGCGTCGAGCGGGGGGAGGCGCTACGCCTTCACGCAGCTCGAGGCGGCCGACGCGCGCCGCTTCTTCCCGTGCTTCGACGAGCCCGAGTACAAGGCGAAGTTCACCTTCTCGGTCACGACCGAGACGAACCTCACCGTGATCTCGAACAGCGCGGTCGAGCGGGTCGACCGCAACGCCTACGGCACCGCCACGCGCCACTTCAAGACGACGCCGAGGATGTCGACCTACCTCTGCGCGCTCGCCGTGGGCGAGCTCGAGAGCTCGGCGGTGAAGCACGTCGGCAAGACCGCCGTCCGCGTGTGGTCGGCGCCCGGGAAGTCGGGCCTCACGTCGTTCTCGCTCGACGCGGCGGTCGAGTGCCTGAAGCGGCTCGAGGCCTGGTTCGACCTGCCCTACCCCTACGAGAAGCTCGACCTGGTCGCGGTGCCCGACTTCGAGGCCGGCGCGATGGAGAACGTCGGAGCCGTCTTCTTCCGCGAAACCCTGCTGCTCGTCGACCCCGAGACGATCACGGTCGCCGAGAAGAAGCGCGTCGCCGAGGTCATCGCGCACGAACTCGCGCACATGTGGTTCGGCAACCTCGTCACCATGAAGTGGTGGGACGACCTCTGGCTGAACGAGGCGTTCGCGACCTGGATGGCCTTCAAGGTCGTCGACGAGTGGAAGCCGCAGTGGCGCATGTGGAACAACTTCGAGCCCCACCGCGCGGCCGCGATGGCGCTCGACGCGCTCGCGAACACGCACCCCGTCTACAGCGAGGTCGAGAACGCCGCGCAGGCCACCGAGAACTTCGACGCGATCACCTACGAGAAGGGCGCGTCGGTCGTCCGGATGCTCGAGCACTACCTCGGCCCGAACAAGTTCCGCCAGGGCGTGCGCGCGTACATCCGCCGCCACAAGGAGTCGAACGCGGTCGCGGCCGACCTCTGGAAGGCGCTCGAGGATTCCTCGGGCCAGCCGGTCGCGCAGGTCGCGCGCGCCTGGATCCGCCAGCCGGGCTTCCCGATCGTCTCGTTCTCGACCGAGGAGAAGCCGGGCGGCGCCGAGATCGTCCTCTCGCAGGAGCGCTTCCTCGCGAGTCCGACGACGCGGGTGCCTCGCGAGGATCCGCCGCCCACGTGGCCGGTTCCGCTCGTCGTGAAGGTGGGCGGCAAGCCCGGCTCCCAGCCGAAGCTCGTGCGCGAGCTCCTGCGCGCGCGCAAGGGTCGCGTGCAGGCGGGCGCGAAGGCCCCGGCATGGATCTACGGCAACGCCGCCGAGGGCGGCTTCTTCCGGGTGCTGCACGACCAGGCGTGCCTGTCGGCGCTCGGGGCCGACCTGCAGGGCGCGCTCGACCCCGTCGAGCGCATGGGGCTCGTCGGTCACCAGTGGGCGGCGGTGCGCGCGGGGCGGGCGCAGTTGCGCAGCCACCTCGACATCGTCTCGCGGCTGGGCGACGAGACCGACTACGAGGTGCTCGACACGGTCGCGGCCCAGCTCGCCTTCCTCGACGACCAGATCTGCGACGCGGCCGCACCCGAGGCGCGCGCCTCGGTGCAGGAGTGGATCCGCGCCACCTTCGGGCCCGCGTGGGCGAAGCTCGGCTGGTCGCCCTCGCGCGGCGAGACCGAGGACGACCGCCTCCGACGCGCCTCGATCCTGCGCATCCACGGACTGCTCGGCGAGGACCCGGAGGTGGCCGCCCGGGTCGGCGAGCGCTTCGTCGCCTACCTCGCCGACCGCAAGTCGCTGGAGCCGAACCTCGCCGAGCCGCTGGTGGCGATCGCCGCCCGCGACGGCGACCTCGACCGGTTCGAACGGCTGCGCGCGGCCGTCGGGCAGGCGAAGACGCCGCAGGAGCGGCGCCGCTTCCAGCTCGCGCTCGCCGACTTCCGGATTCCCGAGGCGATCGAGCGCGCGCTCGCGACGACGCTCACCGCGGAGATCCCGACCCAGGACGTCGCGTTCCTGCTGATCCGCCTGTTCGGCAACCGGCACGCGCGCGAGCAGGCGTGGTTCTTCGTGCAGCGCGAGTGGGACCGGCTGTCGCGCCGCCTGCCGCCCATGATGGCGTCGCGGCTCATCGAGGCCACCTCCGCGCTGCAGACGCGCGAGCACCGGCGCGAGGTCGCGACCTTCTTCCGGGCCCACCCGGTCGAGACCGGCGCACGCGCCCTGCGGCTCGCGCTCGAGCGCTTCGACGTGAACGAGGAGTTGCGGCGCCGCGCCGGCAAGGAACTGCGCAGCTGGCTCGCGTCGCGGGCGTCCCGCCGCGAGCCGGCGGCCTGAGGCTTCAGCCCCCGGCGAGGATCGCCTCGGCGACCCGCTTCACGTCCCCGGCCTCGACCTGGCCCTTGTGGGTCTTCATGACGTCGCCGACCAGGCGGCCGACCTGCTTCGGGTCGGTCACGCCGAGGGCGGCGATGCGCTCCCCGACCAGCGTGCGCAGCGCCGCCTCGTCCATCTGCGCCGGCAGGAAACGCCCGCAGAACTCGATCTCGAAGCGGAGCTGCTCGACCTGCGCGGCGCCCCGGTCGCCGAGCTTCGCGTACTCCTCGGACGCCTTCTGCATCTGCTTGCGGTAGGCGGCGACGACCTCCTGCACCGCGGCCTCGTCCATCGGGCCCGCGCCCTTGGCGGTGCGCCGCTCCGCGATCTTGGACTTGATCATGCGGACGACGTCGAGCGTGCGCTGGTCCTTCGTGCGCATCGCCTGCTTGAGCTCTTCGCCGAGCCGTTCCTCGATCGCCATGGTGCACCTCCCGGGCGTTGGCCTACCACCGCCCGCCGCGCGGCCGCCAGTCGCGCCCGCGGGCACCGGCGACGCGCGCGCTCAGTCCGCGCGATCGCGGAACGCGCCGGGCGGTCCGGCGAGGTTCTGCGCGGCCGGCGCGGAGAACGTCGACTCCCAGCACTCGCCGGTCGTCGAGAGCATCTGCGCGACCACCGGCAGCGCGAACGGGCGCGCGGGGTCGGGAAGGCGCGGGCCGCGGGCGGACACGGAGATCGAGGCGCGCCCGTCCGCGCCCGCGGCGAACTTCACCGAGCCGACGCCGTCGCCGGTACGGTCGGGATCCGTGAAGACGAAGCCCGACGAGGTCGACTTCCAGCACGGCCGCGGGTTCGAGACGCGGCAGCCGAGCGGTCGCTGCGACTGCGAGGGAATGCGCAGTTCGGCGAGCGTCGCGCCTCCCGCCCACAGGCAGAGCCGGTAGGCGGTGGTACCCGTCGGGTCGCCGAAGTCGGCGACCGAGGTCGCGGCCCCCCGCTGCCACTTCCACTGCAGCTGGTCGCGGTCCGGGGTCCGGCCCTGCGAGAAGGCGAGCAGGCCGCCGCCCGAGCCTGCGGCGCGGCAGCCCGCGCGCGGCGAGGGCCCGCAGGCGGGCACGGGCGAGGGCGTCGGCGTCGGCAACGGCGGCGTGGTCGACACGCGCGTCCACCACGTCCCCCAGCGATCGTCGTCGCGGCCGTCGCCGACCGGCGCCGCCGCGTACTCCTGGATCGTCCAGAGCGTCTCGTCGTCCAGCGGGTCGACGACCGTCGCGCTGTAGTCGCCCCAGCGGTTGCGACCCGAGCCGAAGTTCTTGAAGTAGGCGTCCTCGCCCGTCCGCGAGACCCAGATCGGCGACTGCGTGCCCGGCGGGTCGGTGCCCGCGCGGCCGACCCAGGCGGCCTCGGGGAAGCGCGTCGCGTCCGAGCGCGTGAAGCCGATCACCGCGTCGCCGAAGCGATTCGCCGCGATGCTCGGGTAGATCACGGCCGAGCCCGCGCCCGGGTCGACGATCCCGCTCTGCGCGATCCCCTCGCCGGTCGCGGCGAACACGGCCGGGTCGAGTTCGTACCAGAGCACGACGTCGCGATCGACGGGCTTCCACCACGGCCAGCCGCCGACGTGCGCGGTCCAGAGACGACCGTTGCGGAACGAGGGGCTGCTCGGGACGACGACGCGACCCCCGTCGAGGCGCGAGATGCTGCCGGGCTGGCGGGGCGGGAAGACCTCGTCGGAGAAGTCGATCTCCACCGGCAGGAGCCCGGTGCCCGGGATCCGCGAGCCCGGCAGCGGCTCCCACGAGGGGGCGTCGCCCGTCCCGACGATCCTCGACAGGCGCAGCGCGTGCACGCCGTCGACCAGCACCTGCGAGAGGTCGACGACGTGGAGCGCCGCCTCGGACGCGTCGTGGGTGACGGCGGGCTGGAGCGTCGCCCCGGGGATGCCCGACGCGGCGAGGTCGAAGCCGGTCGGGAACACGGTCGCGACGAGCGGGCCGCCCGCGAGCGCGCTCGCCTTGTCGACGACCCACATCTTCACGCCACTGAACGAGAGCCCGTCGATCGCGAACATGTTCTGCGCGATCGCGATCCAGGTCGCGTTGAATCCCACGCCGGGGAAGTCCGCCCAGTCGAGGCCGCTCGCGTCGGCGTCGAAGGACCAGAAGGTCCAGCTGCCCGTCGGGTCCGAGGTCGCGCTCACCGCGAGCCAGACCTGGGAGTCCGCGGTCTTGCCGTTCGCGTCGGCGACCGCGAGGAAGCGGCCGGCCTGCGCGTCGTAGAAGACGCGCGGGTCGAACGGCTTGCCCGAGAGGCCGGTGCCGCCGGTCCAGAAGCTCGACAGCGAGACCGTGCCGAGATCCGTGCCGGCGCGGTCCTGGATGCGGACCTGCGTGTTCAGCATCGTCACGAGGTGCGCCGGGCCGACGGCGCCGTCGGTGTCCGGCGGGACCCGCGTGTTGTCGTCGGGGAGCGCCTCGAAGCCGAGCGTCGAGGAAAGCGCCGGCGATTCCGGGGACGGCGCGATCCCGGGCGCGATCGCCGACGCCGTCGACGACGAGGGCGCGGCCGGTTCCTCGACGCTCGATGCCGGTGTCCGTGGCGGTGGCGGCAGCGCCACGCCGAGCGGGCGACGTCCCGGCAGGGGCGGGTGCTCGATCGACGTTCCGCCGGCCGTCCGCCCCGCGACGGGCCCGCGCGCTTCGCGCTCCCGCCGGCTCGCCCAGTCCGCGACCCCCGCGACCGGGACGGCGATCGAAGTGCCCGTGACGGAAGCGACGTCGTCGGCCCGCGCGTCGTCTCGCGCGGCAGCGAGGAGGAGGAGGAGCGCGGCGGGCCGGACCGCCCGGCGGAACGACGCTCTCACGCGTCGCCTCTCAATCCGACTTGGCCTTGAACAGCCCGGGCGGCCCCGCGAGGTTCCTGCTCGGCAGGAACGCGTTGCCGAAAGTCGACTCCCAGCAGTCGCCGTTCGAGTCGACGAGCTGCACGACCACCGGCACCGCGATCGGGTACGAGGGATCGGGCAGCAGGGCGCCCTTGCCCTTCGCCTGCACGTTCGACGACCCGTCGCCTCCGGCCTTCAGCTTGAGCAGCTGGATGCCGGTCGGCGTGAGGTCGTCGTCCTTGTACTGGAACGTGGTGCTCGACTGGGTCCAGCACGCGACGCCGTTCTTGCAGGTGCCGGCCGCGGGCATGCGCGTGGTCGAGACCAGCGTCGAGTTGCCGTCCCAGATGCAGAGCGCGTAGCCGGTCGACTGCCGCGGGTTGCCGAAGTCGGCGAGCGCGAGCGCCTCGCCCTTCTGCCACTTCCACTGCAGCTGGTCGCGGGACGGATTCGACGGGTCGGTCTTGAGCGAGAGCGAGGAAGCCCCGGAGACCAGCGTGAGGAAGCACGAGCCCGGCGGCAGCGGGGCGAGCGGACAGGCGAGCACGGGCGTGGCCGTCGGCGCGGGCGTTGGCGTGGGCGTCGGGGCCGGAGTCGCGGTCGGGGCGGGGGTCGACGTGGGCGTCGGCGTCGGCGTGCGCGTCGGCGTCGGCGTCGGCGTG
>JAFMJW010000193.1 GCA_017853315.1 Alphaproteobacteria bacterium
CCGGGGACGACCGACCGCTGCTCGACGCGCTGTTGCTGCTCGCGCCGACGACCGTGCAGTGCTTCGCTTCGTTCGTCGACACCTGGACGCAGGTGCCCTGGGCGAAGGGCGGAGGGGCCGAGACCGGCGGCCTGCCCGACTCCTGCTGGATGTGGCGTCGCGGCGGTGCGCTCCAGCACCGCCGCGACGCGGGAACCGACTACCGGCGCTGAGCGCCGGCATCGAGCGCGGCGCTCGCGCTCAGAGGCTTCCGAGCACCGATTCGGCGCTCGACACCGTGAGCCCCGGGCCGGGCTCGACGAAGAGCTTCTCGACGACGCCGTCGCGCACGACCATCGCGTAGCGCTGCGAGCGCTCGCCGAGACCGAAGCCGCTGCCGTCGAGCACGAGCCCGAGCGCGCGGGTGAGCGTGCCGTTGCCGTCGGCGAGCATGCGAACCTTGCCCGCGACGCCGGTCTGCTTGCCCCAGGCGTCCATCACGAACGGGTCGTTCACCGACAGGCAGAACACGTCGGCCACGCCCTTTCCCTTGATCGCGCCCGCCTGCTCGACGAAGCCCGGCAGGTGCTTCATCGAGCACGTCGGGGTGAACGCACCGGGCACCGCGAAGACCACGATGCGCTTGCCCTTCGAGAGCTCGCCCAGGTTCGCCGGGTTCGGCTTGCCGTCGACCACCTCGGTGATCTGGACCTCGGGGAGGTTGTCTCCTTGCTTGATCGCCATGCTGGAATCCTCGCTTTCGTGGATGGATCGACGAGCCCCGGGAGAGGACGTCCCCCCGGGCGGCCGTCGAACGCGCCGACGCTAGCGCAGGCTCCCGGGCCCGACAAACCTCGGCCCGGCTCCGGCGGCCCTCCCCGCCCGCCCCTCTTTCACGCGGGCGCCGCAAGACGTATCCAGATTCCGATGCCCACGCGCGAAGCCCGCCGCCTCGTCGAAGACCGCAAGCGCTGGATCGACTGGGGCCCCTACGTCGCCGATCGCGCATGGGGCACCGTCCGGGAGGACTACAGCGCGAACGGCGACGCGTGGGCCTACTTTCCCCACGACCATGCCCGATCGCGCGTCTACCGCTGGAGCGAGGACGGCATCGCCGGACTGTGCGATTCCGACCAATTGCTCTGCTTCGCGCTCGCCCTCTGGAACGGCCGCGACCCGATCCTGAAGGAGCGCTTCTTCGGGCTGTCGGGCCCCGAGGGCAACCACGGCGAGGACGCGAAGGACTACTGGTACCACCTCGACGCGACCCCGACCTCGTCGTGGCTGCAGATGCTCTACAAGTATCCGCAGGCGGCGTTTCCCTACGAGGAACTCCTCGAGAAGAACCGCGCGCGCACGCGCGAGGAGACGGAGTTCGAGCTCGCCGACACCGGGATCTTCGACGAGCGCAAGTACTTCGACGTGTTCGTCGAGTACGCGAAGGCGGCGCCCGACGACCTCGCGATCCGGTTCCGGATCGAGAACCGGAGCCCCGAGGACGCCGACCTCCACGTCCTGCCGACGCTCTGGTTCCGCAACACCTGGAGCTGGGAGCCGGGGATCCCGCGGCCCCGTCTCCAGCGCTTCCCGTTCGCGCCGCGCGCCGTCGCGGCACGCCACGAGAAACTCGGCGACTTCCTGCTCGGTCTCGCCGACGCCGTCGTGCTCGACGGAGCCGGCAAGCAGCTCTCGTCCGTCGCGCCCGCGCTCCTCTTCACCGACAACGAGACCAACGTCCGTCGCCTCTACGGCACGCCCAACCCGACGCCGTGGGTGAAGGACGCCTTCCACCGCGCGGTCGTCGACGGCGAGAAGGACGCGACCAACCCCGCCGAGGAGGGGACCAAGGCCGCCGGACACTACGTGCTGCGGATCCCCGCCGGCGGGTCGGCCGTGGTCCGCATGCGGCTGGGCCGCGAGACCGCCGACCACCGGCCGCTCTCGTCGCCCCAGGCGAGCGAGATCGACGGGATCTTCGACGAGCGGCGCAGGGAAGCCGACGAGTTCTGGGCCGACCTGCAGCCGGCCTCGCTGACCGACGACGAGCGGATGGTGCAGCGCCGCGCCTTCGCGGGTCTCCTCTGGACGCGCCAGTACTACGAGTACAACGTCCGTCGCTGGCTGCTCGGGGACCCTCTCCAGCCGAGTCCGCCGGAGTCGCGGATGACCGGGCGCAACGCGAACTGGCTCCACTTCGGCGCGGCGGACGTCATCTCGATGCCCGACAAGTGGGAGTACCCCTGGTTCGCGGCCTGGGACCTCGCGTTCCACTGCGTGCCCTTCGCGCTGATCGATCCCGAGTTCGCCAAGCAGCAGCTCATCCTGCTCGGGCGCGAGTGGTACCAGCATCCCGACGGCGCGATCCCGGCCTACGAGTGGAACTTCGGCGACGTGAACCCGCCGCTCCTCGCCTGGGCGGCCTGGCAGGTCTACCGCATCGAGCAGGAGCGCACCGGCAAAGGGGACCGGGCGTTCCTCGAGCGCGTCTTCCACAAGTCCATGCTGACCTTCACCTGGTGGGTGAACCGCAAGGACCTCGCCGGCAACAACGTCTTCGAGGGCGGCTTCCTCGGCATGGACAACATCGGGGTCTTCGACCGCAGCAAGCCGCTGCCGACCGGGGGCTTCCTCGAGCAGAGCGACGGGACCTCGTGGGTCGGCATGTTCGCGCTCACCCTGATGGAGATCGCGCTCGAGCTCGCGCTCGACGACGACGTGTACGAGGACATCGCGACCAAGTTCTTCGAGCACTTCCTGTTCATCGTCGCGTCGATGAACCACGTGGCCGGCCTCGGGATCGACATGTGGGACGACGAGGACGGGTTCTACTACGACGTGCTGCAGATCGAGAAGCAGCCGCCCTTCCACCTCCGCACGCGCTCGATGGTCGGGCTCGTCCCCCTGTTCGCGGTCGCGACGATCGAGCCGTCCTACGTCGAGCGGCTCCCGGGCTTCCGCAAGCGCCTCGAGTGGTTCGTCCAGCATCGCCCCAAGGTCGCGGCCCTCGTTTCGCGCTGGTTCGAGCCGGGGCTCGGCGAGCGCCGGCTGCTCGCGATCCTGCGCGGCGTCCGCATGAAGCGGGTCCTGGCACGCATGCTCGACCCCGGCGAATTCCTGTCGCCCCACGGCATCCGCTCGCTCTCGCGCTGGCACGCGGACCATCCCTTCGTGTTCGAAGCCGACGGCGTCCGCTCGCAGGTCGACTACGAGCCGGGCGAGTCGCGCACCGGCGTGTTCGGCGGCAACTCGAACTGGCGCGGGCCCATCTGGATGCCGGTCAACTTCCTCGTCGTCCGCTCGCTGCGCCGCTTTCACGCCTATTACAGCGAGGACTTCCGCGTGGAGTCGCCGACCGGCTCGGGCCGGATGCTCTCGCTCGACGAGGTCGCCGACGACCTGAGCTCGCGCCTCGTGTCGATCTTCCTCCGGGGTGCGGACGGGCGTCGCCCCGTTCACGGCGATCGTGCCCTGTTTCGCGAGGATCCCTTCTGGCGCGACATCGTGCCCTTCTCCGAGTACTTCCACGGCGACGACGGCCGCGGGCTCGGCGCGAGCCACCAGACCGGCTGGACCGCGCTCGTCGCGAGCCTGATCCAGGAGATGGGCGAGCGCCGCGGCAAGTCCGAGGGAGCCGGCGGGGCCACGGGCGACTGACGTGCACCGGGTCGACGACGCCCACGTCCTGCTGCCGCTCGGCGTGTCCCTCTGGGGTGCGGTCGCCTACCTGCTCATGCCGGCCGTCTGGCGCCGGAAGAGCCGCCGGCACCCGGGGCTGTCCGCGAGAGAGCGCGTCGTCACGACGAAGGACGGCATCCCGGGCGACCCGCTGAACGTGGCGCTGATCGGTGTCGAGGACGACGTCGCGCGGGCGATGCACGCTGCGGGCTGGTTCCCGGCCGACCCGATCACGCTGCGCTCCTCGATCGGCATCGTCGGCAGCGCGCTCCTGCACCGCCCCTACCCGACCGCGCCGGTGAGCGACCTCTTCCTGTTCGGCCGCCACGAGGACCTGGCCTTCGAGAAGCCGGTGGGGCACGACGCGCGCCTGCGCCACCACGTGCGATTCTGGCGCTGCGAGGGCGAGGACCACCGCGGCCGGCCGGCGTGGATCGGGGCCGCCACCTTCGACCGCAGCGTGGGACTGAGCCACACGACCGGGCAGGTCACCCACCACATCGAGGCCGAGGTCGACCGCGAGCGCGACGGGCTGCTCGACGACCTCGCGGCCGCGGGCTGCGTCGAGCACCGCGGCCGCTTCGAGGACTTTCACCCCGTCCGCGAGGGCCGCAACGGGGGCGGCGACCCCTGGCGGACCGACGGGGTCCTGGGAGTCGCGCTCCTCAGGCGACCGGAGCGGACTTCCTGACCCCGAATCCGAGCAGGATGAGCGCGATCCCGAAGGCGATCGCGTAGCCTCCGATCGCCCACACGAGGCCGAGCGCGCCCGCGCCGGGCGCCCACATGAGGAAGAGCCCGAGCAGGATCGAGAGGACGCCCGAGAGCGCCATCCAGCCCTCGCCCTCGATCTCCTTGCGCAGCCGCACCGCGGCGACGATCTCGAGCACGCCGGTCACGAGCGCCCAGGCCGCGATGTAGAGCAGCAGCGCGATCGTCGTGATGCCCGGCGAGCGCCAGGTCATGATGCCGACCGCGACGCCGAGCAGGCCTTCGAGCAGCAGGAGGAACCAGTGCTCGGTGTGCTCGCGCCCGCCGAAGGCCGCGATGATCGAGAAGATCCCGTCGACCAGCGCGTAGGCCCCGAAGAAGAGCACGAGGGTTTCGAGCGTGATGCCGGGCTGGAAGAACGCGAGCAGCCCGAAGACGATCGCGGCGAGGCCGCGCACGAGGAACACCCACCAGTATCTCGAAATCAGTCCGTGCATCGTCGTCCTCCTTCTTCCCCGAAGGGGTCAGGCCGCGGCCTACCACAGCATGCCGCGGCCCGATACCGCCGCCTCCCCGAGCCGCCGTCGAGCGCCCCGGGGCCCCCGGGGAACCGGGGACCGGTCGGCGCGGAAGCGGACCGAGGTTCGCCGTCGTCGCGGGCGGGGGTTGACCCGGCCCGGCGCGCAGGCGAGGCAGACGGGGTGGCGATCCCGACCCATCTCGACGACCTGACCGGGCTCTTCACCGACGCGGCCCTGCATTTCCTCGGGCCCCGGCCGCGCGACACGCGCGAGCAGCTTCACGTCTACGAGGGGCTCTCGGTCGACGAGCTCTTCCCTGCACCCGGGGTCGTGCCCGTGGCGACCGTGTCGCCGCGCTGGCAGCTGCCCGGCCTCGCGAGCGAGGACGTCGTCTTCCGGTCGACCCACGAGCCCCTCGCCCCGGGCTATCGCAGGAGCTTCGAGTCGGCCTACGACGAGACGCGCACCGTCTACGCGCGCCGCCTGCGCGGCCGCGGACACGAGGAGAGGCCCCGGATCCTCTACATCCACGGCTTCATGCAGCCCGAGACGGTGCTCGAAGAGATCGGCATGGTCGGGGCCTCGGCGCTCCGCATGGGCGTCGAGATCGTGCAGGTCCAGCCCGCGTTCCACGGACGGCGGTCGCCGAGCGGGACGATCTTCGGTGGCGAGCTGTTCTGGACGGCCGACCTCGTGCGGAGCTTCGAGGCCCTGCGCCAGACGCTGCACGACGCGCGGACGCTGCTCTCGTGGATGCTCGCCGAGGATCCGCGGCCGGTCGGCGTCGCCGGCTTGAGCCTCGGCGGCGCGCTCACGCTCGGGCTCACCTGCCTCGAGGAGCGGTTCGCGTTCTCGATGCCGATCATCGCGCACATGGACCTGGCAGCGATGGTGCGCGATGCCCCCGTGCTCCACACGATGCGGCGCCAGCTCGCCGCTTTCGGCTGGTCGCCCGACGACTTCCGCGGCTTCGTCGAGCGGATCGGCTGGTACGGGCTGCGGCCGCGGATTCCCGCCGACCGGATCCACCTCTTCGCCGCATCCAGCGACCGCTTCTTCGACCGAGACGTCGTCGACCGCATGAGCCGCGATTGGGGCCTGTCCGACGTGCGGTGGTACGACGCGAGCCACATGGGTTTTCTCGTCCACCTGCCGTCGGTGGTGGGCGAGATGGCGCGGATCGTCCAGGGGTACGCGGACGCGAGGCCGACGTCGCCGGTCGCGCACGACGTCGCGACGGCACCGCGGGCCGCGGGCGGACGCTGAGCCGTCCGGCCCGGCGCACGACCGACACGATGGCCGATCGACCGGGAGCCGGATCCCCGAGACGAGGCCGCGAGCAGCTCGTGCTCGCGCTTCTCGCCTGGGGCCTGCTCGAGCTCTCGAGCTTCGCCGCGCTGCGGCTCGTCGCCTCCCGCAACGGCCTCGCGTACCGTCGTCTCGAGGACTTCTTCGGGGCGAAGGACCGCGAGGCGATCGCGAAGTTCCTGCGCGTCGGCGAGGGCTTCTACTACCGCCCGGACGCGGACCTCGGCTGGGTGCCGCGCCCTTCGACCCACGTCGCCGCGTCCGGCGCCTACCAGCCGACGACGACCAACGCGCGGGGC
>JAFMJW010000194.1 GCA_017853315.1 Alphaproteobacteria bacterium
CCGCCCACGAGGCGGGCCTCGAGGTCCACGTCTGGACGATCGACGACCCCCGGGAGATCGAGCGGCTGCTGCGGCTCGGCGTCGACGGAATCGTGACGGACCGGCCGGACGTGGCGCGCCGGGTGATCGACGGGCTTTCGAACGAAGGCAACGAGAGGAAGCGATGAACGACTTCGACCTGCAGACCCCGACCCAGGCGCCCGACCTCGAGACCGCGATGAAGGTCGTCTACCAGTGGAGCTACGGGCCCGAGGTGGACGAGCTCCGCAACCTCTACCACAAGGCGACCGAGGCCCAGTGGGTCGCGGAGCGCGACATCGACTGGGACCGGCCGATCGACCGGGAGCTGTTCGCGACGACGCCGCTCGGCATCTCGATGCCGGTCGAGCGCACCTCCTACTGGCGGAGCCTCGATCCGGAGGTCGCGTGGAACGTGACGCGCCGGACGGCGGCCTTCCGGCTCAGCAATTTCCTCCACGGCGAACAGGGAGCGCTCATGGTCGCGGCCCAGCTCGTGAACGCCGTGCCGCACACCGACGCCAAGTTCTACGCGGCGACCCAGACGATGGACGAGGCGCGCCACGTCGAGGTCTTCGCGCGCTACATCGAGAAGCTCGACGAGGTGCAGCCGATCGCCCCGGCGTTGAAGGGCGTGCTCGACGACACGCTGGCGACCGAGGACTGGCTCGAGAAGCTCGTCGGCATGCAGATCGTCGTGGAAGGCTTGGCGCTCTACAGTTTCCGCGACATGCGCGCTCTCACGAAGGAGCCGCTGCTGCGCGACCTCCTGACCTACGTGGCCCGGGACGAGGCGCGCCACCACGCCTACGGTGTGCAGTACGTCGACCGCTGCGTGCCGCGGCTCGACGACGCCCGGCGCCGTCGCCTCGAGGACTTCGCGCTGTCGGCCGCCAAGACGCTCATCGACAACCGGCGGCCCGAGACCCTCTTCGCCTCGGTCCTCTCGATCTGGACGGAGGCGGGGATCGACGTCGCGGAGCTCGTCGCGTGCCTCCAGCGGGAGATGCCGGAGATGGACGAGCGGCCCGAGAAGGGCCGCCGGCTGGGGCCGGTGCAGGGATTCGTCATCCCGACGCTCAAGCGCTGCGGGCTCCTGTCCGAGCGCGTCGCGGCCCACTACCACGAGTTCCTCGTCGCGAACCTCGGCGCGGAGGTCGCGGGGCGGGACGTCGAGGATTTCCTCCGTTCGGTCCCGGAACTGCCGGAGGACACCGCGACCTGGGTGCTGAGCGAGCTTCGCTGAGCGCGACGACCCGGGGAGCGCGTTCGTCGGTGCCGCTCCCGCCGGCGCGGAGGTTTCGCGCACCGGCGTCGTATGTCATCCCTGCCGCGTGCAGGAGGCCCGCGAAGATCCGCCACTCGACGAGGGGCTCGGGCCCGAAGAGCTCGCCGAGGCGTGGCCGCTGCTCGACCCGTCGGCGCGCCTCGAAGGCTTCCGGATGCTCGAGCGCCACGTCGCGGAGGACTTCTTCTTCACGCTCAGCTCGCGCGACCAGGCCGAGCTCCTGATCGACCTGCCGCCGCTCGAGCGCCGTTCCTGGCTGCGCCAGCTCGCGCCCGACGACGTCGTCGACCTGCTCCAGGAAGCCCCCGAGGAGGAGCGCGACCCGCTGCTCTCGCTCCTCGACGCGCCCACGACGCGCGAGGTCCAGGCCCTGCTCGCCTACGCCGAGGACAAGGCCGGCGGCCTCATGAGCACGCGCTACGCGCGGGTGCGCCCGGACATGACCGTCGACGAGGCGATCACCTACCTCCGGCGGCAGGCCCGCGAGGACATCGAGACGATCTACTACACCTACGTGCTCGACGCGGGGCAGAAGATCCTCGGGGTCGTGTCCTTCCGCGAACTCTTCGCGGCGAGGGGCACGCAGCCGGTGCGCGAGATCATGCGCACCGACGTCGTGACCGTCCCGGAGGACATGGACCAGGAGAGCGTCTCCCGGCTGTTCGCGCGCCACGACCTCGCGGCCATGCCCGTGGTCGACCTCGGCGGCAGGATGAAGGGCATCGTGACCGTCGACGACATCGTCGACGTCGTCGAGGAGGAGGCGACCGAGGACATCCAGAAGATCGGTGGCACCGAGGCGCTCGACGCGCCCTACCTCGAGATCGGGATGTTCGAGATGATCCGCAAGCGGGCGGTCTGGCTCGCCGCGCTCTTCCTCGGCGAGATGCTGACCTCGACCGCGATGAAGGCCTACGAGGCCGAGATCGCGCAGGCCGTCGTGCTCGCGCTCTTCCTGCCGCTCATCATCTCGAGCGGCGGCAACTCGGGGTCTCAGGCGACCACGCTGGTCATCCGCGCGATGGCGCTCGGCGAGGTCCGCCTGCGCGACTGGTGGCGCGTCGTGCGGCGGGAAATCCTGGCGGGACTCGGCCTCGGACTGATCCTCGCCGCGATCGGGCTCCTGCGGATCCTCGTCTGGGGGCGCTTCTTCGGCACCTACGGGGAGCACTACGTGCTGATCGCGACCGCGGTCTCGGCGAGCCTGATCGGCGTCGTTCTCTGGGGCACGCTCGCGGGCTCGATGCTGCCCTTCGTGCTTCGCTGGCTCGGCTTCGACCCCGCGAGTGCGTCGGCGCCCTTCGTCGCCACGCTCGTCGACGTGAGCGGGATCATGATCTACTTCACGGTCGCGAGCCGCATCCTCCACGGGACGCTCCTCTGAGCGCTCGGCCGCGCTCGCCGCGGGCGGGCGACCGTCGGCCCCGCTCGCGCGGCGCCGATTGACAGTCGCCCGGAGCCGCCCCACTCTCGACCCATGGCAGGAAAGTACGTGGCGCTGACGCCCGAGCTGCACGCCTACGTGGCGGAGCGGCGGAGCGAGCGCGACCCGGTGCTGGCCGAGCTCGCGGAGGAGACGTCCCGGCTCGGTCGCGCGGCCGCGATGCAGGTCTCGCCGGAGCAGGGGGCGTTCCTGTCCCTGCTCGTCCGGGCGATCGGTGCGCAGCACGCGCTCGAGGTCGGGACGTTCACCGGCTACAGCGCGATCTCGATCGCGCGCGGCCTGCCGGAGGACGGCCGGCTCCTGTGCTGCGACGTGAGCGAGCCCTGGTCGGCGATCGCGCGGCGCGCGTTCGCGCGGGCCGGGCTCGACGACCGCATCGAACTCCGCGTCGCGCCCGCGCTCGACACCCTGCGATCCCTGCCCGCCGGCGAGGCCTTCGACTTCGCCTTCGTCGACGCGGACAAGACCTCCTACCGGGCCTACCTCGAGGAGATCCTGCCGCGGCTGCGCACGGGAGGGCTGATCGTGTTCGACAACGTCCTGTGGGGCGGGGCGGTCGTCGACCCCACGGACCGGACGTCGGACACCGTGGCGCTCCGGGAGCTGAACGACTTCCTGCCCGGGGACCCGCGCGTCGAGTGCGTGATGATCCCGCTCGCCGACGGCCTGACGATCGCGCGCAAGCGCGGCCGAAACGAAGGAGAACGACGATGATCGCCGAGGGACAGGCGGCCCCCGACTTCGAGGGCGCGACCGAGGACGGGCGCCGGATCTCGCTCGCGGACTTCCGCGGCAAGAAGGCTCTCGTCCTCTACTTCTATCCGAAGGACGCGACGCCCGGCTGCACGAAGGAGGCTTGCAGCTTCCGCGACCACAGCGCGGAGATCGAGTCGCTCGGGGCCGCGATCGTCGGCGTGAGCATGGACTCGGCGGAGTCTCACCGGAAATTCGCCGCCGCGCAGCGCCTGAACTTCCCGTTGCTCTCCGACACCGACGGACGGATCGCCTCGGCCTTCGGCGTGACGCGACTCGGCGGCTGGATGCCCTTCCTGCCGGTGAAGCGCGTCACCTTCGTCGTCGACCGCTCGGGCGTCGTCCGCAAGGTCGTCCAGAGCGAGCTCAGCATGGACGCACACGTCGACGGCGCGATCGCGGCGCTGCGCGAGCTCGGCTGAGGGGCCGGGGCCCCGCCGCCGGATCGGCGCGAGGCCCGGCCCTCAGCCGCGGCGCTTGCGCGCGGGCCCGGGCCCTTCGGGTCCGAGCCCCCGGATGAGCCGGCCGATGAAGCGGGCGTAGCGATCGGCGTCGATCCGGCTCCCGGGATCGATCTCCGCGAGGACGAAGGCGAACGAGAGCTGCTGCGACAGGAGGGCCAGGCTCTCGACGTCGACGTCCGCCCGCAGAAGGCCGCGCTCCCGGGCCCTGCCGAGGACGTCGGCGAGCAGTCCGGTGTGCCGGTGCTGCTCGGTCCCGAGGATCTCCGCGAGACGAGGACGGGCGCGCGCACAGCCGACGACGTCGACGCGCGTCCAGCGGAAGTCGCGTCGTTCCGGGGAGAGGCTCGCTCGAAGGACTTCGAGCAGGCCCTCGATGAAGTCCTTCGGCTCGCGGCACCGGTCGAGCATCTCGTCGATCGCGGCGATGTCCCTCTCGACGCGGCCCCGGAACTGGAGGGCGCGCGCCGCCTCGATGACTCCCTCGCGGCTCTCGAAGTGGTGGTAGACGGCGCCCATCGTGCGGCCGGCCTTGCGGGCGAGCTGGTGGACGCGGACGCCGCTCTCGCCCTCGGTCTCGATGAGCGTGATCGCGGCGTCGAGGATCTGCGCAGTGGTCCGCTCGGCGTCGCGGGTCGCGACCTGGTGGGTGGCGGCCTTGGCACGCCGGCGGGCCTTCGCGGGGGCCGGCGCCACGGTCGCGCGGCTGCCCCGCTTCCGCGAGCGGGGGGACCTTGCCGCGCCACCCGCGGTCTCTCGGGCACGTGAACGATCTTCGCGCATGAGCCTCCCCGTGTACCCCGGTCGCCGTCCCGGTTCCAGCGGCGAGCCCCGCCTGCGGGTTTGCTTCGCCCGCGGTGTTCGGGCCAAGGTCCGGCCCGGGGCGCCGCTCGCGCGACGCAGCCCAATCCACACCCAAGCGGAGGTCAGAGGAACATGGCGGAGAATCCGAACCAGGCCCTCGTCGGCAAGGAGGGCCCACCGTCGACGGTCCACGTCGACAAGTCGCGCATCCGGCAGTTCGCCCGCGCGGTCGGGTTGACCGACCCGGCCTACTTCGACGAGGCCGAGGCGAAGAAGCGGGGCTACCCGAGCCTGATCGCGCCCCCGACCCTGCCGATCGCGCTCGGGCAGGACGCCGAGCCCGGCGGCGGCGGAGGCCCGCAGGTGAAGTGGGACGTCCGCAAGCTCCTCCACGAAGGTACCGAGATCATCTACGACCGTCCGATCTTCGCGGGCGACGTGCTGACGATGCGCGGACAGCTGAAGTCGATCGGGACGCGCGAGGGCAAGAACGGCGTCCGCACGATCTACACGATGGAGAGCGCGTTCTACGACCAGCAGGGCAAGCGGGTCTGCGCGCTGCTGCTCCGCACCTCGGAGGGACAGTGACCATGGCGGCGAAGTGGCAGGACGTGAAGGTGGGCGACGTGCTCCCGACCTGGGAGCACCCGGCGGTGACCCGCACGGACCTCGTGAAGTACGCCGGAGCCTCGGGCGACTACAACCCGATGCACCACGACGAGACGCTCGCGACCAAGGTGGGCCTGCCGTCGGTGTTCGCGCACGGCATGTACTCGATGGGGCTGCTCTCCAACGTGCTGGTCGCGTTCGGCGGGCCGGCCTCGGTCGAGCGCTTCGACGTGCAGTTCCGCGCCATCACCTGGCCCGACGACAAGGTCACCTGCACGGGCAAGGTGACCGGCAGGCGCGAGGAGGGCGGCAAGAAGCTGGTCGACCTCGAGCTGCAGTGCGAGACGAAGCCCGGCACGAAGTCGATCATCGGCAGCGCGACGCTCGCGCTGGGCTGAGAACGGCGGGGAGGCGGGCGCCCGCGCGGCGCCCGCCTCCACGCTTCCCGGCGGCTCATCCCCGTCGAGCCGTCCCGGCGACGCCGAGTTCGGCGGGCCCTGCGCCCGCGAGCGAGTCGAGCACGACGTCGGCATCCGCGAGTTTCGCCGGGTCGAGCCCGGGATAGGGGACGCCGACCACCTGCATCCCCGCCGCGCGCGCCGCGGCGACTCCCGCCGGGGAATCCTCGACCACCACGCAGTCGGCGGGCGCGACGCCGAGTTCGCGCGCGGCGACGAGGAAGATGTCCGGGGCCGGCTTGCCGCGGGCCACGCGCGGGTCGTCGCCGAGGACGATCGCGGCGAACGTCCGGAACCAGTCCCGGTGCCGCGCGGTCTTGAGTTCGAAGAAGCGCGCATGGCTGCTGGTCGCGACCGCCTGGGGGACGCCGGCGGCGGCGAGCGCCCGGGTCAGCTCGCGCGCGCCCGGCATGGCGTCGGCCGTCGGCATGAGGCGCTCCAGCATCGCCTCGCGCTCGGCGAGGTAGTCCTCCGGGGTCATCGGGAGGCGCAGCGCGCCGACCAGGTAGCGGGCCGACTCGATCGCGGGACGCCCGACCATGTTCGACTTGAGCGACCAGTCGAAGACGTGCCCCCATCGTCCGACGATCTCCTGCGTCGCCTCGGTGTAGAAGCGCTCGGTGTCCAGCAGGACGCCGTCCATGT
>JAFMJW010000002.1 GCA_017853315.1 Alphaproteobacteria bacterium
TCGGCGGCGGTCACGCTCCGGCGAGCCAGCCTCCCGAGCGCAGCAGCAGGAGCTCCAGCGAGAGCCCCGGACCGACCGCGAGCGCGAGTCCGAGCGACCCGGCGGGCGGCGGCACGGTCGCCGCGATCTCGCGGAGGATGAAGAAGATCGTCGCAGAGACGACGTTTCCGTGACGGCTCCACGCCCGCCAGACCGGCGCGAGTGCGTCGCCGTCGAGGTCGAGCGCGCTGCCGATGGCTTCGAGGATGCGAGGGCCGCCCGGATGGACCGCCCAGAAGGCGAGGTCGCGGCGGCGGAGTCCCGACTCGGCGAGGAAGGAGTCGACGGCGGGTGCGACGGTGTGGCCGAGGACGTCCGGGAGGCGCGGCGAGAGCACGAGCCGGGGACCGGCATCCGTGAGTCGCATGCCGAGCAGCGAGGCGTGCTCGGGCCAGGTGCGACAGGCGGAGCGGAGGATCGAGGGGCCTGTCGCGACCGGCACGTCGGCCGGGGTCTTCGCGGCGCACGGGGTGTCCGGGTCGCCCGGCACGTCCGGTTGTCCCGCGTCGGCGTCGAGGATCGCGGCCGCGCCCGCGTCCCCGAAGAGGGCGTTCCCGACGAGGTCGGACGCATCGGGATCGGTCGCCTGCACGCAGAGCGAACTCGGCTCGACGCAGACGACGAGCGCGCGGCCACCTCGCGCGGCGAGGAGGTCCGACGCGATCGCGAGCGTGCCGACGCCGGCGGAGCAGCCGAGCTGGGTGATCGGCAGGCGCCGCACCCCGGGGTCGAGGCCGAGGCGATCGACCAGGTGCGCATCGACCGAGGGCAGCACGTAGCCGGTACAGGATGCCGAGACGACGACACCGATCGTGTGCGGGTCGATGCCGGCCGCGGCGATCGCGTCGCGGCCCGCCCGCTCGGCGAGGTCGAGCGCGGCCCGTTCGTAGAGCGGCGCGCGGTGCGAGGCGCCGCCGAGGGAGAGCACCTGCTCCGGGGGAAGCGAGAGGGTGCGGTGCGAGACGCGGGAGCGCTCGACCAGGCGTCGGTAGGTGGCGGCGCCTTCGGGCGTCGGGCCGCCGGCGGGGAGGCGGGCGGCGGCTTCGGCGGGGAGGGGAAAGAGCGGGGTCGCGGTGGCGAGGGAGCGGAGGTGGGCGCGGACCGGGAGGATGGCCGGCGGCGAAACGTCTCGCGGAAGAAGCCCGAGCTCTTGGAGGGGTGGGGCCTGGAGCATCGCGCGGACTCTGCAGCGTGGCGCGATCCACGTCGAGACTCCGGCGGACCCCTGCGGCGCATGGGTGCGGGGGGTCGCGGCGATGGAGCGGAGGAGCCGGGGGTTCGCGGACCCGGTCGCGAGTCGGCCGGTGCGGCGGGGGCCGCGACCTTCGGAAGCTGTCGCCGGGCGTGCGATCGTGGTCAGGACGTCGCCCGTCGCGCGTCACTCTCGAGGAGCGTCCAACCGTTGTCCGGCCCGGGGGCTAGAAAGCACGGTTCCACCCCGGCTCGTCCCCCCCGTGCTTGATCGGGGTCCGACCACGGTGTCAGGGTCCGGTTTTCCGGGCGAAGCTGCGCAAGCGAAGGAAGAGAATGTTCCACGTCGAGCAGAGCAACCGACTCGAGACCCTCGCCGGGAAGCTCGCGGGCCACCTCGGCAAGAGCGCGAACCTGCCGCTCGTTCCCGAGATCGTCGCCGTGCCCAACCGCGGGATGGCGCGGTGGCTTTCGTTCGAGCTCGCAGACCGGCTCGGGATCTGCGCGAGCATCGACTTCCCGACCCCGAACGAACTGCTGTTCGACCTCTTCCGCCGCGTCCTGCCCGAGGTCCCGAAGGAATCGAGCCCCGGCCCCGACGTCACCGCCTGGGCGATCGAGTCGATTCTCCGGCGGGCCCTCCCGGAGGCGGGTTTCGAGCCGGTCGCCGCCTACGTGAGGCCTCGCGAACGCCGCGAGGACCCGACCTCCTCGCTGCGACTCCACGAACTCTCCCGAAAGCTCGCCGAGGTCTTCGAGCAGTACCCCGTGTACCGCCCGGAATGGGTCCTCGACTGGGAGCAGGGCCGCAGTGCGATTCGCCCCGAAGACTCCCTCGAGGGGGAGGAGCGCGCGCGCGCCGACCTCGGCGCCGACGAATGCTGGCAGGCCGAACTCTGGCGCCGGCTCGGGCGCGAACTTCCCGGCACGACATGGCATTTCGCGCGCCTCGCACGCGGGTTCCGCGAGGCCCTCGAGCGCAAGGGGGGCTCGACGGGCCTCTCGGGGCTTCCGGCGCGGATCTTTCTCTTCGGCACGACCTCCCTCGCCCCCTCGGCGATCAAACTCCTTCGGACGGTCGGAAGCCGAGTCGAGGTGAGGCTCTTCCTGTTGAATCCCTCGCGCCAGCTCTGGTCCGACATCCGGTCGCGCCGGGAGATCGCCCGCGACAAGAGCGGCCTTCCCCCCGTCGAGGGACATCGGCTGCTCGCGTCCCTCGGCACGCACGTCCGCGAGTTGCACGAGATCCTCGCCGGCGACACCGAGGGTTTCGACCCCGGGTCGCCCGACTTCGTCGACCCCGGCGAGGATCGCCTCCTCCACGCGATCCAGTCCGACGTCCTCGATCTCCGCCAGGAGGGTCGCCGGTTGCTCTCTGCCGAGGACGATTCGATCCGGCTGCACGTCTGCCACGGCCCGATGCGCGAGGTCGAGGTCCTGCACGACCAGCTGCTCGCGATGTTCGAGCACGACGAGACGCTCCGTCCGCGCGACGTCGTGGTGCTCGCGCCGGACATCGAGGAGTACGCACCGGCCGTGCAGGCCGTCTTCGCGGATCGCGCTCGCGCGAAGGGCGACCCGCCCCCGCTCCCGTTCACGATCGCCGACCGGAGCCTCGTCTCCGAGCAGCCGGTCGTCTCGACGTTCTTCGACCTGCTGGAGATCGCCGGCGGCCGCTTCGAGGCGAGCTCGGTGCTCGACCTGCTCGAGTGCAGCGCGCTTCGCAGGCGCATCGGACTCGACGATACGGCCGTCGACGTGGCGCAGAAGTGGATCCGCGACGCGAACGTGCGCTGGGGCGTCGACGAGTCGACGGCCGACCGGCTGGATCTGCCGAAGCGGCGGGAGAACACCTGGCGATTCGGGCTCGATCGCCTCTTCCTCGGTTACGCGATGTCGGGGGAGGACATCTGGCGGTCGGCGTCGGACGAAGACGTGGTTCTTCCCCACGACCAGGTCGAGGGGACGGAGACCGCGATCCTGGGCTCGCTCTCCGCGCTCGTCGCGCGGCTCGTGCGGATGGACGAGGAGTTCCGGACGCCCGCGAAGGCGGTCGAGTGGTCCGAGCGCCTCTCGACGCTCCACGTCGACCTCTTCCGCCCCGATGCCGACGACGAGGCTGCCGCGGTCCAGCTCCGGAAGGCGATCAAGGCGATGGGTGCCAACGCCCGGGCGGCGGGGCACGACGAGGAGATCGGGCTCGAGGTCGTCCGGTCCGAACTGGCGCGCCTGCTCTCGGGCCCCGGCCGCTCGGGCCAGTTCCTCGCCGGGTCGATCACCTTCGCATCGCTGCAGCCGATGCGGAGCGTGCCGTTCCGCGTCGTGTGCATGCTCGGTCTGAACTCGGACGTCTTCCCGCGCGTCCAGCGGCCGCAGGGCTTCGACCTGGTCTCGCGCACGAAGCGGGAGAAGGGCGACCGCTCCCGCCGCGACGACGACCGCTACCTCTTTCTCGAAGCGATCCTCGCGGCGCGCGACCGCCTCCACCTGAGCCACGTCGGGCTCGACGAGCGCGAGAACACCGACATTCCCCCGTCGGTCGTCGTGAGCGAACTCCTCGACACCGTGCTCGACGGCTGGACGACGGCGGAGGCACCCGAGGGCGACGACGCCGACGCCGACCGCGCGAGGAGGAAACTCGTACTCGAGCGGGTCCGGATGGTGCATCCGCTGCAGCCGTTCAGTCGGAAGTATTTCGACCGGAACGTCGGGGATCCGAGGCTGTTCAGTTACTCGCGGTCGATGTGCACGGCGCGGAACGCGGCGGACGGGTCGAAGGCGGGGAGCGGGGGGCCGCTCGTGACCTCGGTGCTGCCGGACCGCGACGGGTCGCCCGACGGGCCCCGGCGCATCGACGTCGCGGATTTCGTACGGTTCTTCCAGCACCCGACGAAGCACTTCCTGCGGAACCGGCTGGACATTCGACTCGACGACTCGGGCGAGACCGTGCGCGACACCGAGCCCCTCGCACTCGACGCGCTCGAGAGCTTCGACCTGCGGCGCACGATCCTCGATCGACGCGGCGACGCAGCGGCCAAGGACGAGCTTCGGGGCCTTCTCCGCGCGCGAGGCCTGCTGCCGCCCGGCAGCGTCGGTGAAATCGAATTCGAGACCTCCTGGGAAGAAGCCCGCCAGGTCCGAGAACGGGTACTCCAGATCTGCGGCGGCGAGGAGCCGGCCCCTGCACGCATCCACGACCCCGTGGTCGGCGATCACGTCTTCACCGGCCTTCTCGAGCACTCCGCAGAGACGCTGAGCGTCGTCGACTTTCGCGCGGGACGCATCAGGGCGCAGGACGAACTCGGGCTTTGGCTCAAGCACTTGATCGCGATCGCGGACGGCCGCCGGGGCCCGTCCGAGTTCGTGGGACGACACGGTGCGCTCTTCAGCCTCGAGCCGGTGTCCCCCGAGGAGGCAGCGAGCCATCTCGCCGTCCTTGCGTCTCTCTTCGAGATCGGTCGGACCCGGCCCTTGCGGTTCTTCCTCGAGACCTCGCTGGACGTGGCGAAGGGCAGGGACGGCGAGTCGGCGTGGGGCTCGACGCAATTCAGGAAGGGCGAGGCGGACGACCCCTGGATCAGGTTCGCGTTTCGCAGCGTCGATCCGCGCGACGATTCGGCGGTTCTGGACGGGACGTCGTTCGCCTCGATCGCCGAACAGGTCTGGGGGCCCCTGCTGGCTGCGGTGCAGGCGAATCCGGAAGGGGAGGAGTGATGCCGAACGGCGCAGCACAGGCCCTCGACCTCGCGAATGTCCCCCTCTCGGGGCGCAACGCGATCGATGCCTCGGCCGGCACGGGCAAGACCTACGCCATCTCGCGGCTCTACCTGCGGCTCGTGCTGGAGTCTTCCCTGCAGGGCGACGAGATCGTCGACCGCATCCTGGTGGTCACCTTCACGAGGCCTGCGACGGCCGAACTGCGGCAGCGCATTCGCGACACGCTGGTCGAGGCAAGATCCTCCCTGGCGATTCGCGCAGCGGGCGGCGACATCGCCGCCGACGATCCCATCCTGAACGGGGTGCCCGAGGACGGGCTCGCTTCGAGCATCGAGAAGCTCGACCAGGCGCTGGCGGGCTTCGACCGCGCAGCCATCTGCACCATCCATTCCTACTGCCAGAGCGTTCTCTCGGATCATGCCTTCGAGGGTGGACGCCTTTTCCAGACGGAGCTCGAGACCGCCGACCAGGCCGTCCTGCGCGAGGTGATCGACGACTACTGGCGCAAGTACGTCGCGACGGCGACTCCGGTGTTCGCCCGGTTCGTCCGTGCCGAGTCGGTTCTCCGCTCCCCGGCGGAACTCATGGACGAGCTCGCGCCGTACGTCGGGATGGAGGACCTGAAGATCCTGCCCGAGACGGCGTCTCGAGAGCCCACCCCCGAGGTGCTCGCCGATGCGGTGTACGCGCTCGAGGAAGCCTTCGAAGCAGCGCGCCGGAGTTGGAAGGAGGCCCGCCCGGCGTTCCTGAATTTCGAGCCTCCGACCGAAGAATCGAAAGGCAGCAGGCTCCAGGGCCTGATCGACGGACGACGCGTCGGGATCGAGGCCTGCTGCAGCCTCAAGCGGCAGAGCTTCAACGTCACGGCACGGCCCAAGTCCTTCGCGCTCGTCGAACGGACCTTTGCCGAGGGCGCACCGGTGCCCGTGGTCGTGCCCGAGCTCAAGATCCTGAGTCGAACACATCTCGAAAAGGGCATCGAGGAGGGGAGTCTTCCGGCGCTCGAGGTCTTCCGTCGTTACGACGACCTCGTCGCCGCCGGGAAGCGCCTGCGCGACCTCGAAATCCGGCTTCGCTGCCATCTCGTCGGCTGGGCGGCCTCGGAGGTCCGGCGACGCCGCGAGTTGCGCGGCGTGCAGTCCTACGACGACCTGCTCCAGCGACTGCTCGACTCCCTCCTGGGTCCGGGCGGGGATCGCCTCGCTGCTCGCCTGAGGGCGCGCTACCCGGCGGCGCTGATCGACGAGTTCCAGGACACGGACCCCGTCCAGTTCCGAATCTTCGACAGGATCTACCCCGCCGGCGAGGGAGTCGGACCGCTCTTCTTCGTGGGCGACCCGAAGCAGGCGATCTACGGATTCCGGCGCGCAGACGTCTTCGCTTACATCGAGGCGCGGACGAAGGCCCAGCGGCGGTACTCGCTCGGTACGAACAGGCGCTCCACGAAAGCCCTGGTCGACGGCGTGAACGCCCTCTTCGACGTCGCCGCGCCCTTCGTCATCGACGGGATCCCGGCCGATGCGGTCGATGCGATCGGGGACGAGGAGCGCGGCACCCTCGCGACGCCGGGCGACGACTCCCCGCCGCTTCGCCTGTCCTTCTTCAGGAAGTGCGACGTCGCGCAGGCGACACGGACCAGCGTTCGAGACACGGTCCGTCGCATCGTGGCTCTCCTCGATGACGACTCGGCGGCGATGATCGACGGCGGTCGCAACCCCGGACGCATCCGCGGCGGCAGCATCGCCGTTCTCGTCCGCACGAATCGCCAGGCGAAGACGATCCGCAAGGCGCTCGCGGATGCCGGCGTTCCGAGCGTGCTGGCCGTCCAGTCCTCGGTGTTCGGGACCGACGTGGCGGCGGACCTCGAGCTCGTCATGGACGCGGTCCGCGACCCGAGCGACGAACGGAAGATGGGTGCCGCTTTCGCCACGGCGCTGTGCGGCGTGAGCGGCGAGGACGTCGACCTCGCCCGACACGATCCGGGCTCGAAGGCCGCCGACGACTGGGAGTCGAGGGTCGAGCGTTTCCGCGGATACAACCGCCGCTGGGCGACCCGCGGCTTCGTCGAGATGTTCCGTGACCTGCTGGAAGGCGAGGAGATGGCATCCCGGGTCCTGGCGGGGCCCGAGGGCGAGCGACGCCTGACCGACCTGCTTCACCTCGGCGAGTGCCTCGGCTCCCAGTCGGTCGGAGGGATGAGGCGGATGGAAGCCTTGATGAACTGGTTCGCATCGTCGCGGGCCGAGGCGAGGGACGAGAGCGTCGGCGACGACGACGAGCGACGCATGCGGCTCGAGAGCGACGAGGATCTCGTCCAGGTCGCGACGATGCACAAGAGCAAGGGGCTCGAGTACGACATCGCGTTCCTTCCCTTCGCCTGGGACTCGAAACTGCGGGCCGGCGATCGACCGTCCGGGAAGAAGAGGGCCCAGTCTCCGCCGGTCCTCTTTCACGAGCCCAGCGCCACCGGCTTCGAGGCGCGGCTCGACCTCGGAAGCGAAGATCACTCCCATCACCGACGCCTCGCGCGCCGGGAAGAGCGTGCCGAATTCCTTCGACTCTTCTACGTCGGCGTGACGCGCGCGCGACACCGCTGCCACGTGACCTGGGGGCCGGTGAAGGGACGCGAGGGCTCCGCACCGGCGTGGCTGATCCATCGACCGCGACTCGCGGACGAGGTCCTCGCCCCGGCCGTCCCGGCCGACGACTCCGCGCGGGAACGCGCGAAGGCGGAGCTCGATCGACTCGACAGGATCGACAAGGCGCTTCGGACGCGCTCCGACGACGACCTCTGGCAGGATCTCCTCGCCCTTCAGGCGCGTGCGCCCGGGAGCATCTTCGTCGAGGAGGTTCGACCGCCGGAACCGGGATCGCGGCCGCGCCTCGCCGCCGAACGTCCCTCCGAGGCGCCCCTCGCCCCGCTCACCTGGCGCGCGGAACATGCGCCCAAGGCCTCCCGGATCCTGAGCTTCACCGCCCTCGCGTCGCAGCGCGGCCGTGCCGTCACCTCTGCCCAGGTCGCCCAGGCGGCGGAGCTGTCCGAGACCCCCGACCACGACGAGGGGCCGGAACTGCCGCAGGACGACCTGCCGGCGGTCGACGAACTCGCGCTCTTTCCCGCGGGAAGGCTCGCGGGCAAGTGCCTTCACGACATCTTCGAGCGGCTGCCGTTCGACGAACTCGATCCGGACGGCGATCCGGCCGATCTCGACCGGGTCATCCGGCCGGTGGCCCGGGAGTCGCTCGAGGCGTTCGACGTCCGCGACGCGTCCTCGCGGGTCGACGTCGTCACCGAGACCGTCCGCCTGACCTCGTGCGCCGACCTGCGGCTCGGCTGGCGCCATCCCGAGCCCGGAAGTGCCGAGCACTTCCCGCCGGGGTCGCCGATCCGGCTTGCCGGCCTTCCCGTCGAGCGTCGCGTGCGCGAGCTCGAGTTCCATTTCCCCCTCGACTCGGTCGACGGGAGGGCGTTTGCCGCCGCCGTGAAGATGGACCCGCTCTGCGCGGACGTCTCGCCTGCACTCGACGCCCGCCTCGAGGGCTACCTGAAGGGCTTCGTCGATCTCGTGTTCCAGGGCGACGACGGCTGCTTCTACGTGGTCGACTACAAGTCGAACCGGCTCGGTGCGGGGATCTCGGCCTATGGGCGCGACGCGGTCGTCGCGGACATGAACCGGCACCGCTACCCGCTCCAGTCGCTCATCTACACCCTTGCCCTGCACCGCCTGCTCGAGCGAAGGCTCGGGGCGAACTACGACCCGGCGAAGCATCTCGGCGGTTCCTTCTATCTCTACCTGCGGGCGATTCGCCGGGTGCCCGGGTCCGACGGCGCCGGGATCGTGTGGCTGCGACACGATCTCGCGGCCCTCCTCGCACTCGATCGCGCCGTGAACGCGGGACGCGAGGAAGGGAAGCGGGCATGAGACCGGCCGTCGCACCCATGACGCCCACGCTCGCCCTCGCGGGCGCGCCGAAGTCCTTCGAGCGACTGGCATCGAGCCTCGCCCGCGCCGCCGGGGAGCGCGACGCGGAGTCGATCCAGCTCGCCGTCGAGTTTGCCCGTTTCGTGTCGCGAGTGGCGGGCCCGGAGTGTCCGGTGGACCTCCTCGTGGCCGCCGCGCTCGCGAGCCTGCGCGTGAGCAGCGGCAACTCCTGTGCCGATCTCGGGGATTTTCTCGAGACGACGCGACCGGCGAGCGAGGAGGACGCGGAGAGGTCGTCGGGCGCCGACGACACCTTGCGCGCCTGCCTCCCCGCGGACGTCTCGGCGCGAACCTGGCGCGAGAGTCTTCTCGAGCATCCGGAGATCGTCTCGGTGCCGCCCGCGAAGGGCGAGAAGCCCCGGACCCCGCTGGTCCTCGATGCAGCGAACCGGCTCTACCTCGCCCGGTACTGGGCCTACGAGCGCGAAGTGGCGGAGGAGCTCGTCCGGCGCGCGCAGGTGGGCCTCGCGGTCGACGAGCCGGCGCTCGTGGATGCGATCGAGGAGTCGTTCCGACCACGTCCCGGCGAGGGTTCGCCCGCCGAGGTGATCCCCGACCTGCAGCGCGTTGCCGCGGTCGTCGCCGCGACACGATCGCTCTGCATCCTTTCCGGCGGGCCCGGCACCGGGAAGACGTCGACGGTCGTGCGGATCCTCGCGACGCTGAACCGCCTCCGTCTCCGCGAGGGGAAAGACCCGCTCCGCATCAGGCTCGCGGCGCCGACCGGCAAGGCGGCGGCTCGGATGAAGGAAGCCATCGAGAAGGCGCGAGAAGGGATTCCCGAGGACTTGCGCGGCTCGGTGCCGGGAGAGGCCGCCACCATCCATCGCCTCCTCGGCTTCAAGTCGGACTCGATCTACTTCCGTCACGACCGCGGTCACCAGCTCCAGGAAGACGTCCTCGTGGTCGACGAGGCGTCGATGGTCGACCTCCCTCTCATGGCGAAACTGCTCCGCGCCTTGCGCCCGGATGCACGACTCGTGCTCGTGGGCGACAAGGACCAGCTGGCCTCGGTCGAGGCAGGCTCCGTCCTCGGCGACGTCTGCTCGGAGCAAGCGACGCCGTCCGGGGCGGAGGGAGCGACCGGGACCGCCTCTGGATTCGGGCGCGAGGCCTGGGAGCGTTACACGCGACTCTCCGGTCAACCGGGCGTGCCGATGCCGGGCACGGAGGGCGACAACCCGCTGCGGGACGCGATCGTGATCCTCGAACACAACTACCGCTTCTCCCGGGACAGCGGGATCCATCGCCTCGCGGAGAGGGTTCGCCTGCGGGACGCGGACGGCGCACTCGCGGTTCTCGCGGACGGCCGCTCTCGCGAGACCGCCCCCTTGGACGGAGCGCCGGGCCACACCGTCCTCGTCGAGGTGGAATCGCCGACCGCGCTCGAGGCGAGACTCGAGGCGACCGTCCCCGGTGCCTTCCGCGACTACCTCGCCCTCGCCGCAAAGGGCACCGAGGAAGGCCTCTTCCGGGAATTCAACCGCTTCCGCCTCCTCTGCGCCGTCCGCCAGGGCGACTTCGGCGTCGAGCGCGTGAACGAGCTCGTCGCCGACGTGCTCGCCGAGCACAGCGCGCTCACGAAGCGCGGCGAGTGGTACGCCGGGCGCCCCGTCATGGTGACCCGCAACGACTACTCCCTGAACCTCTTCAACGGCGACGTCGGGATCCTGCTGTCGAAGGACGGCCGGGACCGGGTGCGCTTCGAGGACGGCGCACGCAAGGGCCAGTCGCTTCCCCCCGCGAGGCTGCCGGCCCACGAGACCGTCTTCGCGATGACGATCCACAAGAGCCAGGGCTCGGAGTTCGACCGCGTGGTCGTGATCCTCCCGCCGAAGGAGTCGCGCATCCTGGGCCGCGAACTCCTCTACACCGCGATCACCCGCGCACGGGAGAGCGTCGAGATCTGGGGGACGAAGGACGCGCTGCGCAAGGCGATCGAGACCCGGCTCGCCCGCTCCTCGGGCCTCGCCGACGCGATCCGCGCGATCGCCGCGGAGGACACCCGGTGAAGATCGTCGTCTGTGCGGACGTCCACCTCGACAGTCGGCTGCGGGGCCTCGACGCCTACGAGGGCGCCCCGGCCGACGCGATCCGCGGCGCGAGCCGCCTGGCGCTCGGCAACGTCATCAAGCTCGCCATCGAAGAGAGAGCCGTCGCCCTGCTCGTCCCGGGGGACCTCTTCGACGGAGACTGGGCCGACTACGGCACGGGGCTGCACTTCGCCGCCGAGATGAAGCGGCTCGGGAAGGCCGGCATCCGGGCCTTCGTCGCCTGGGGCAACCACGACGCCGAGAGCAACGTGTCGCGACGGCTGGCCTGGCCCGACAACGTGCACGTCTTCCCGTCCGACCGGGCCGCGACCGAGCGGTTCGAGGTGGAGGGCCTGCGGCTCGCGATCCACGGGCGCAGTTTCCCGCGACCGGACGTGACCGAGAACCTCGCGACGACCTACCCGGCGCCGGTCGAGGGATTCCTGAACGTCGGCATGCTCCACACGGCGCTCGAAGGCGACGCCCTGCATGCGCGCTACGCGCCCTGCAGCCCTGCCGAGCTCGTCGCACGGGGCTACCAGGGCTGGGCTCTCGGCCACGTGCACCAGCGCAGGAAGGTCGAGGCGGCCTGTCCCATCGTGTACCCGGGCAACCTCCAGGGCCGGCACGTCCGCGAGACCGGCCCCAAGGGCTGCGCCGTCTTCACCGTCGAGGACCGACGCATCGTCGACGTCGCGTTCCCGCCAGCCGACGTGCTCCGATGGGACGTGGCGGAGGTCGACGTCTCCTCCGCGACCGACCTCGACGCGGTCGCACGGCTCGCGGCCGACTCCGTCCGCGGACTCCTCGCCGGTGCGGACGGTCTACCGCTGGCGTGCAGGGTTCGCCTGCGAGGTCGCACGGAACTCCACGACGAGGTGGTCGATCGGCTCCACGAACTCGCGAACTCGATCCGCGCGACGGCCCCGAACGAGGCGTGGATCGAGAAGGTCGAGGCCAGGACCGCACCCTGCCGCGAAGAAGGCACACCCACGGCGGACCGAACGGACGCGCTCGCCGAGGTCGAGCGAACGCTCCGGGAGATCGAGTCGAAGCCGGAACTCGTCGCCGAGTTGCTGCCCGATCTCGGAAAGCTCGCCGAGATCCTTCCGGCGGAGCTCCGCAACGACCCCGAGGGGCCGATCCGCCCCGGCGACCCGGACTGGGTGCAGGCGCGAATCGCGGAGGCCCGGTCGATCCTGACCCGCAGGCTCGCAGCGCGCAGGGAGGAGGACGCGTGAGGCTGCTGGAGCTGCGCATCGAGCGCTACGGGCACTTCTCCTCCATGAGGCTCCCGCTCGACGGGGAGGGCTGTCTCCTGCACGTGATCCTCGGCCCGAACGAAGCCGGCAAGTCGACCCTGCTCGACGCGATCTCCGACCTGCTGTTCGGATTCCCCGCGAGGTCGCCCTACGGCTTCCGGTTCGAGAACAACCTCCTGCGCGTGGGTGCGGCGATGGAGCGTTCGGACGGCGAGGGTCTCGAGGTCGTCCGCCGAAAGGGAATGCGCAACACCCTCACGACGCCCGACCAGAAACCCGTCGACGAGGCGGTCCTCGCTCGGATGCTCGGCGGAGCGACCCGCACGGTGTTCGAAGACCTCTTCGCACTGAACGAGGAGCGGCTGCGCGAAGGAGGCAGGAACTTCGTCGCGGGCAAGGGCAACGTCGGCGAGGCGCTGTTCTCGGCAAGCGGCCTCGTGGCGGACGTTCGCAAGGTTCTCGACGTACTCGATGCCGAGGCCAGGTCGTTGTGGGTGCCCACCGCCAGGCAGGCCGAGGTGCCGATCGCGCTCCGGCGCATCGGCGAGCTGGCGAAGGAAAAGGCCAAGGCCCAGCTCTCCGTCGCCACGTGGCAGAAGGACTCCCACGAGGCGACGAGGGCCGCCGCGGAGTCGGGAAGGGCCGAGGAGAAGCTCCGGGAGCGCCGACGCGAGCTCGGTCGCCTCCAGAGGATCCGACGGTGCATCGACACCGTGACCGACCTTCGAGTCTGCGAGCAGACGCTCGCGGAACTCGAAGCCGTGCCGCTCCTGCAGGAGATCCAGCGCGACCGCCGAGTCCAGACCGAGGACCGCCTGCGCAGGGCGCTCGACAGCCTCGAGAAGGTCAGGGCCGAGTCGAGGGACACCGAGGGCAAGCTGGCCGGGCTCCCGGGCCGCGCCCCGATCCTGGACCACTCCGTGGCGATCGAACTCCTCCGCGAGAGTCGGTCGGTGACTCGCAAGGGGGTCCTCGACCTTCCCAAGCGCAGGGAAGAGGCGGCGGCCTGCGAGCACATGATCGAGTCGCTGGCGACGAAGGCGGGGCTTCCGAACCTCCGGCCCGACGGGGCGGGACTGCCCGCGGCCGCCGTCGTCGAGTCGCTTCGCCGCCTCGCGGCACAGCACTCCGGCGTCGAGAGCACGTGGAAAGCCGGCGAGGCGACCCTGCGACGAGAGAAGTCCGATTTCGAGGAAAAGCGCGAAGCCGCGGGGCGCCCCCTTCCTCCCGATCCGGCGCCGCTCGAGTCGATCCTCGAGTCCACCGCCAGATCCGCCGATCTCTCCACCCAGGTCGAGAAGGCGAAGGGCGAAGCCCGGGACACGCGAGACGAAGCCGCGGTTCGCTTCCTGCGACTGAATCCGCGCCCCGCGACCCTCGACGCACTTCGGACCGTCGCCGTTCCGCTCGACGACAGCCTCGCCCGGCACGAGAGGACCATCGCCGACTGCGAGCAGGACGTCCGGGCTGCGAAGGCGCGGCTCGACGAAGCCCGGGACGACCTGGCCGCCCGACACCGGGAACTCTCGGAGGCGGAGGCCGGGACGCTGGCGATCACCGAGGAGGAGCTTCGCGAGGCCCGCGCCCGTCGCGCGGACGCATGGGCGAGGCTCCGGCGCGACGTCGTCGACCGGGAGGCCGGACCGCCCGCTCGCGAGATCGGCGGGCCGCTCGCCGACGCCTTCGAGATCCACGTCGGGGAGGCGGACTCGATCGCCGACGCACGCTACCGGAACGCGACCGCCATCGCGCGCATCGAGTCGCATCGGAAAGAGATCGCCAAGAGCGAGAAAGCCGTGGGCGACGCGTCGGAGAACGTGCGGCAGGAAGAGACGCGTCACGCCGCCGCCATGGCCGCGTGGACAGAGGCCTGGCACGGCACGGGGATCATGCCGCTCCCTCCCGCCGAGATGCGCCGCTGGAACGACGAGCGGAAGGAAATCCTGCGACTGCTCGACGGTGCCTCCCGGTCCGAAAAGATCGCCGAGAGCCTCGAGAGGCAGGAGGCGACCGCGGCGGACGAGGTCCGGCGGGAAATGGTCGCCCTGGGTCTCGAACCTCCCGCCGGGAGTCCGGGTCTCGCCACTCTTCGCATCCGCGCGCGCACTTCGGTCGACCGGCTCAAGGAAGAGCGCCAGGCGCATGCCACGGCCGCGCAGACCCTCGAAGCCGCGAGGATCACCCTGCGCACCGCCGAGCGAGCCCACGAGGAGGCGGTCCGAGCCCGGGACGAGTGGCAACGAGCGTGGGACGCAGCGATCGCCCCGCTCGGACGCGACACGGCGATCGATCCGACCGACGCGGAGTCCGTGCTCGGCCCCATCGAGTCCATCCGGGCCGAAGTGGCCAAGCGCGTGACGCTCGTGCAACGCATCGACGCCATCGGGAGGGACCTGGATGCCTTCGGGTCGACGGCACGCGAGCTGGCATGCGCCGTCGGTCTCGCAGCACCTGCGTCGGAGCCCTCCGAACTCGCCGACGCGATCCTCCGTGAACTCTCCACCGCGACCGAGGTGGAGAGGGACCGCGTGAACCTGGGGGAGGTTCTCGAGAAGAGTCGAAAGGCCGAGCGCGAGACGGAAGCCGGAATCGAGCGCGATCGAGCCGAACTCGCGGGCCTCGCGAAACTGCTCGCGACCGACGACCTGTCGAACCTCGCCGCGGCCGAGAAGAACGCGGCGGACAAGCGCGATGCATCGAACCGCCGCAAGGAGCTGATCGATCGACTTCGGGCGGAGGGCGACCCGGACGAGATCCGCCGGGAGGTCGAGAATGCCGACCTGGACTCCCTCGACGCGGACGTCGAGGGACTGGGAACCGAGATCGCCGCACTCGAGGCGGACCACAAGGCTCTCGCCGAGAAGACCGGTGCTGCGCGACTCCAGCTGGAGAGCCACGAGAGATCCAAGGGCTCGGCGGATCTCGCGCAGGACGAGGAGAACGAGGTCGGTCGCCTGCGCTCCGCGGTCGAGCGATGGGTCCGGCTGCGCGTCGCGTCCGCCGTCCTCGGACGCGCGCTCGAGAGCTACCGGGAGAAGAACCAGGACCCGCTCGTCTCGATCGCCTCGGAGCGCTTCGCTTCGCTCACCGCGGGGGCGTTCGAGCGTCTCGCGACCGACCTGGGCGACCACGGCCCGGAACTCCGGGCCGTCCGGGCCCGGGAGCCGGGCGACGCGGGCGAACCCGAGCGACTGCTCAGCACCGGCCTGAGCCTCGGCACCGCCGACCAGCTCTTCCTCGCGCTGCGGCTCGCCGCCGTCGAGCGCTACTGCGCGGCGAGCGAGCCCCTGCCCTTCGTGGCCGACGACCTCCTTCCGTCGTTCGACGACGACCGCACCCGGGCCGCGATCGCGAGCCTCGCGAAACTGGGCGAGACGACCCAGGTGCTGCTCTTCACGCACCATGCCGCCGTCGCGGACCTCGCACGCGAGTCGCTCGGTCCGGCCGTCCGGATCCACCGGCTGGCGGACCTCCGACGGCAGGATCCGACGACGACGAAAGGGGCTTGACGCTCTCCCGAGCAACTGACACCTGCCATGTCATGACCTCCGCGCGGGCGGCACCCCTCCGGAGAACGACCTGGGAGACCCGAGAGACATCCACCCTCCGACGCGGCTCGGCGCCCTCGCCCTCGCCTGCGCCGCGCGCGCCCTCTCCCCGGGCTGCGGCACGGTCGACACCGTCCCGGCCGCCGTCGAGTCGAGCTCCGCCGAGCCCGCGATCCGCACCACCGCGGCCGGAGTCTCCTTCGCCCGCACGCCCGACGCCTGCTTCGCGGGCCTCGCCGACTTCCCGTGGGAGCCGAAGTACGTCGAGATCGACGGGCTCCGGCAGGCCTGCGTCGACGAGGGGCCGCCCGACGCCGCGCCCGTCCTGCTGCTCCACGGGGAGCCCTCCGCGGCCGCCGCCTACGACGCGCCGTTTCCCCGGCGCGAGTCCATGGCGGGCGTGCGGACCTTCCCGTCGCTCATCAACCAGGTCGGCGGGACGAACGAACGGGCCTGGGCCGGCCTGAAGGCCTTCCCGCGGCCCTCGTCGCGATCCGGGCCTCCTGCGACCCCGGGAACCTGGGGCGATTCGGGGCCCGGCAGAGACTGATCGACGAGGTCCGGGGCGCCGCGGGCCAGCCGCACACGCGGCTCGCCGAGGCGAGTCACTTCCTGCAGGACGACCGGGGCGCGAAGATCGCCGCCCTCCTCGACGACTGGATCGGGGGCACGTCGGCGCCGGCCGACTTCCCCCCGCGAGGCTGCAGCCTGCCCTAGGACACCATCTCGACGACCGAGTCGCCCTCGTGGCGGAGGATGAACTTCTTGTCCTCCACGAGCTTCCGCTTCGCCGCGCGCTCGACGATGAAGTTGCCGAGGTAGAGCACGTCCATCTCGGAGCGCGTGAACGTGTTGAACGCGTTCAGCGGCGTCTCGACGATCGGCTCGCCCTTCAGGTTGAAGCTCGTGTTGAGCACGACCGGCACGCCGGTCGCCTGGCCGAAGAGCTCGATCATGCGGTGGTAGCCGGGGTTGGTCTCCTTCATCACCGTCTGCAGCCGGCCCGAGCCGTCGACGTGGGTGATGGCGGGGATGACGTCCCGCTTGTCCTCCTTCACCGGCACGACGTAGAGCATGAAGCGCGCCGGGTAGTGCGACATCGCGTTCGGGAGTTCGAAGTACTGCTCGCAGGCCTCGCCGAGCACGCTCGGGGCGAACGGCCGGAACGCCTCGCGGAACTTGATCTTCGCGTTCACGACGTCCTTCATCTCGGCCCGCCTCGGGTCGGCGATGATGGAGCGGGCGCCGAGCGCGCGCGGGCCCCACTCGAAGCGGCCGCGGTACCAGCCGCACACCTTGCCCGACGTCAGGTCGTCGACCACGCGCGAGAAGAAGCGGTCGTCGTCCTCGATGTGCTCGTAGGCGAGGCCGTTCGACTTCAGGAAGTCCGCGACCTGCGAGTCGCTGTACTCGCTGCCGAGGTAGGCGTGGCCGAGCGGCCCCACCCGCGGCTTGCCGAGCAGGTGGTGGTAGGCCCACAGCGCGGCGCCGATCGCGCCGCCGTCGTCGCCCGGGCCCGGCGGGATGTAGATCTGCTCGAAGCCCGCGTCGCGCAGGATCTTCGCGTTCGCGACCGAGTTCAGCGCGACGCCGCCCGAGAGGCAGAGATTCTTCAGGCCCGTCCGCTTCTGCACGGACGAGGCGAGCTTGATCATGATCTCCTCGGTCACGGCCTGGATCGAGGAGGCGACGTCGCAGTAGAAGGGATCGAGCGACTTGTCGCCGAGCGCCGGATCGCGCGGCGGCGCGCCCATGACCTCGGAGAACTTGGGCGCGAGCGTGTTGTCGGGCGAGTAGTGGAAGGCGAAGTGGTCGAGGTCGAGCCAGTAGGAGCCGTCGGACCCGATCTTGATCATCTTCTTGATGCGATCGGTGTAGTTCGGCGTGCCGTAGGGAGCCATGCCCATCAGCTTGTACTCGCCCTCGTTCACCTCGAAGCCGCAGTAGGCGGTGAACGCCGAGTAGAGGAGCCCGAGCGAGTGCGGGAAGCGGCTCTCCTGCTCGAGCTCGATCTTCGTGCCGCGTCCGACGCCGACCGTGCCGGTCGTCCACTCGCCGGCGCCGTCGACCGTGATGATCGCCGACTCCTGGAAGGGCGAGCAGAAGTAGCTCGCGGCGGCGTGCGACATGTGGTGGTCGCAGAACAGGATGCGCTTGTTCTCGACGCCCAGCTTCTCGCGGATGAGCGGCTTGATCCAGAGCTTGTCGGTCACCCAGCGGCGCATCGACTCGCGGAAGACCCGGTGCGAGCGCGGGAAGGTCGCGAACGCCGTCGTCAGCAGGCGCTCGAACTTCACGAAGGGCTTCTCGTAGAAGACGACGTAATCGACGTCGTGGATGGTGATGCCGCCCTTGGCGAGCACGAAGTCGACCGCGAGGCTCGGGAAGCGGTTGTCGTGCTTCACCCGGGAGAAGCGCTCTTCCTCACCGGCCGCCACGACCACGCCGTCCTGGACGAGGGCCGCGGCGCTGTCGTGGTAGTAGAAGGACAGGCCGAGGATGTTCATCGTATGGGGGTCCCCTGGGCCGCTCCGGCGGGGCCGGGGAGGCCTCTCCACCCGCGGCGAGCGTGCGAATCTCGACGCTACCGAAGGGAAATCGGGGCGACAACCGGCGCCCCGCGAGCATCGGGGGCCCGCGGGGCGGACCCGTCGCGGTCGCGACGGCCCGCCGAACGCCCGCCCCGACCTCGGCGAGCCTCCGGCGCCGGGCGGCCGGGCTCGGCCGCCCGCCCGGTTGCGCACCCCGACGGCCCGCCCGTAAGCGGCACCCATGGCAAAGAAGATCCTCGGCGCGCTCGCCGCGATGGCGCTCTCGCTGCTCGTCGTGCTGGCCGGGCTCGAGGCCGTCCTGCACGCGATCGGCTACCCGCGCACGAAGACCGGCCACCAGCGCTTCTTCGTCGAGTACGACGCGGATCGCGGCTGGCGCAACGTCCCGGGAGCGTCCGGTCTCTTCTCGACCGACGAGTACGACGTCGAGCTGCAGTACAACTCGCGCGGCATCCGCGGCCCCGAGCGCGATCGGGCGAAGCCCGAAGGCGTCCGTCGCGTGGTCGTCCTGGGCGACTCCTTCATCGAGGGCTACTCCGTGCCGCGCGAGCAGCGCGTCTCCGAGGTGCTCGAGGGACTGCTCTCGAAGCGCGATCCCGCGCACCGCTGGGAGGTGATCGCGCTCGGCACCGCCGGCTACTCGACCGACCAGGAGCTGCTGTGGCTGCGCTCCGAGGGGCTCGCCTACCGGCCCGACGTGGTCGTCGACATGTTCTACATGAACGACGTCTGGTTCAACGGCCAGTCGAAGTACTGGCGCGGCGAGAAGCCGGCGTTCGTGCTCGAGAACGGCGAGCTCCGCCTCGTGAACGTGCCGGTTCCCGACACGCGCCCCGCGGGCGAGAAGAAGAAGGCGAAGAAGGAGAGCGGCGGCCTCGGCCACTGGATCCGCTCGCGATCCAAGCTGGTCGCGCTCGCCCAGCTCGCGCTCGAGAACTCGCCCGGGCTCCGGGACGCGGCGGCGCGGGCCGGCCTGGTCTCGCCACGCAAGGAAGACGAGGACGACGAGACGCCCCACGTCTCCGACGAGCTGAGCGTGTTCCAGAAGGAACCGCCGGCCGCGACCGAGAACGGCTGGACGATGACCGGCGCGATCCTCGGCCGGATGAAGCGCGAATCGAACGCCGCCGGCGCCTCCTTCATCGCCTTCCACATCCCGCTGAAGGGCACCGTCTACCCGGAGAGCTGGGCACCGACGCTCGCGAAGCTCGGCATTCCCGCGGACCGGCTCGACCCCGAGCGGGTGCGCGACCGCTTCCTCGGGATCTGCGCCGCGGAAACGCTCGACTGCATCGAGCCCACCGACGAGTTCCGCCGTGCGGCGGAGGACGGCAAGGCGAAGGGCGAGCGCCTCTACTGGGTCGTCGACAACCACTGGAACGCGGGCGGGCATGCGCTCGCCGCGGAACTCCTCGCCCGGCGCATCCTCTCGCTCCCGGCGACGCCGCCGCCGCCCGCCCCCGCAGCGCAGGCCGCTCCGGACGGATCGCCGAGCGCGGAGCCGCGAGCGGCGACGCCCCCGGCCGACGCCACGCGCCCGTCGGACGGCAGCCGCGCCCCCGCCGGGCCGTCCGCCGTCGCCGAGCCTGCCGCGTCACGCGTCGCGCCGCGGCGACGGGATCAGAACAGCGTGTAGATGAACGGCGCGAGCCACGGCGACGAGGCCGCGACGACCAGCAGTCCGCCGATCGAGAGCAGTCCGACCAGCACCGGCAGCAGGTACCACTGCCCGCGCCGCACGAACGAGCCGAAGAGCTCGCCCATGACCGGCATGCGCTCGCGCAGGTACCAGAGGATCGCGCCGAGCAGGCCGACGACGATCGCGGTCGACACCCAGCGCGAGAGCCACGGCGGCAGGATCCACGTCAGCAGGTCCATGCCGAGGAAGCTCGCGGCGACCGTGCCGAGGAGCGCCGCGACCCAGCCGTAGGCGTAGCCCGCGCCGAGGTCGGGAAAGCGGCGCAGGAAGAGCGTCCCGAGGATCGCCCAGAGTGCGCCGAAGACGCCGAGGTTGCGCAGCCAGCGGCCCGCTCCCTCCGAGGCCTCGTCGGGGAGGTCGAGTGCGCGGCCCTCGCGCGGCGGCGCACCGAGGAGGTCCGGCTGCGCGAGCGCCTGCGTGAGCAGGTTCGCGAGCACGCGGTTGCCCGCCGGGTTGGTGTGCCAGTCGCGGCCGAAGAAGAGCTGGCGCTTGCCGCCGTCGGCCGCCTGCTTCATCGCCGGCAACGCGTCGATCACCGGGAGTCCGGCCGCCTTCGCGGCCTCGACCATGCCCCGGTAGGGGCGGTCGGGGTCGTAGCCCGGATCCGCGATCTGCTCGGCCATCGCCGCGCGCGACTGCGGATCGACCTGCGCCTTGTCGGGGATCACGAGCACGACCGGCTTCGCGCCGATCCTGCGCGCGACCGCTGCAAACGCCCGCAGCGCCGCGCGCGTCTCGGGCCAGCCGGCGGCGCCGTCGCGCAGGCGGGCGCCCCACTCCGCGGGCATCGGGCGCGGGCCGTCGAGCATCGGCATCGAGGGTCCGCCGGACAGCCCGCCGACCAGGTTGCCGAGCGCCGTGTTCCGCTGCAGCCACGGATCGCGGCCGGGGTCGGCCAGCGCGGGCAGCGCCTCGATCGACGGGACCGCGTCGCCCTCGACCCGCAGGCGCGGCTTCGGATAACGGAGGTAGCGGTCCTGCGAGTTCCAGAAGACGTCGTTCTCGTACATCTGGAGCACGACGACGTCGGGCGAGTACTTCGCGCCCTCGCGGGCGAGCCAGAGCACTTCCTGGTCGGTCGAGTAACCCTCGGTGCCTCCGTTGATCACCTGCACGGAGCGCCCCTGCGAGGCGAGTTCCTTCTCGAGCAGCCCGGTGATCGTGTCGGGGCTGTCGACCGTGTAGCCGAGCGTGAAGGAATCGCCGACCACGAGCACGCGCTGCTCGCCGGCCGGCTTCTCGTAGCCCAGCGACTCGTCCTCGCGCAGGCCGCGCGAGTTGGTCGCGAAAGTGACGTCGAACTCGCCGGTGTGACGGCGGATCGACGTCGACGGCGTCTTCGTCCAGCCGAGCGCCGGGTCGAAGACGTTCATCGTCGCCTTCGGGCCGAAGCCGACGAGGCGCAGACCGCCCTCGAAGACGAGCAGCAGGATGAGCAGCGAGACGAGAGCGGCGATGACCTGGTGGATGCGATTCAAGATGTCATCCCTGGCGATGGGCCTCGGGCAGCGTGTCGTTCTCCTCCTGCCAGGGCAGGAAGGACGAGTCGGCCGGTCGGCGCGTGCGCAGCGGGTCGGAGAGGAGCCTGCCGACGAGCGCGACCGGCCCGAGCAGGACGTAGTAGAGGGCGCCCAGGATCAGGTTTCCGACGACCTCCCCGAAGCGGTGCAGGAAGGTCACGGCGGACTGAAGGAACGTCGGGGTCTCATCCATGGTGGCTTGGGTCCGTGGCCGCAGGCGGCTCGGGTCGCGGGAGCGGGCCGCGCCGACACGGCCCGACGCTCCGATCTTGGCACTTCCGATGGAACGCTGGCTTAGCAGGCCGGCGCGAACGCGGCACCCCCGGGCGCCGCGTCCCGGGCCCGCGCGTCGGTCAGGTGCCCGGGCTCCGGAACAGCGGCAGGTTCGCCGCCCGGGCGGCCTGCACAGCCTTGTAGCCCCACCAGATCGGCGCGTGAAACCATTGCGTCGGCCCGTCCCACGGCTCCGTGGGAGCGGTCAGCCGGGACAGGTCCGCCTTCTTCGCGCACAGGAACGCGCGACGCAGCCCGATCTTGTAGCGCTTCGACCCGTTCCAGTCCGAGAACTCCGGCTTCAGGACGACGCCCTGGTAGCCGAAGTTCTGCACCATGTCGCGGATCGCCTCCTTGGTGGGCGAGCTCACGAGCTCGTACTCCATCGTCGCGCGCGGGTCGTTCGTCGACTCGCGGCGGTAGCGCAGGAAGGAGCCGGGCAGCCGGATGATGCCCGTGTCGATGACGAGCACGTCGCTGTTCACGCGCGAGATGAGTTCGATCAGGTTCACCGGCTTCGCGATGTGGTACATGAGGCCGAAGCAGAAGACGACGTCGAACGGCGCCCACTTCGAGAGGTCGACGTCGTACAGGTTGCCGACCACGAAATCGTAGCGGCTCTTGTCGATCCCCTTCACCTCGAAGACGAAGTTGGCCTGGTCGGCGTGCATCTGGCGGCCGTCGACGCCGAGCACGAAGTCCGCGCCGGCCTCGGCCGCGTTGAGCGACCAGAAGCCGGCGTTGCAGCCGAGGTCGAGGACGCGCTTTCCCTTCAGCGAGCCGCCGAAGAGCTGCACGACCGGGTCGAAGAAGTAGCGCTTGCGCTCGCGGTGCCGGACGATCCACTTCTCGCGGAAGATCGGGGTGAGGTTCCCGGCGAGGTCGAACTGGTAGTGCCAGCGCGGGAAACTCGCGATCTTCGCCCGGATTTCTTCCTGGTCCATCGGTGGTCCTCGTCGTGTGGGGAGACGCGGAGCAGGCCCCGGGGCCGTTCCTCCGCGAAGCCCGGACCTTAACGAGGATCTCGCGCCGCGACTAGCAGGCGTGCCCCCCGGGGGCGCCATGGCGGATGCGACGGCGGAAGGCCGTCCGACCGGCCGTGGACCCCCTCGATTGACACTTCCGGAGCCCGGCGGATAGGCCGGAGACCGCCGGAGACGCGTCGCGGGCGCGCTCCCGGAGGGGGTCACCGATGAAGAAGCGTGCTCTGCCGTTCGCCCTCGTCCTCGCCGTCGCGGCGGCCCTGTCGGGCACGGCCCGGGCCGACGCCCCGCAGCCCGGGGTCCCGCCGGGGGGAACCCTCGACGAGAAGACCTGGAAGCAGGCCGAGAATCTCTTCCCCGAGGAGATCCTCGCGCACTACCGCGACGGCAAGTTCACCTCCCCGGTGGGCAAGATCGTCGCCCCCTACCAGCTCGACCAGAGCTTCCTCGCGGCCTCGGAAGCCAACGCGGGCAAGTTCGCGATCTCGCCCGAGGGGTCGCTCGTCGAGGCCGCGACCGGCAAGCCGCCGGAATACAGCTTCGGACTGCCCTTTCCGAAGATCGACCCGAACGACCCGCAGGCCGCCGAGAAGATCCTCTGGAACTACGAGTACGCCTACTGGTCGAACGGCTCGAACAAGATCACCTCGCGCCTGCTGTGGCTGAACGGGGCCGGCAAGTCCCCCGAGCGCTCGGTCGTGCTGCAGTCGCTCGCGATGGTCTACGAGGGCAACCGCCACAAGGTGGACAATCCCCAGCAGTTCAGCCGGCTCGACCGGAACCTGCTCCTCGAGCCGGCCGACGCGAACGGAACCGCGTCGCTCGGCTGGCGCTACAAGGACCCGGAGAAGCGGGACCAGCTCTGGGCCTACGTCCCGGCCCTGCGCCGCGTGCGCGCGACCAGCCCGTCGAACCGCTCCGACGGCGTGTTCGGTTCCGAGATGACGCAGGACGACGGCTTCAACGGCTTCGACGCGAAGCCGGAGGACTTCACCTACAAGCTGGTCGGCCAGAAGGACCAGTACATGTCGTTCGCGCCCGAGGCGCTCGAGGGGAAGGTCCCCTTCACGCAGTACCCCGATGGACAGGGCTGGGGCGTGACCTCGCCGGAGTTCGTCTACGGCTACAAGCTGCCCGACCCGAAGCTGCTGGGCTGGGCGCCCGTGCAGAGCGTGCTCGTGCCCCGCCCGGTGTGGCTGCTCGAGGCGACGCCGAAGGACCGATACTACCTCTACGGCAAGATCCTGATCGCGATCGACCGCGAGACCTACAAGGTCAGCAACGTCGTGAAGTACGACTGGAAGGGCCAGCCGGTCGGCGTGTTCAACCGCGGCATCTCCTACGGCAAGGCCCCCGACGGGTACCGCTTCGTGAACCTGACCGGCGGCGGACAGGGCGGCGCCTACGCCGAGAACACGAAGCTCGAGCGCGCGACCGCGGCCGAGGTCATGCCGAGGCCGGTCGACAACGCGATCGACATCAAGCTCGCGTTCGACGACTTCCAGCCCGACCGGCTCGTGCAGCTCGGCCGCTGACGCGGCCGGGCCTCGCGCGCGGACGGGCGCGCGGGGCGAGGGGGCGCGCGGACGGGCGCCGCGCGAACCGACGCCCGGAGCGCCGTGCCTGCTGCGGCCGCCGCACGGGTGCGGTCAGCGCCGCTCGACGAGCAGGCTCTGCGCGGAACGACCGATGCGGCCGCGCTCGTCCCAGAGCGCGCTCTCGGCGAGGCCCGTCCCGCCGCCCGACACCATCGTCACCGCATCGAGGCAGACCCATTCGCCGGCCGGCAGGCGGTGGAGGTGGATCGTCAGGTCGGGGTTGATGAACAGGTACTCGCCGAAGGGCAGCACCGAGCTCACGCCGTTGCCGAAGTCGGCGACCGCGGCGACGCGCTGCAGCGGGCTCGGCGTCTCGCCCGGCACCACCGCGACACGGAGCCGGATCCAGTCGGAGATCGGGCCGGGCTCGTGCCAGGAGCCGCGCGCCGCTCGATGCTCGGTCGCGTGCGAGTGGAACGCGACGATCCCGCCGCCGCGCCACGGAGCTTCGTGCGGCTCGCATTCCCCGGGCGCCGCGAACGGCCGCGACTCGCCGGCCTCGAGGGCCGCGGGCACCGGCACGTCGGCCGCCCGGATGCGCAGCATCCGGGCGCGCGCGACGACGTCCGACCCGGCGGAGAGCGTCGCCTCGAGCCACTGCACCTTGCGCCCCGGCCGCAGTTCCTCGACCCGCACCGAGAGCGGGGCGAGGGGAACCGGGCGCAGGAGCTCGACCGTGAGACGGGCCGGGTGCATCGGTCCCGCGGCCGGGGCTCCCTCGAGGGCGCGCGCGAGAAGCGCCGCGACCGGCCCGCCGTGGAGCGAGTCCGGCGACCACGGGCCGCGGGCGAAGCCGGTCGGCAGGAACGTGCCGCCGCTCGGCTCGAACAGGACCTCGGACACGGCGCGAGCGAAACCCATCGCGGGTCCGACCTCAAGCGAGCGGCCCCCTGCGCGCGACGTCCACGGGCGGGCGCGCCCGGTCCGCACCGGCCCCGGTGCGACGCGCGAAGGCGGCGCGGGAACCCTCCGGTCGTTGCGAGTGGTCCGCGACGCGGGCTAGCACGGGAGCATGCCCACGCCGGAGGAGGTCGATGCCCAGCTGCTCGGGCCGGGCGGGATGTTCGAACTCGCCCTGGAGAACGTCCACGGCGAGCCGATGCGCGTCTTCCGCAATCGCCCGCGCTCGCTGCGCGAGCTGGTCGAGCGCTCGGTCGGGTTCGGCGACGCGGAGTACTTCTCGTTCGGCGACCGCAGGACGAGCTTCGCAGCCCACGCGGCCGAGGTCGCCGCGGTCGCGGCCGCGCTGCGCGATCGCCACGGGGTCGGCCCCGGCGACCGGGTCGCGATCCTCGCCGCGAACTGCCCGGAATGGATCGTCGCCTTCTGGGCGACCGTGAGCCTGGGCGCGATCGCGGTCGGGCTGAACGGATGGTGGACCGGCGACGAGATCCGCTACGGGCTCGGCGACTGCCGCCCGAGGCTGCTGGTCGCCGACCGCAAGCGGCTCGCCCGCCTCGGCGGAGCGGATCCCGGCGTGCCGACGGTCGAGATCGAGTCCGGCTTCCGCGCGCTCGTCGCGCACGCACCGGGCGCCCCCCTCCCCTCGCAGCCGATCGCCGAGGACGACCCGGCGATCATTCTCTACACGAGCGGCACGACCGGACGTCCCAAGGGCGCGGTCCAGAGCCATCGCAGCGCGATCGCGATGGTCATGCTCACCTCGCTCGGCGGGGTGCGCACGATGATGACCGCGCCGCCCCCGCCGCCCGACGCGCGCGTGTTCCCGCCCTGCCTGTTCGTGACGAACCCGCTCTTCCACGTGTCGGGCCTGCAGAGCGCGGCGATCATGTCGCTCGCGACCGGTGTCCGGACGGCCTGGAACGTCGGGCGCTTCGACCCGGCGGAGGCGATGCGCACCATCGAGCGCGAGCGCTGCACGGGTTGGGGCGCGATGAACACGACCGTCTGGCGCATGCTCCGCCACCCCGACTTCGGGCGCTTCGACCTGTCCTCGCTGCGGCAGATCGGCGGGGGCGGCGCACCGACGCCGCCCGAGCTCCAGCGCCGGATGCGCGAGGCCTACCCGGGCATGCGTTCCGGCGGCCAGCTCGGGCACGGCTACGGCAGCACGGAGTCCGGCGCGCTCGCGACGCTGATCGGCGGCGAGGAGTGGGCAGCCCATCCGGACTCCGTCGGCCGGGCGCTGCCGACGGTCGAGATCGAGATCCGCGACCCGGCGAATCCGTCGGGTCCCGCCCTGCCGGAGGGAGTCGAGGGCGAGGTCTGCATCCGCAGCCCGCTCGTCATGCTCGGCTACTGGGAGCGCCCGCGCGAGACCGCCGAGACGATCCTGCCGGGGCGCTGGCTGCGCATGGGCGACGTCGGGCGCCTCGTCGACGGACGCCTCTACCTCTCGTCGCGCAAGCGCGACATGATCATTCGCGCCGGCGAGAACGTGTACCCGGTCGAGGTCGAGAACCGCCTGGTCGAGCACCCCGACGTCGCCGAGGTCGCGGTGATCGGCGCGCCGAACGAGGATCTCGGCCAGGAAGTGAAAGCCGTCGTCGTGCCGCGCGAAGGCCGTCGCCTCGACCCCGCCGCGCTCGCGGCCTTCGTCGCCGAGAAACTCGCCTACTACAAGGTGCCGTCGGCGTGGGAGATCCGCAGCGAGCCGCTGCCCCGCAACGCGACGGGCAAGGTCCTGAAGCAGGTGCTGACCGGCGAGGCGCAGAGCGCCTTCGTCGAGGACGACTGAAGGAGCCGCCGATGAAGCCGTGGAACATCGGGACGATCAACGAGGAGCTCGCCGCCGCGTTCCCCGAGCGCGAGATGATGGTGTTCCGGGACCGCCGCCTCACGTGGGGAGAGGTCGCGAGCCGGACGCGCCGCCTCGCGAACGTGCTGCGCGACGCCGGGCTCGGCTGCCGTCGCGAACGGACAGGCCTCGAGCCGTGGCAGTCCGGCCAGGACCACCTGGCCCTCTACCTCTACAACGGCAACGAGTACCTCGAGGGCATGCTCGGCGCCTTCAAGGCGCGCGTCGCGCCCTTCAACGTGAACTACCGCTACGTCGCCGAGGAGTTGCTCTACGTGCTCCGCGACGCCGGCACGCGCGCGATCCTCTACCACGCGTGCTTCGCGCCGCTGCTCCGGGAAGTCCTGCCTCGGCTGTCCGACGTGAAGCTTCTGCTGCAGGTGGACGACGGCAGCGGCGAGCCCCTGCTTCCCGGGGCGGTCGACTACGAGCAGGCGCTCGCGGCCGCGAGCGACGCGCCACTCGACGTCCGGCTCTCGGGCGACGATCTCTACATCCTCTACACCGGCGGCACGACCGGAATGCCGAAGGGCGTGCTCTGGCGGCAGGAGGACATCTTCTTCGGCGCGATGGGCGGCCGGGTCATCGGCAGCGCGCAGGCGGTCGAGAGCATCGAGAAGCTGGTCGAGAACGCGCGGACGACCGGGGCGAGCCTGCGGACGCTTCCCGCGCCCCCGTTCATGCACGGCGCGGCGCACTGGGCGTCGTTCATGATCCTCCACCAGGGCGGCACCGTCTGCATCCAGGACGAGGTTCGCTCGCTCGACCCCGACGATGTCTGGCGCACGATCGAGCGCGAGAAGGTCGTCACGCTCTCGATCGTCGGCGACGCCTTCGCACGCCCGCTGCTCGACCAGTTGCAGCGAGGCACCTACGACGTCTCCTCGCTCAAGGTGATCGGCTCGGGGGGCGCGATCTTCTCGCTCCCGCTCAAGAAGGCGTTCCTGGAGGCGCTTCCGGGCATGATGATCATCGACGGGTTCGGCTCGTCGGAGACCGGCGCGCAGGGCTCGACCGTCTCGATGGCCGGCATGGAGGGCAAGCAGGGCGCGTTCCGCATGGACGACCAGACGGTCGTCCTCGACGAGTCGCTCTCGCGCCGCCTCGAGCCCGGCGAGGACGCGCTCGGCTGGGTCGCGCGGAGCGGCTTCGTCCCGCTCGGCTACCTCGGCGACGAGGCGAAGACGCGGCGCACCTACCCGACCGTCGACGGCGTCCGCTACGCGGTGCCCGGCGACCGGGCGCGGCTCGCGGCCGACGGCGAGGTCCTCGTGTTCGGTCGCGACTCGGTCTGCATCAACTCCGGCGGCGAGAAGATCTTCGCCGAGGAGGTCGAGCTCGCGCTGAAGCACCATCCCGCCGTGTACGACACGGTCGTGACCGGCACGCCGAGCGAGCGCTGGGGCGAGCAGGTGACGGCGCTCGTCGTGCTGCGCCCGGGAACCTCGGCCGACGAGGAGGCTCTCCGCGCCGAGGCCGCGCTCCACGTCGCGCGCTACAAGCTGCCGAAGGCGATCGTCTTCGTCGAGCAGGTCGTGCGCGCGCCGAGCGGCAAACCGGACTACCGCTGGGCGAAGCAGGCGGCGACCGCGGCGCTCGCGAAGACCGGGGCCGCCTGAGAGCGCGGCGCCCGGGAGCCGGTCGGACGAACCGCCCGCGAACCGCCGCCGTGCACCGTCCGCGGCGGCGGAGCGTCGCGGCGCGTCGCCGCGGCCCCGTCCCGCGAGCCCGGGACTCGCGGGCGTCGCGTCAGATCTTGATCTTCAGCCAGCTCACCGCGTCGATCGACACGAGGCCGTCGGACGCCGTGCCGACCGTCACGAAGAACCCGTTGCCGTAGGCGATCGACTGCAGGATCTGCTTCGTCTGCGTCTCCCGGAGCAGCCACTCGCGGGCTTCGATCGAGGTGACCAGCGTGCCCTTCTCGCCGCCGACGACGAAGGTGCCCTGCGCCCAGAAGGCGGAGACCAGGTTCAACTCGAGGTCGGTGGAGCGGATCTCCCAGGCCTTCCCGTCGTCGCGCGAGACCAGGAGCGTGCCGGCGTCGCCGGCGACGACCAGCACGGAGTCGCGCGAGGCGATCCCGTTCAGGTTCGCCTCGACGCCGGAGGCGACCCGGGACCAGGTCGCGCCGTCGGCGGAGCGCAGGATCGTGCCCGCGTCGCCGACCACGAAGAAGGCGTCCCGCGCGCGCACCACACCCTCGAGGGTCGCGTTCGTCCCGCTCGACCGGACCGTCCACGCGCTGCCGTTCGGCGACGTGAGGATGGTGCCGCCCTCGCCGACCGCGACGAACAGGCCGGCGCCGTGGCCGATCCCGCCGAGCGCGGCCGTCGTCGGCGACGACGGCAGGTCCCAGGTGACGCCGTCGGCGCTGGTCGCGATCGCGCCGCCGTCGCCGACGGCGACGAAGCGCCCGGCGCCGTGGGCGACCGCGGAAAGACCGTCGGCGACTCCGACGTCGTAGACGGCCCAGTCCTGGTTCCCGGAGCTCGAGACGTGCGACTGCCCGATGCTCGAGACGGCGACGAAGACGCCGTTGCCGAAGGCGACGCCGCCCAGGTCCGGCTTCGTGCTCCCGCCGCCGCCCCCGCCGCAGGCCGCGGCGAGCGCAACGCAGGTCGCGACGAGGAGAGCCGCGAAGCGGCCTTGCCGCGGCGAGCCCTGCAGCCGGCTTCCGGCAGCGGTCGATGATCGCATGGTCGGGACCTCCTCGTCGCTTTCGCCCGGAGGCGAGGAGCGATAACTACCCGTTCCGCCGAAAGGACTCCAATGGACTTCAACCTGGCAGAGATCCACGAGGCCATCGCGGCCGCCGTTCCCGACCGGGAATGCCTCGTGTTCCGGGACCGCCGGCTCACCTGGGCCGGGATCACCGATCGCACCCGCAGGCTCGCCAACCACTTCCTCGCGAGCGGCCTGCGACTCCGCCGCGAGCGGCCCGGGCTGCACGGCTGGGAGTCCGGGCAGGACCACCTCGCCGTCTACCTGCACAACGGCAACGAATACCTCGAGAGCATGCTCGCCGCGTTCAAGGCGCGGATCGTGCCCTTCAACGTGAACTACCGCTACGTCGCCGAGGAACTCGTCTACCTCCTGCGCGACGCGCAAGCGCGCGGCATCGTCTTCCACTCCGCGTTCGCGCCCCTGCTGGCGGAAGTGCTGCCCGAGCTGCCCGAGCTCCGGGTGCTGGTGCAGGTGGAGGACGAGTCGGGCCACGCGCTCCTCCCGGGTGCGGTCGAGTACGAGCGCGCGATCGCCGCGGCCTCGCCCGAGCGGCCCGACCTGCGCTGTTCGCCCGACGACCTGTACTGCATCTACACCGGGGGCACGACCGGGATGCCCAAGGGCGTGCTCTGGCGGCAGGCGGACGTGCTGGTGACCGCGCTCGGCGGCAAGCGCGCGGACGAGCGCGAGTGGGACTCGCTCGACGCGCTGGTCGCGCAGGCCGCGCGAGGCAAGGCTCGCGGGCTCCCGGCGCCGCCCTTCATGCACGGCGCCGCGCACTGGAACGCGTTCGCCACCTGGCACGCCGGCGGCACCGTCGTGATCCAGCGCGAGGTGAAGCGGCTCGACCCCGACGACGTCTGGAGCACGATCGAGCGCGAAAAGGTCGCGTCGATGATCATCGTCGGCGACGCCTTCGCCCGCCCGCTCATCGACCAGCTCCGCCGCCGCTCCTACGGGCTGGACTCCTTCCGCCTGCTCATCTCCGGCGGCGCACCGCTGAACCTCGCGATGAAGCGCGAGCTCCACGACCTGCTCCCCGGGGTCACGCTGCTCGATGCCGTGGGCTCCTCGGAGACCGGGCGGCAGGGCCAGATCGCGAGCACGTCGGCGAAGGAGGCCGTGAGCGGCACCTTCAACCCGACGCCCGACAACTGCGTCGTCTCCGGGGACCGGACGCGCGTCCTCGCGCCGGGCAGCGAGGAGATCGGCTGGCTCGCCAAGAGCGGCCGGGTGCCGCTCGGCTACCTCGGCGACCGGGCGAAGACCGAGCAGACGTTCCCCGAGATCGGCGGGACGCGCTACTCGCTGCCCGGCGACCGGGCGCGCCTGCGCGCCGACGGCACGGTCGAGCTCCTCGGCCGCGACTCGGTCACGATCAACACCGGCGGCGAGAAGGTCTTCGCCGAGGAGGTCGAGCACGCGATCAAGCACCACCCCGCGGTCTGGGACGCGGTCGTCGTCGGACGACCGAGCGAGCGCTGGGGACAGGAGGTCGTGGCGCTGGTGAAGCTGCGTGAAGGCGCGAGCGCGAGCGCGGAGGAACTCGCCGACGAGTGCGCGCACCACCTCGCGCGCTACAAGCTGCCGAAGGCCTGGCTCTTCCTCGAGGAGATCGTCCGCAGCCCGAGCGGCAAGGCCGACTACCGCTGGGCGAAGGCCCGGGCGATCGAGGGCTGAGCCCCGGCCCCGCTCGCGGCCGGCGTGATTCCGCGTCTTCCGGCGAGGCGCGGAGGCCGGGGCCCAGCCCCGACCGGGAGAGGGCCGCGGGCGGGCGTCCGGAGCGCGCGGCGGAGACGCTCGTGCCGTCCCCGCCGCGGCCTCGAGTCAGGACAGGTTCGCCTTGCGGTACATCGTCACGACGGCCACGCCGCCCAGGCCCAGGTTGTGCTGGAGCGCGATCTTCGCGTCCTTCACCTGGCGCTTCTCGGCGTCGCCGCGCAGCTGCCAGTTGAGCTCCGCGCACTGCGCGAGCCCGGTCGCACCGAGCGGGTGGCCCTTGGAGATCAGCCCGCCCGAGGGGTTCACGACGACCTGGCCGCCGTAGGTGTTGGCGCCCGAGTCGATGAACTCGCCCGCCTTGCCCTCGGGGCACAGCCCGAGCGCCTCGTAGGTGATGAGCTCGTTCGCCGAGAAGCAGTCGTGGAGCTCGACCACGTCCACCTTCTCCGGGCCGACCCCCGCCTGGTCGTAGACCTTGCGCGCCGCGGACTTCGTCATGTCGAAGCCGACGAGCTTGATCGAGCTCTTCTCGTCGAAGGTGCTCTTGAAGTCCGACGCCATCGCCATGCCGACGATCTCGACCGCCTTGCCCTGCAGCCCGTGCTTGCGCACGAAGTCCTCGGAGGCGAGGATCGCCGCGCCCGAGCCGTCCGAGGTCGGGCAGCACTGCAGCTTGGTGAGCGGCTCCCAGACCATCGGCGCCGCCTTGATCTGCTCGAGCGAGTACTCGTCCTGGAACTGCGAGTAGGGGTTGTTCACCGAGTGCCTGTGGTTCTTCCAGCCGATCTTGGCGAAGTGCTCGGCGGTCGTGCCGTAGCGCTCCATGTGCTCGCGGCCGGCGTTGCCGAAGAACTGCGGGGCGACGGGCGCCGCGCCGACGCCGCGCAGCTCGTTCATCAGCATGAACTGCTTGTCCATCGGGTTCGTGCGGTCGTCGTACTTCACGCCGAGCGAGCCCTTCTCCATCTTCTCGAAGCCGAGCGCGAGGACGCAGTCGGCGAGCCCGCCCTCGATGAACTGCTTGGCCATGAACAGCGCCGACGAGCCCGTCGCGCAGTTGTTGTTCACGTTGTAGATCGGGATGCCGGTGAGGCCGAGCGTGTAGACCGCGCGCTGGCCGCAGGTCGAGTCGCCGTAGCAGTATCCCACGCAGGCCTGCTCGACGAGGTCGTAGGCGATGCCCGCGTCGGCGAGCGCCTTCTCGCCGGCCTCTTTTGCCATGTCCGGGTAGTCCCAGTTCTTGGAACCCGGCTTCTCGAACTTCGTCATGCCGACGCCGACGACGTAGACCTTGCGACCCATGCTCGACTGCTCCTTCCGATGACGGTTGGGACGGGGCGCGGACGCACCCCGTCGGACGCGTCGAGATCAGCAGATCGCCCCGTCCGGCGCAACGAAACCGGGCACGCCGACGGCGCGACGGGGCTCAGTGCGCGGCGAGGCTCGCCTCGATCTCCTCGAGCGTGAGCCCCTGGGTCTCGGGGGCGTAGCGCAGCACCGCCAGCGCGCCGAGGATCGGGCCGATCGACAGGACCGCGACCGCGCTCGGGATGCCGAAGCGGTCGGCGAGAACGCCGATCGCGAGCGGGGTCAGGATCTCCGCGACGCGCCCGAACAGGTTCGTCGTCCACGAGTACGCGGTGGCCCGGATCTCGGTCGGGAAGAGCTCGGTCGAGTAGACGTTGGTCGCCGCGTTCGCACCGAGGAAGCAGCTCACCGTGAGCGCCATGAGCGCCATCTGCTTCCACGGCGTGGGATCCGAGGTCACGAAGAGCAGGTAGACCGAGAGCGCGGCGAGCGTGTAGAAGCCCGCGCACGTCCGCCGGCGGCCGAAGCGGTTCATGGCCCACCCGGCGAGCGGCGAGCCGACGAGGAACCCGACCAGGTAGCCCACCGCGACGACGGAGCCGTACTGCGCGGCCCCGTAGCCGAGGTTCCTCGTCGCGTGGATGGTCCAGAAGGTCACGGCCGGCGCCGTCACCAGGTGGTTGCAGTTCCAGATGAGCGTGACGAGCAGCGTCCGCGCCCGGTAGCGGGGCGAGAAGGGCAGGAGCATCCTTCGGCGCACGTCGTCCCAGCCGACGTGCCCGCGCTGGCTCTTCAGGTGCTCGAAGCGCCGGGTCTCGCGCATCCCGAGCCGAAAGAAGAAGATCAGCGCGAGCGGCACCAGCCCGAGCAGGTACATCGTGCGCCAGTCCCACCGGGAGAGCACCTGTCCGGCGAAGAGGAAGGCCGCGATCGTCCCGACCGCGGAGACGCCCGAGATCGTCGCGATCCCGAACCCCCTCCACGCCGTCGGATACTCCTCGCCGATGATGATGAGCGAGAGCGCGAACTCGCTCGCGAGGAAGATGCGCGCGAGCATCTGCCACGCCGTGAAGCTCTCGATCGACTGCGAGAAGGCGGTGAGCCCGGTGAAGAGCGCGTAGCCGAGGATGGTGAGCGTGATGAGCAGCCGGCGGCCGAAGCGGTCGGCGAAGACCAGCACGAAGAACGAGGCCACGGAGCCCAGCCGCGCGATCGTGTAGACGAGGCCCCACTGCGCGTCGCTGAGTCCGTACTGCTTCTGGATGACGGGGGCGACGGTCGCGAGGATGGCAGCGTCGAAGCCGTCGAAGAACGTGGCCGACGCCAGCATGGCGAGCAGCGCCCAGAGGTAGGGCGTCATGCCGTCCGCCTCGACCGTGGACCCCCCGGCGTCCGCCGTGCCGCGACCGGACCGCTCGACCGGATCGTTGGCCATCACGTCGATCTACAGCGCATCCGCCGCGAGCGCACAACATGCTGGTGCGAGCCGACGCACGGGGACGTGCCCGCCGACGTCCCGAGGCCGTCCGCGGCCCGCTCTCGGATGGCGCCCCGTCGCGGCGCGGCGCCCCACCGTGCTAGGACGCGAACGATGGAGCAGGTGCGCTGGATCGTCTACTCCGACTACCTCTGCCCCTGGTGCTTCAACGGCATGGTGCGCCTGCGCGCCGTCGAGCGGGAGTTCGAGGGGCGCGTGCACCTCGAGTGGCGAAGCTTCCTCCTGCGCCCGGAGCCTTCTCCGCGGCGCGACCTCGAGAAGTTCCGCGCCTACACTCGCACCTGGCTTCGCCCCGCCGAGGAGAGCGACTCCGGCCGGTTCCGCGTCTGGCAGGGCGACGCGGGTCCGCCCTCGCACAGCATCCCGCCCCACCGGGTCGCGAAGGCCGCCGGGTCGATCGGCGACCACGCGTTTCGCGCGGTGCAGGAGCGGCTGTTCCATGCCTACTTCGCCGAGAACCGGGACATCACCGCCGCGGAGACGCTCGCGCAGGTCTGGCAGGAGGCCGGACTACCGCCGCACGAGTTCGCGCGCGCCGAGGATCCGCGCTGGGCGGCGGAGGCGATCGCCGAGCACGAGGAGGCGATCCGCCTCGGCGCGGGCGGCGTCCCCTCGGTCCGGGTCGAGGGCGGGGACGCCTGCGTGACGGGGGCCTACCCCGTCGACATGTACCGCCGGTGGGCCCGCCGGCTCCTCGGCACCTGAGGACGCGAGGGCCCCGCCGGGGCCGGACTTCCGGCCGGTTTCCCGCCCGGAAGCGGCCCTGCTAGCATCGGGGCTCGGCCGCGTCGCGATCGTCGGCCGGACCAGGCGAGCGATGAGAGTGTCCACGAGGAGCGGCCCGTGTCGCGCCGTCGGCCGCACGACCCCCGGTCGGGCCGCGCGGATCGTGGCGGCGACGGCCCTGCTGCTTTCGCTCGCCGGCCCCTCGCTCGGCGCTCCCGGCGCGCCGGAAGAGCATCCGCCCGAGGAGCCGCAGGGACAGCAGGAAGTCGTGCGCACCGCCTCGGGCTTCACCGTGCGGGCGAGCAACGGCAGCCTGCCCGACATCCTCGCCGAGATCGGCGGGGAGGCCGGCTTCGACGTGCTCGATTCCGGGAAGAGCTATCCGCCGGTCACGGTCGCGATCGAGGACACGCCGCTCGACTCGCTCCTGCGCCAGCTCCTGCGCGGGGTGAACCACATCATCCACTACAAGCAGGGCGCCACGCGGGACGCCGGCGCCGACCGGGGCATCGACCGCATCGTGCTGCTGACCTCCGGCGGAGCGGGCGGAGCGGGCACCGCTGCGCCACCGGCGCGCGCGGGACGCGTGTCGCCGCTCGCGGGGACGAAGACCGGGAAGCCCGCGCCCGGCGCGCCGCAGGCCCCGCCGCAAGGCGGGATGCAGGCCGCGCCGCCGCAGCCGGCCCAGCCCGACGACGGAACCGCTGCCCTCGCCGCGGCGGCGGCCGCGGCCGGAGACGCGGGCGGCTCGGAGATCCTCCGCCGCCTGCGCGCCGCTCGCGCCGCCCGGGGCGGGGGCATGGACGCCGGAGGCGACCCGAACTTCGACTCGATGGCCGCGGCTGCCGCGGCGACGATGGCGCAGCACTCGGGGGGGCAGCTCGATCCTTCCGTGCTCGAGGCCGCGCGCCTGGCCGCGCAACGCGCGATCGAGGCGAACAACGGCGGCGGCTTCGGCAACCAGGGCGGCGGCTTCGGCAATCGCGGCTTCGGCAACCAGGGCTTCGGCAACCAGGGCTTCATGCCCGACGCCGGCGCGATGGACGACGCGCAGTACCCCGACGAGTGAACCGCCGGCCGGCGCGAACGGCCGTCAGCCCACGACGTTGACGGGACGCCCGTCGAGGAACGCCTTCACGTTCTCGACGGTGGTCCGCATGAGCCGCTTCCTCGCGGCGAGGGTCGCCCATGCGTTGTGAGGCGTGACGATGCAGCGCGGGGCGCCGAGCAGGGGATTGTCGGCCCGCATCGGCTCGATCGAGACGACGTCGAGGCCCGCACCGGCGATCGTCCCGTCGACGAGCGCGGCCGCAAGCGCAGCCTCGTCGACGAGACCGCCCCGCGCGGTGTTCAGGAGCCAGGCCGTGCGCTTCATGGTCGCGAGGAGCTCCCGATCCACGAACCGCTGGTTGTCCGGCCCGAGCGCGCAGTGCAGGGACACCACGTCGGCCTCGCGGAAGATCTCCGCGACGCTTCGCCACGCGAAGCCCGGCCACGCGGGCGGCTCGCCGGGGCCGGACCGGGACGGGGTGGCGATGACGCGCATGCCGAAGGCGCTGGCGAGCTCGCCGACCCGGCGACCGATGCGGCCGAAGCCGACGATCCCGAGCGTGAGACCCGCGAGCTCGACCAGCGGGCGCCGCCAGAACGAGAAGTCGCGGGCGCGGGTCCAGTCGCCGTGGCGGACCGCCTCGGCGTGTTCGCCGACGCCGATCGCGAGCTCGAGGAGGAGGCCGATCGCGTGCTGGGCGACGGAGTCGGTGCCGTAGACCGGGACGTTCGACACGAGGATCCCGCGTGCGCGGGTCGCGGCGAGATCGACGACGTTCACCCCGGTCGCGGTGACCGCCACGAAGCGAAGCTCCGGGAGCGCGGACACGACCGCGGCGTCGATCGCGACCTTGTTCGTCACCAGGACCCCCGCTCCCCGCGAGCGCGGAACGACCTCCTCCGGCGCGCTGTGCCCGTGGACGACGAGCTCGCCCAGCGCGGAGAGCTCGTCCCAGGGGTTGTCCCCGGGGTCGAGCGTCGCCCCGTCGAGCACGACGATGCGGGGCGCGCTCACGCGCCGCCCCGTGACGGACCCGGGGCGCTCCCCGCCGGCTTCAGGCGCGGGCGCGCGCAGAGCGCCGCGACCAGCGACGGGCCCAGGGGACGAGCGGCTTCACGAAGCCCACGAGATCCAGGCCGTCCGGCGCGAGGCCGTAGCGACGGTCGGCCCGCGGCTGGACGAGAGCGGCTCCACCGAGTTCGGCGAGGCGCTGGTTCAGCACGCTCGGGGACATCGCGTCGCACCGAGCCTGGATCTCGGTGAAGCGCAGCGGTCCGGCCGACAGCTCCCAGAGGATGCGCAGCGCCCACCTGCGTCCGAGCAGGTCCAGGAGATCCAGCATCGACGACCGCTGCGAGGCGGCCCGGGCGCCGCGGTCGGCCGTGCTCGGCCCCGCCGGGGCGGAGCGGACCGCACGCATTCCGCGGCTTCCGGGGGCAGGGCCCGGGGTCGGGCGAATGCGGCGAATCGTTCGAGCGGAGGATGCCATGGGGACCTACTTTCGGAAGTGGACTTGAAGAGCCTCGGAGCGTGTCGATCATTTTCCAGTCCAGAGCAAATCCCCGGCCGACCTCCGGTCGACCCGCGGTCAGTCGATGATCCCCGCCCGCCGCGCCTGGCCGATCGACTCGATGACCTCGATCCGGCGCATGACCCCGTCGACCTCGGAGGCGAACCGGCGACGGCCCTCCGCGAGCCGCTCCCCGGACACGCCCTCGGCGAGCAGCCCCTTGTTCCGCGCCAGCGCGAGGCCGTTCTGGAAGGTGACCTTCGAGACCGACTCCGGGCTGCTGATCCGCCTCTGCAATTCGTACTGGCGCCCGAGGGCGACGCACGACGAGAGGAAGGCCGCCTCGTCGAACGAGGCCCCCGGCGGCTCCGCGACCAGGCGCTCGGCGACCACCCGGTAGCCCTCGAAGAACGGCCGGAGCACGCGGTGAGCGAGCAGCGGACGCAATCGCAGCGCGGCCGCCCGGATCTCCGCGGGCCCCGCCTGCAGGAGCTGCTGCCAGTCCGGCGCCCGCACCGCGACCTCCTCCGCGATCTCGCCGCGGAACTCGTCCTTGGGCGCGAAGAAGAAGTCGAACTTCAGCAGGTCGCGCAGGCGGAGCGCTTCCTCGAAGAACGCCTCGCGCGGGTTGGCCACCCCCTCCTCGCCGGCGCCGAGCAGGGCGAGCTCCACGATCGAGGCGTTCACGAAGAAGTGGATGATCGTGTTGCGGTAGTAGGCGGCCGTCAGGCACTGGTCGGGGACGATCGCGTAGACCGGCTCGAGCGCCTCCCGGAAGCAGGTGACGACGCCGTTCTCGATCAGCCCGTCGATCGTGCGCTCGATCCCCTCGCGGGTGCGCAGCACCCACGGCGACTCGGTCACCGGGAGCCCGCGGCCCACGACGTAGTCGACGAGGGTTCCCGTCGAGCGCTCGATCTCGGCCATCGTCACGCCGCGCTGGCCGGCGCCGAGCAGGGCGAGCGTCAGAAGCGAGGTCGGCGTGACCGGCGTGACGCGGTTGATCCGGTGCGCGACCTCGAAGGCGAGCTTCTGGACGTGGATCGCCTCCTCGTCCGGGTCGGCGTCGTGCCCCGCGTGCGGCGGGCCCAGCGCCTCGCGCAGCGAGACCGGTTCGCCGAAGTTGATGTGGATGTGACCGAGCCGCCGGCGCAGCGAGCGCACGACGTGCACGAACCAGCCGAAGCTCTCCTTCTGCTTCTTGCCGCCGCGCTGCTCGGCGACGTAGTCGCTCACGTCCTGGATCTGGTCGTAGGCGATCGAGACCGGGACGAGGAAGACGTCCTCGGCGAGTCCGCGACGATAGGCGTCGGCGACGTAGGCGAGCAGGCCGAGCCGCGGCGGCAGGAGCTTGCCCGACCGGGAGCGTCCGCCCTCGACGTACCACTCGAGCGTGAAGCGCTTCTCGACCAGGTAGTCGACGTACTGGCGCAGCACGAACTTGTAGACGGGGTTGTCCTTGAACGTTCGGCGGATGAAGAACACCCCGCTGCGCCGCACCAGCGGGCCGACGGGGAAGAAGTTCATGTTGATCCCGCCGGCCGTGTGGTTCGGCGGGTGACCGTTCTCGTGGAGCGCGTACTGCAGCACGAGGTGGTCGAGGTTCGACTTGTGCGAGGGCAGGAAGACGACCGGGTGGCGCTGCCCGAGCGTGAAGATCCGCCGGAGGCGCTCGCGGTCGTACTCGAGCGCCTCCCCGTAGCCCTGCTTGTAGAGCGAGTGGATCAGGTGCGCGGAGAGGTCGATCACGTGCGGGTCGTGGGTCGCCGCGATCTCCTTCAGGTCGTGCTCGGCGCGGCGCGCGACCGACTCCTCGGATTCGCCGGTCTCGCGGGCGAGCCGCGCGATCCCCGCGCGGAACGCGGGGCGCGAGAGGATGTCCTCCCGGACGAGCCGCGGGACCTTGTACCTCGCGCCGCGCAGACCCCTCTCGGCGCGCTCGAGCGCGAGCGTGGCCTGCCGGGAGACGAAGTCGGCGAGGCCGATCGTCTGGCCCGCGTCCCCGCTGCAGGCGCCGTGCCAGCGCGCTCGAAGGTCCGAGAGGTGGGCGGGCTTCCCGATCACGATGCGACAGAGGTGGGGGGCCCTGCGAAGCACCCACTCCTGGCGGAGACGCCCGGGGTCGCGCGGGTCGCCGATCGTGAGCAGCTCCCGCAGCGGGTTCTCGCGCCTCCCCTCCACCTTCTCGCGTTCCCAGGCCACGCGCAGCGGCACGAGCAGCGGGTCGCCGGACGGCGCGACCAGCGACGCCTCGAGTCGGCCGCCGATCCTCCTGCGACGCCCCGGACGACGCGACGGCGGGATCGACACGGTCTCCCACGACGACCGATCGCCTCCCGCGGGCTGGTGACGCACGATCCAGCCCTCGAGGATGCGCCGCTCGAGGTCGCTCGAGGCGTCGAGCAGGAAGACGGCGCGCTGTCCGTCGCGCGCCGGCCACTCCGGCTCGTCCGGCAGCGGCCGATCGGCCGGGTGGGGAGCGGTCGGCGTCATGGGGAGCCCGCACGCTTCTAGGGCTCTCCGCGCGGGAGCGTCAAACGCGAAGATCCGCCCTCGGCGGACGGCCCGGGGCGACCGGTGCGGGCGCCTCGCCGATGGCGAGCCTGCCACCGGTGGCGCGGCCGGCGGGGCGACGATAGGATCGCCGCGGCCGAGCGCTCCGGCGCAGCCTCCTCCCCGATGTCGAACTTCCCGTCGCTCACGCGCGAGATCGACGAGAGCCCCCCGGGACCCTCGACCGCGGCCTTCTTCGACCTCGACCGCACGCTCATCGCGGGCTTCTCGGCCTTCAACTTCGTCTACGACGGGATCCGAAGCGGCAGGCTGGGCGGCCCGGCGATCGTCGAGATGCTCGCCGCCGCGGCGAGCTTCCAGCTCGGCACGATCGGCTTCTCCTCGTTCCTGACCGGCACGGCGCGGACCCTGCGCGGGCTCTCGGAGAAGGAGTTCGCGGCGATCGGCCAGAACGTCTTCGAGGGCGAGCTCGCCGCCGAGATCTACCCCGAGGCGCGCGCGATCGTCGACGCCCACCGTCGGCGCGGCCACCAGGTCTGCGTGGTCTCGTCCGCGACGCCCTACCAGGTCGAGCCGATCGCCCGCGAACTCGGGATCGAGCACGTGATGGCCTCGCGGCTCGAGGTCCGCGACGGGCTGCTCACCGGCGAGGTCGTGAGCCCGACCTGCTACGGCGACGGCAAGGCGTACTATGCCCGGCGCTTCGCCGAGGGCCACGGCGTCGACCTCGCGAAGAGCTTCTTCTACACCGACAGCCACGAGGACCTGCCGCTGCTCGACGTCGTCGGCAAGCCGCGGCCGGTGAACCCGAACAAGAAACTCGCCGAGATCGCGGCCCGCCGCGGCTGGCCGGCGCGCCGGTTCTCGAACCGCGGGCTGCCGAGCGTCGCGGAGGTCGCGCGCACCGGCCTCGCGATCGGGAGCATGGTGCCGTCGCTGCTCATGGGCGTGCCGGCCGCGGTCTTCACCGGCAACTGGCAGCGCGCGGTCAACCTCGCCGCCTCGACCTGGGGCGAGCTCGCGACCGCGCTCGCCGGCGTCGAGGTCCGCGTCACCGGCGAGGAGAACCTCTGGTCGAACCGCCCCGCGGTGTTCATCTTCAACCACCAGAGCGGGCTGGACATGCTGCTGGTCTGCAAGCTGCTGCGGCGCGACTTCGTGGGCATCGCCAAGAGCGAGCTGCGCTCGAACCCGGTCTTCGGGCCGGTCATGTCGCTCGCGGGGACGGTCTTCGTGGACCGCTTCAACCACGAGCGCGCGGTCGAGGCGCTCGCGCCCGCGATCGAAGCGCTCCGCGCCGGGCTCTCGCTCGCGATCGCGCCCGAGGGCACGCGCAGCCGGACGATGCACCCGGGCCGCTTCAAGAAGGGCGCGTTCTTCATGGCGATGGCGGCGGGGGTCCCGATCGTGCCGATCGTCGTGCGCAACTCGCTCGACGCGTTGCCGAAGAACTGGGTGGTGGTCCGGCCTGCGACCGTCGACGTGGTGGTGCTCCCGCCGATCCCGACGACCGGCTGGACCAGGGAGAACCTCGGCGAGAGGATCGCCGAGATCGAGCGGCTCTACGTCGAGACGATCTCCCGGCCGTCGGCGAGCCCGTCCGAGGGCACGCCGGCGCGGCCGGCCGACGTCTGACGCCCCGGGCGCGAGAGGCGCGACGCGCCCGCGACGGCCGTCGTCACTCGCCGGGGAAGTCGACCTCGACGATCCCGCTCGCCTCGGCGTCGACGATCGTGACGAGCTCGTGCCCCTCGCCGTCGCCGCAGCGCTCGTCGTAGGGATTGATCGCGCGGCAGCGCAGGCAGACGAGCGCCTCGAAGTCGACCAGCCGGTCGTACTGCGACTCGCTGAGCCGCACCGGGGCCGGCGACTCCGCGCCCGCCCCCGGATTCTTCCCGCCGGCCATCAGCGCCCCTCGAAGCGCGGCTCCCGCTTCTCGACGAAGGCCATGACGCCTTCCTTGAAGTCGTTCGAGCGGAACAGCGCCATGAGCTGCACGAGGACGTGGTGGGAGTGCGCCTCGAAGTCCTCGCCGAGCCCGTGGCGGTAGAGGCGCTTCATCGCCTTCACCGCGAGCGGCGCGTTGGACGCGATCTTCGCCGCCCAGCGCGAGGTCTCCTCGATCAGCCGGTCGGCCGGGACGACCACGTTCACGAGGCCGAGTTCCGCCGAGCGTGCCGGGTCGAGGTCGTCGCCGAGGAAGCCGATCTCGCAGGCCTTCGCCCAGCCGACGAGCCGCGGCAGGTACCAGGTTCCCCCGCTCTCGGGCAGGACGCCGCGGCGAGCGAAGCCCGGCAGGAGCTTCGCCGCGTCGCTCATGAGCCGGATGTCGCAGCCGAGCGCCAGGTCGAGGCCGTAGCCCGCGGCGGCGCCGTTGATCGCGCACAGGACCGGCGTGTCGAGCTGGTGGAGGACGACCGTGGGCAGCTCGCGGGTTCCGATGTGGGCGACCCCACTGCCCTCGCCGCCGAGGGCGTCGCCGCCGATCCCCTTGCCCGCGGCCGCATCCTTCAGGTCGAGACCGCTGCAGAAGCCGCGGCCGGCCCCGGTCAGGACGATCGCCCGGACCTCGCGGTCGCGCTCGGACTCGAGCAGTGACGACGTGAGTTCCTCGAGCATCGCGACGCTGATCGCGTTTCGCCTCTCCGGTCGGTTGAGCGTGACCCAGGCGACACGCTCCTTCTTCTCGAACAGGACGTCGGGCATCGTCGCTCCTCCGGGCCGGCGCCGCGACCGGCGGCTCGGGGCGTCCTTGACACGCGGGGGCGGGCGACGCCACATGTCGACACCACCGACCTGCCCGGAGGAAAGCCATGCCGCTCGACCCGAAGTGCAAGATCCTGCTCGACGTCCTCTCGCCGCCGGGCGCGCGTCGGCTCGAGGAGTCCTCGGTCGCCGAGGCGCGCGAAATGATGGACCGTCTCGCCGCCATGCGCGCGGGCGGCGAGGTCCCGGCCTACCCGGGCACGATCCGGGACCGGCAAATCCCGGGGCCCCACGGGCCGATCCCCGTCCGGATCTACGCCCCGGAATCGAAGGGGCCGCACCCGCTGCTCGCCTTCTTCCACGGCGGCGGCTGGGTGCTCGGCTCGGTCGCGACCGCCGACGTCGCCTGCCGCGCGCTTGCCGCCGCGACCGGCTGCGTTCTCGTCTCGGTCGACTACCGGCTCGCCCCCGAGCACGAGTTCCCGGTCCCGCTCGACGACTGCACGGCCGCCGTGCGCTGGCTCGCCGAGCACGCGGCCGAGGTCGACGCCGACCCGGCCCGCATCGCGGTCGGCGGCGACAGCGCCGGCGGCAACCTCTCCGCCGCGGTCGCCCTGCGCCTGCGCGACGAGGGAGGCCCTCGCCTCGCCCACCAGATGCTCGTCTACCCGGTGACCGACGCCTCCTTCGAGACCCGGTCGTACCGCGAGAACGGCGAGGGCTACTTCCTGACGCGCGCCGGCATGGAGTGGTTCTGGAACCACTACCTGCCGGGGCCGGCGGACGCGGCGAACCCGCTCGCCTCGCCGCTGCGGGCGCCCGACCTGCGCGGCCTTCCCCCCGCGACGGTCATCACCGCGGAGTTCGACCCGCTCCGCGACGAGGGCGAGGCCTACGCGGAGCGACTGCGCGAGGCCGGCGTGCCGGTGCGACTCACGCGCTACGACGGCGTGATCCACGGTTTCTTCGGCATGGTCGACACGCTCGACCAGGCCGACGAGGCGATCCGCGAGGCGGCCGCGGCCTTGCGGGCGTCGTTCGGCACCGCCGCCTGAGACGACGGAGCCGGAGCGGCCACGGCCGTGCCGGCTCCCGCGCGAGCGACCCGCTCCCGCCGAATCAGTGCGAAGCGGGGGCCGCGGGAATCTGCTTCGCCGCCGCGACGACCTCCGCGGCGGTCTTGCCGTCGAGCACCTTCTTCACCGCGACCCGCGCCCGCTGCGGATCGAGGCGGTTCTCGGCCTGTCCGACGTCGAGTTCCTTGCGCACGAGCGCGAGCGTCGCCTGGTTGAACTCGTTCAGTTGCTGCGGCGTGAGCGACTTCTGCAGGCGCTCCATCGTGCGCGCCGCGGACTCCTCGCTCGACATGTCGATGCGGGGCGTGTCGGCATCGACGCGCGGCGCACCGGTGCAACCGCCGAGGCCGGGAGCCGCCAGCAGCAGGAAGGCGAGCGAGGCGCCGCCGACCCGGCTGCGGGACTGGCCGAGCCGGAAGAACGATCCCCCGATCTCGCGGGACGGCTGCCGGTCGTCCCTCCGATCCGTCCGGTCGTCGTCTCCACCCGCGCTCATGCCGTCCTCTCCTTCAACCCACGCTGCTGCATGCGCCAGACGAGGAGCTCCAGCCGATCCTGGCCGAAGAAGGGCTCGCCTTCGAAGGCCATGGTCGGCACGCCCCAGTGGCCGGCCGTCTCGAGGTCGCGCTGGTTCTGCTCGATGATCGCGTGCAGACGCTCGCCCTCGCGCTCGACGACCGCGTCCATCTCCGCGAGATCGCAGCCGGCGCGCGCCGCCGCGTCGGCGAGGTGCGAGCCCTCGTGCCATCCGACGACCTGGCCGTTCCAGATGATCTTCGACACCTCGTCGACGAAGGCGAGGCCCTTCCCCCGCTCGGCGGCGAGTTGTCCGAGTCGCGTCAGCCGGTGGATGTGGGGCTGCTCGTCGGCGACCTTGCGCGTCATGAAGTCCTGCACGATCGGGTCGGGCCGCGGCCAGCCGAAGTCGATCCCGTGGAACTCGGCGATCCGCATGCAGTCGCGCAGCAGGTAGGGCGGCCAGAGCGGGTTCACCTGCTCGAAGAAGCCGGGGATCCGTACGGCGATCGGGAGCACCGGACGGACGCGAAGGTCGACGTCGTAGCGGCGCTGGATCCCGACCAGGCGGCCGGTCGCGAGGTAGGAGTAGGGACTGCGAAACGACCAGAAGACGTCGCAGGCGAGGGTGCTGCCGGTAGCCGAGGTCATCGGGGGGACCCTAGCAGAGGTCCGCCGTGCCGAGGAACCGATTTTCGAGGCGGTTCGACCGAAGCGGGCCGGGCCGGGTCTCGCGGATGCGCCGGGAGCCCGTCGAGCAGCCCGCGCTCGTCCAGGAAGCGATCGACCCGCGAGGCCAGCCAGCGGTTTCCCTCCGGCGCCAGGTGGATGTCGCGCTCGAAGAAGAGGCCGCGTCCGGCCGCGGGGTCGGCCGGCGGCCGGATCTCGCGGCCCGCGTCGAGGACCGCGACGCCCGCCTGCTCGAGGCGGCGGAGCAGGTCGGCCCACAGCGCGGCCGAGTCGCCCCGGAGATCCTCCTTGCACGGCATGACCACCGCGGCCCTGCGCGGGTCGCCGGGGATCGGCTCGCGCGCCAGTGCTGCGACGATCTTGTCGCGCTGCCACGCGGTCGTCCCGGCCCAGTCGAGGGGCGGCAGCTGGCCGAAGGGGTCACGGTGTCGCACCGAGCCGGCGAGCGCTCGCCAGAGGCGCAGCCCGCGCAGCAGGTCCGGCGTCGCGGCCTTCAGGCGCACCTGGAGCGCGATCCAGTTGCGCGACGGGTCGAGCGGCACGAGCCGTCCGTCGCGCAGGTCCCACAGCGGCACGTCCCAGTCCGAGGCGACGTCGGTGCAGTGCAGCCCGAAGAGCACGAGGTCGGGCGCGAGCCGCGCCGACCACTTCTGCGCCGCGCGAAATCCCTGGTCGAAGCCGTACCCGGGCACGCCCGCGTTCAGCACCTCGACGGGGCGTCCGTCCGCAGCGCGCCTCGCGGCGAGCACCGACTCCCAGGCCTGGTCGTCGTCGACGCCGGTGCCGAAGGTGAACGAGTCGCCCGTGGCGAGGATCCGCGGACGGTCCCGCGACTCGACGGGATCCCCGCCGCGCAGCCCGCTCGAGCCGACGTGCACGTGCTCGTCGAACTCGTCGGTGCTGCGGCTCACGTCGATGCCGGGGCGAAGGCTCCAGACCGTGTCCGGGTCGGGCCGGCAGCAGGTGCGCGACCGCACCGCGTAGTGGATGCGGTCGTCGACGTCGGGGGCGAGGAAGCCGACGAGCCCCTCCGCGAGCGCGATCCCGACCGCGAGCGAGAGCAACGAGAGGAGGACGCGGGCGGCGCGCGAGCCGGACCTCGTCACGGGCCGTCCACGCCCCCCGCGGGCCCGTCGCCCGGCGGCGGCGCTTCGTCGCGGGAGTCGCGCACCGCCGCGTCGCGCGTGCCGACGTCCGTCGGCGACGGCGCCGCGTCGCCGGAAGCGTCGGCGGCCGGCACGACGGCCTCCGGCGAGGCGGCCGCCGACGGCATCGGTACCGGTGTCGGTGTCGCCTCGGCCGGGAAGCACTCGGCGGCGGTCGGCACCTGCCCGGCCCGGATCCGCACGAGCCGGTCGCGGAACGCGCGCGAACCCGCGAGTTCGGCCGGGCTCGCGCGTCCCTCGCGAAGTCGCCGCAGCTCGGCGGGGCCGCCGTCGTAGAGCGCCTCGATCTCCGCCGCCTCGCGGAGCGCTCCGTCCGCCCCCTCGGCCGACGGAGACGGCGCGGCTTCCTCGCCCGTCGAGCGAAGGCCGGGGCTCGCGAGCCGCGCCGCGATCTCCGCGCCGGCCCGCGCGTTGTAGCCGGGATCGCCGCGCAGCAGCGACGGGTCGAAGAAGCCGCGCCACACGCGCGGGTCGACGCCGAGCCAGCCCACGCCGCCCGCGGGCGAGGCGAACGACACGACCTGCTCCCCGCGCACGAGCCAGAAGCGCCAGCAGGAGCGCTGCCAGGCGAGAGCCGGGACGATCGTGGCCAGCGAGGGAGGCGAACCGGGCGACGATGCGGCGACCTCGGTGACCGCGACCGCGAGGCCGTCGCGCGCGGTCGCGAGGTAGGCGTCGGCGTCCGCAGCGGTCGGGACCCAGCGAGCGAGCCGCGCGAGCGGGTCGGGAGTCGGGGCCGCGGTCGGCTCGGACGTCGGCTCCGTCACCCCGGGGTCGCCCGTTGCGCCGACGCCCGCGGGGGACGGCGCCGCCTCGGCCGGCGTCGGCTGCGGGCGCGGATCGGAGGCGCGCACCGCGGTCGGCGCGAGCGGCGCACCGAACCCGAAGAGCGTCCGCAGCCGGGGATCGACCTCGGTGCCCGCCGCGAGCGGGTCGCGCTCGACGTCGGGTGCGAGCAGCCGCGCGAGCGCGGCGAGCCCGTCGGGGGTCGCCTCGAAGGGCGAGTTCGCGCCGATCCCGGCGATCGCGCGGAGCGCGTCTCCCGCGGCGAGGAACGAGTCGTAGCGACCGCGCGCCTCGGGCGGGAGGTCCGCCGCCGCCCGTCGCACAGCGCCGGAGAGCGCGGGCCAGGTCCCGGCGAAGACGTCGCGCGCGGGCGCGGTCGGGTCCGCGGGCGCGGGTGCGGCGAGTTCCGCCGCCATCGCGTGCCGCTCCTCGAGCAGGACGGCGAACAGGGCCTCGCGCGCGGTGCGCGACGACGTCTCGTCCGCGGTGCTCTCCGCGACGAAGGTCGTGAACGCGTCGAGCCGCGCGAGCGAGTCGACGGAGACGGCCGCGCGCGCGGCGCCGTCCATGCCTTCGAAACGTGCGGCGGGAGCGGCCGCGTCGACGTCGAAGCGAATGCCGAGGTCGAGGCCGTCGGCAGCCACGGCGACCCGGTCGAAGCCGATCGACTCGACCATGTGGCGGGCGACCTCCGCATCGTCGAGCGGCCCCGGCGCGAACTCGGGCAGGATCCGGTCGAGACCCGGCACGAGGTCGCCCGGCGAGAGCCGCAGGTCGGCGAAGCGAGGCTCGACGCGGTCGCGGAGCCATTCCCGCAGGGCGCCCTCGACCGGCTGCGCGCGCCCCGACGGGTCTTCGGCCGTCGCGGAGCGGACCTCGAACCCGAGCCGCCCCGACTCCCTCTCCGCGACCGGCTCGAGTCCGAGCGCGAAGGCGCCCGTCCAGTCGAACGGGAAGCTGCACCACGAGCCGACCTGCCAGGACTTGCGGCCCTCCCCGCGCATGCGGACGACGACCGTCTCCCCGGAGACGCGGACCTCGGGATCGGAGAGGGTCAGGTGGTTGCACCCGGTCTCGTCGTCCCAGGCGCGTGCCGTGTCGGCGCCGTCGCGGAAGACGTGCTCGACGAGCACGCGGCGCAGGCGGGCGAGTTCGACGTGCGCGTCGAAGGGGATCCGTTCCGTCGCGGCGTGCGCGATCCCGAGGCCGCGGCCGGGGCCGGCGAGAGCGAGTGCGAGAGCCACGACGGCGGCGACGCTGCGCGCGCGCACGTTCGCGCGGAGCGCGGCGACGATCCGGGCCCGGGACGAACCCCGGGGCCCCGGGGCGCCATGCGCCGCTTCGCGAGCCTGCATGTCGAGAGCGTCCACGAGGCCTCCGAGGATAGCGGGCGCGGGCCGCGCTGGGGAGCGCGCGGCCGGGCGCCTCGCCCGGCCGCGGCCGCTTCGGCCGCCCGCAGCCGCTCGAGGCCGCAGGGCGCGGCTTGGCAGCCCGGGGCCGCCTGTCGTAACGAGGGCCACGGGGAGGGTGGCGCCGATGATGCGATGGCTTGGATGGGGGGCGGTGGCGGCGATCGGCGCCACGGCGGTGGGCGTGCTCGCCCTCTCCCGGGGCGAGACGATCGACGCGACCTGGTTCGTGGTCGCGGCCGTCGCGACCTACGCGATCGCCTACCGCTGGTACAGCGCGTTTCTCGCCGTGAAGGTCTTCGCCCTCGACCACGACAACGAGACCCCGGCCCATCGCCTGTCCGACGGACGCGACTACGTGCCGACGAACCGCTGGGTCGTCTTCGGCCACCACTTCGCCGCGATCGCAGGCCCCGGCCCGCTGATCGGCCCGACGCTCGCCGCGCAGTTCGGCTACCTGCCGGGCACGCTCTGGATCCTCTTCGGGGTCGTGCTCGGCGGGGCCGTGCAGGACTTCTGCGTGCTCTGCGGCAGCCTGCGCAGCGACGGCCGCTCGCTCGGGCAGATGGCGAAGGACGAGATCGGTCCGGTGGGCGGCTTCGCGGCGATGGTCGGCGTGTTCTCGATCATGGTGATCCTGATCGCGGTGCTGGCGCTCGTCGTCGTGAACGCGCTGAACCACAGCCCCTGGGGCACGGTCACCGTCGGGCTCACGATCCCGATCGCGATGGTCATGGGCGCGTGGATGCGCTGGATCCGCCCGCACGACGTGACGGGCGGCACGATCCTGGGCCTCGTCCTGCTGGCCCTCGCACTCGTCGCCGGGCGGTGGGTCGGCGAGCACCCCGTCCTCGGGCCGATGTTCACGCTGCGCTCGACCACGCTCGCCTGGTCGATCATCGCCTACGGCTTCGCCGCCTCGGTCGTGCCGGTCTGGCTGCTGCTCGCGCCGCGCGACTATCTCTCCACCTTCGTCAAGCTCGGCACGATCGCCCTGCTGGCGGTCGGGATCGTCGCGATCCGTCCCGAGATCCGGTTGCCCGCGCTCACACGCTTCACCGACGGCAACGGGCCGATCTTCGCGGGCACGATCTTCCCGTTCTGCTTCATCACGATCGCCTGCGGGGCGATCTCGGGCTTCCACTCGCTCATCTCGTCGGGCACGACGCCCAAGTTGCTCGGCGACGAGACCGACGCGCCGATGATCGGCTACGGCGCGATGCTGCTCGAGTCGTTCGTCGCGATCATGGCGATGATCGCCGCGGCGGCGCTCGACCCGGGCGTCTACTTCGCGATCAACAGCCCGGCCGGCGCGGTCGGCGCCGACCCCGCGACGGCGGCCGCGACGATCAGCGGCTGGGGATTCCCGGTCACGCCCGAGTCGATGCAGGACCTCGCGACCGCGATCGGGGAGAGCACGCTCTTCGCGCGCACCGGCGGCGCCCCGAGCCTCGCGGTCGGCATGGCCGCGATCTTCGGCCGCTGGCTCGGCGGAGCGGCACTCGCCTTCTGGTACCACTTCGCGATCATGTTCGAGGCCCTGTTCATCCTGACGACGCTGGACGCGGGCACCCGGGTGGGCCGCATGATGCTGCAGGACCTGCTCGGCCACTTCTGGGAGCCGCTCGGCCGAGGCGACTGGTGGCCGGCGGTCGTGGTCTCGAGCGCGATCGTCGTCTCGGCCTGGGGCTACTTCCTCTACCAGGGCGTGATCGACCCGCTCGGCGGCATCAACATCCTGTGGCCGCTGTTCGGCATCGCGAACCAGCTGCTGGCCGCGATCGCGCTCGTCGTCGCGACGAGCTTCATCATCCGCAACGGCAAGTCGCGCTACGCGTGGACGACGCTCGTGCCGCTCGGCTGGCTGCTCGCGGTGACGATGACCGCGGGCTGGCTCAAGATCGCCTCGCCCGACCCGAAGCTGGGCTTCCTCTCGGGGGCCTCGAAGATCGCGGCCGGGCTCGCGGACGCCGCGCCCGAGAAGCTCGCGACGATGCGTGCGCAGGTGTTCAACCTGCGCCTCGACGCGGTCCTCACCGGCTGTTTCATGGCGCTCGTGCTGCTGATCCTGGCCGAAGCGGTGCGCGCCTGGCGGCGCGAACTCGCCCGGCTGCGCACGCCCCCGCCCCGCCTCGGCGCCGCCGCCTGAGCCGGTCTCAGCCGGCGCCGGCCAGCCGGGCGCCGATCGCGGCCGTGAACGCGGCGGCGGGCACCATCGCGATCGCCGTGCACCAGAGGAGCCTCGCGTAGGGCACGCCGAGTGCGCCGGCCGCGAGATTCACGAGCGAGCTCGAGACCGGGATCCAGTGCCCGACGATCAGGACCGCCGGGTGGCCGAGCGGCAGGCGCCGCAGCCAGGCCGGGAGCCGCTCGCTCTCGGCCGCGAGACCGAAGTCGCTTCCCGTGCGGCGCCCGATCGCGAACTCGATCGAAGCGGTGAGCATCCAGGTCGCCCAGCTCACGGCCGCGCCGGACGCGAATCCGAAGAACGTCCCGTTCAGGACGGCGCACGGCACGAAGTCGCTCGCCGGCGAGAGCGTCACGAGCAGCTGCAGCGGGAGCCATGCCGCGATCCACGCCGAGCCCCATCGGGCCTGCAACGCGGTCGGCCCGCCTTGCGCCCGAATCCAGAGGATCGCCGCTCCGCCCAGCAGGAGCGCGGTGACGAGGGCCGCGGGCCCCCGCCAGCGGGCCGCACCCGTCGCGACGCGGGCCGCGGTCGCGGCCGACGCGCCGGCCGGCGGGCTCACTTGCTCGCCGGCGCCCCGTTCGGCTGGCTGCGGACCCAGTCGGCGGCGTGACGCAGCAGCGAAGCCGCGTCCGCGAGGCCGAGCTTCCGCTTGATGTTCTCGCGGTGGCTCTCGATGGTCTTGAAGCTCACCCCGAGCTTCGTCGCGATCTTGCGGGTGCTGAGCCCACCCCCGAGCAGCGAGAAGACCTGGAGCTCGCGGTCCGAGAGGCTCGCCACGTCCCCGTGCTGGGAGTTGGTCGGCTGCTCGAGCAGCTTGTGCAGGACGAGCACCGCCATCTTGCGGGTGACGTAGAGCTCGCCCTTCAGGACCGTGCGGATCGCGGAGAGGACCTCCTCGGCCGCCTCCTCCTTCATGAGGTAGCCGCTGCCGCCCGCGCGCAGCACGCGCTCGGCGTAGACGGTCTCGTCGAACTGCGAGATCGCGAGCATCGGCATGTCCGGGTAGTCGGACTTGACGGCCTTGATCAGGTCGAGACCGTCCTCGTTCGCGAGCCGCATGTCGACCAGGATCAGGTCCGGCTTGCTCTCGGGGATCGACTTCAGCGTCGACTTCAAGTCCTCGGCCTCGCCGCAGCAGAGCATGTCGTCCTGCCCGTCGATCAGCTGCCCGATCCCCTGCCGGAAGATCGGGTGGTCGTCGACGATCAGGATGCGGAACTTCTTGTCGGTCTGGTTCTCGCCGCTCATGACGGGTTCGCTCCTGCCCGCTCGATCTCGGGGGCTGCACTCGTGGCCGGGCACACGACGCGGATCTCCGTTCCGCGACCCGGCTCCGAGTCGATGTAGACGTCTCCGCCCACGGTGTGGGCCCGGTAGCGCATGATGCGCAGCCCCATCCCGGAGGACTCCGAGGACGGGGAGGAGTTCGTGGCGAAGGGCTCGGTGTGCCGGAAGCCCTTGCCGTCGTCCTTCACGACCAGCTGGACGGTCTCGGCATCGGCCTCGAGGCGGACGTCCACGTTCTTCGCCTGTCCGTGGCGGATCGCGTTGTGGATGGCCTCCTGCGCGATGCGGTAGGTCTCGCGCGCGACCGCGAGGTCGACGTCCGGCTCGGCCGGCCGCGAGGCGAAGTCGCAGCGGATCCCGTAGGACTCGACCGTGTCGGAGGCGAGCTTCTCGAGCGCCTTGGAGAGCCCGAAGCGCTCGACGTCGACCGGGTCGAGGCCGCGGGCGAGCCGGCGCACCTGGCTCATCGCGCCCGCGAGCAGCTTCACGATCTCCGCGGCCTGCCCGGCGAGCGGCCCGGAGTCGACCTTGCCGAGGCCCTGCTCGAGGGCCTTCGCCTTGAAGGCGACGCCGCCCAGGTAGGAGCCGAGTCCGTCGTGGAGGTCGTGTCCGATGCGGTGCTGCTCGTGGGCGGCCGCCTCGATGACGGCGGCCTCGAGCCGCTTGCGCTCGCTGATGTCGTGGAACCAGCCGAAGACGAATCCTTGCCCGGCGTGGTCCACGTAGTTGAGCGAGATCTCGACCGGGACGAGCCGCCCGTCGGCGGTGCGCACGCGCGTCTCGAAGACGCGGGGGCGTCCGTCGTGGCGGATGTCCTCGAACACCCGGTCGAAGCTGCTCTGCTCGAAGTCGGGCGCCACGTCGCCGACGTCCATGCCGATCAGCTGCCCGAGCGAGCGGCCGAGGAACGTGCACGCCGCGTCGTTCAGGAAGGTGAAGCGATAACCCTCGTCGGGGACGATCATGTAGAGCGGGTCCCAACTCACCTTCGCGCACTTGCGGAACAGCGCCGCGATCTCCTGGCTCTCCTTGCGCGCGGTGATGTCGGTCTCGATCGCCATGTAGTTGACGACCTCGCCGTTCTCGTCGTGGATCGGCTGGGCCTCGATCGCGAGCCAGTAGCGCCGCCCGTACTTGCTGTAGTTCACGACCTCGACGTTGAAGCCCTCGCCCTCGGCGAGTCGGCTCCGCATGTAGGCGACGGTCGTCGGGTCGGTATCGGGCCCCTGGAGCAGCCGGCCGGGGACGGTCCCCTTCACCTCCTCGAGCGTGTAGCCCGTGATCCGCTCGAAGCCGTCGTTCACCCACTCCACCCGGACCTGCGAGTCCGTCAGGATCACGGCGTTGTCGGTGCGCGACGCGATGAGCGCGAGCTTGCGCGCCTCCGCTTCCTGGGCCCGGATCTGCTCGTGGGCCGCCTGCAGGGACGAGTTGCGCTCGGCAAGGCTCTCGTTCGCCGTTCGCAGCTCCGAGCGCTGCTCGGTGAGCGTCGCGGCCATGCGCTTCAGGTCGTCGTAGGCGGCCTTCTGGGCCTGCACCAGGTGGACCAGGTCGACGATCGGGTCGTGGATCGCGAAGTCCGAGAGGAGGAGCCCGAGCTTCCCGATCTGCTCGGGGTCGGTGATCCAGGGCGAGCCCAGGAACAGCATCAGCTCCTGCCCGTCCTCCCAGAGCATCTGCCCGCGCAGCACGACGTCGGTTCCGAGCGGCGCGAGCAGGAAGAGATTGCGCTGGTTGCGGATGAAACCCGCGAGGTCGGCGACGCCCTCCGGCCGCAGGACGCGGAACACGTCCCCGAAGCCCTGCCCGGGCACGGCGGAAGGGAGCATCTTCGCGAGCGTCGACCCGACGCCGACGATGCGGAGATCGCGATCGAACGCGACGTGGAAGGGAAAGACGCGATCGAGATCGCCCAGCGCCATCCGGGGCGGGGTCGAGCTTGCCGAGGCGACCTTCATCCCGCGGCCCCGGGACCCCACGTGACGCGAAAGACGTCGTGGTCCGCGCCCTTCTCGCGATCCTGCACCTGTTCGACCCGCACCGGAGTGTCGAAGCGCTTTCCGAGCCCGATGACGAGCCCCTTCACCATCGGGCCGAGCCCCGGCCGCTCCGTGTGGTGGTGGAGCAGCATCGAGTTCTCGGTGACCTCGCCGCACTCGAAGCGAGGCGGCTTCAGGTTCGGGAAGATCATCCCGACCCGGGTGTGCATCTGGTTCAGGTTCATCAGGAACTCGGGCAGCGAGCCGCCCGCCGCGTCGAGGATCGCGCCGTAGCCGTCGGGGGCGGTGTGGAGGACCCAGTGGACCCCGAACGCCTCGAGGATGTCGGCCGCCGACGCACCCAGGACTTCGCTCGCCGCTCCGACCAGGGCGTAGGTCATCTCGTCGGGATAGCCCTCGGTGCTGACGAAGACTTCGACGTCGATGCCGGCACGCTCCTTGATCCGTCGCCAGGTCTCGCCGCCGTGGTTCATGCGGACGAGGTCCTCGACGGCCTTGTTCACCATGCCGTACACGGGGCACCCCCATTCGTCGGCCGCAGCCCCTCGGGCCGAGGCGCCACACTGACCGACAGTATGTATCGGCAGGGTTCCGATTCGCGCAAGCATCGAGTCCGGGCCCCCGAGGCGCACCCCGGGGCGGCTGCGCCGGGCCTTCCGGCCGAACCCCGGGGCGAGGGCGACGGTCCGCATTGACCCCGGCGGGGGGCTCGAGCAAGACAGCCGCGGTGCCCTTCCCCGACTTCGAGCCGACGATCCCGGAGCTGCTGCGCCGGGCCGCGACCGCCCACGGCCGCCGGACGCTGGTCGTGCTGGGCGACCGCCGCCTCGATTACGCCGAAGCGGAGAGCCGCTCCGCGAGCCTCGCCCGGGGACTCCTCCTGGCGGGAGCGGGCAAGGGGACCCACGTCGCGCTGCTGATGCCCAACGGTCCGGACTGGATCGTCGCCTTCCTCGCCGCCGCGCGGATCGGCGCCGTCGTCGTCCCGGTGAACACCTTCTTCCGCGCGCGCGAGCTCGGGTGGTTGCTGCGCCACTCGGACACGGCCTTCCTGCTCGCCACCCGCTCGTTCCGCGGCCACGACTACGCGGCCCGCCTGCTGGAGGTGGCGCCCGACCTCGCCGGGGCCGCGCCCGGCGGACTGCGGCCGAACGCGCTGCCGCAGCTGCGCTCGGTGTTCCTCGACGACGCCGAGGGGCTCGCGTGGGCCGGCTCGATCGACGAGCTCTCGCGCCTCGGCGACGCGGGCGCGGAGTCGGGACCCGACCGCCTGCGCGCTGCCGAGGACGACGTGACCCCGGCCGATCGCGCGGTCGTCATCTACACCTCGGGCAGCACCGCCGAGCCGCGCGGCGCGATCCACACCCAGGGCACGATCGTGCGCCACGCCTTCAACGTGAACGCGTGCGCCGGGCGAGGACTCGGGCCCGAGGACCGCGTCTGGTCGCCGATGCCCTTCTTCTGGGTCGGCGGGCTCGTCGTCTCGTTCCTCGGCGCGATGCACGCGGGCGCCTGCCTGCTGTGCGAGGAGGCGTTCGACGCCGAACGTACCCTCGACCTGCTCGAGCGCGAGCGGGCGACGCTCGCCGCGGGCTGGCCGCACTACGGCAAGGCGATGGCCGCGCACCCGAGCTTCGCGCGCCGCGACCTCTCCTCGCTGCGCGCGGGCATGGTCGAGATCCTGCCGCCGGAGCGCAGGCCGGCCGACCCCTCGCTGCGCACGAACTCGCTCGGCATGACCGAGACCTGCGGCCCGCACACCTTCGGGCGCGAGGGCGATCCCCCCGAGACGTTGCGCGGCAGCTTCGGCCGCGCGCTCGACGGCGTCGAGCACAAGGTGATCGACCCCGAGTCCGGGGAAACGCTCCCGCCCGGCGTCGAGGGCGAGATCTGCGTGCGCGGCTACAGCCTGATGCAGGGCTTCTGGAAGGTCGAGCGCGAGCGGACCTTCGAGCCCGACGGCTTCTACCGCACCGGCGACGGCGGACGAATCGACGCGGACGGCTTCCTCTGGTTCACCGGCCGACTCGGCGACATGATCAAGACCGCGGGCGCGAACGTCGCGCCGAGCGAGGTCGAGCAGGTGCTCGCGGGCTTCCCCGGGATCAAGGAGGCGCACGTGGTCGGGGTGCCCGACCCGGCGCGCGGCCAGAACGTCGCCGCGGCGGTCGTGCTCGAGCCGGGATGTTCCCTCGACGCGTCGTCGCTGCGGGAGAGGCTGCGGGGCGAGCTCGCGGCCTACAAGGTGCCGCGCGAGGTCGTCTTCCTCGAGTCGCGCGAACTCCCGTTCACCGACAGCGGGAAGATCGACAAGCGCCGACTGCGCGCGGTGCTCGTCGAGCGACTTTCGGCCGCCTGAGCGCCTCGCGGGCGCGCGCCGGGGCCGGGGCCGCGGCGCGGCCCGGCAACGGTGTTCCGCCCCCGGGCCGCGCGCTCTCCGCTCAGGTGTTCGGCTTGTCGCCGCTCGCCGCCGCCTTGCGCATCGCCTCGAGGCGGTCGATCAGCCCCATCCGCTCGACACCGACGGTCGAGGGCAGGCGCTGCTCGATCTCCTCGGGCGTCCAGCGGCCGTCCTTGAACATCGCGCGGACCTCGACCGGCTGGTTCCAGACCGCGATCTTGCCGCCCGAGCAGGTGTAGACCTGCCCGGTGATCGACCGCGCCTTGTCCGACAGCAGGAACACGACCATCGGCGCGATGTCCTCGGCCTCGCCGATCCCCTGGATCTCCATCGGCACGTTCGCGCTCATGCGCGTCTTCGCGACCGGCGCGATGCAGTTCGCGGTCACGCCGTAGCGATGCATGCCGGCCGCGGCGCTGCGCACGAGCGAGACGATGCCGCCCTTCGCGGACGCGTAGTTCGCCTGCGCGACCGAGCCGGCGAAGGCGCCGGAGGTGAAGCCGATCAGCGTGCCGCTCTTCTGCTCGCGCATGGCCGCCGCCGCCGCGCGGAACACCGTGAACGTGCCCTTCAAGTGGGTCGCGAGCACCGGGTCCCAGTCCTCCTCGCCCATGTTGAAGAGCATGCGCTCGCGCAGGATGCCGGCGACGCAGACCACGCCGTCGATGCGACCGAAGGCGTCGATCGCCGACTTCACGATGCTCGCCCCGCCGTCCATCGTCGCGACCGAGTTCGCGTTGGCGACGGCCTCGCCGCCCATCTTGCGGATCTCCTCGACGACGGAGTTGGCGACGTCGCTGGTCGGCTCCTTGCCGTCCATCGAGACGCCGTAGTCGTTGACGACCACCTTCGCGCCCTCGGCGGCGCAGGCGAGCGCGACCGCCCGCCCGATGCCCCGGCCGGAGCCGGTCACGGCGATGGATTTGCCCTCGAGATACTTGCCCACGCTTGCTCTCCTCCTGGGGTTCCGTCGTGCGGGTCGAGCGGCGCGGGAGGCGCCGCCGGCGGGACCATAGGACGCAGGGTCGGCCGCGACAAACGACGGCGCGGTCAGCGCCGCGGCCGGCGAACCGGCTCCCGCGGCGCGATCTCCGCGATCCGGGCGATCGCGACACGGCAGACGACGAGGTAGGGAAGGGCGATCGCCGGCACGCCGAAGCCCACCCGGCAGGCGTCCTCGCCGGTCGACTCGACCCGGTGGCCCGTCGCCGGAACTCCGGCGACCGACCACGACCACGACCGGCCGGGCTCGAAGCTCGTCACCTCGAACGGGAGGTCGAAGCCGAGCGCGGTCGTGACCAGCCCGCGAGTACCGTCGCCGAAGCGCTCCGAGAGGAGGCGTGCCGAACGCACCGAGGGGCCCCACTCGGGCCAGCGCTCGACGTCGACGAGGAGGTTCCACGCGACCTCGGCGGGAGCCGCGACGTCACCCCACGTCCACAGCACGCGCGCCTCTCGACCGGGGCGGCCGGATCGCCCGGCCGAAGCCGCGCGTCGACCCGGCGACGAAACGAAGAGGCGGCCCCGTCCGGGACCCGCGCCTCGTCAGGGAACGCGACGGATCGTCTCGCAGCTCGTGCTCGCGGTGTCCTCGAGCGTCTGGCCGCCGTTGCAGCGGTCGTCGCTGCCGCCACCGCCGAAGATTTCGTCGGCGCCGAAGCTGCCCTTCAGGACGTCGTTCTTCGGCCCGCCCTCGAGGTGGTCGTCGCCCTTGCCGCCGCGGATCAGGTCGGGGCCGTCGCCGCCGAACAGCCGATCGTGGCCGTTGCCGCCGAGGATCGTGTCGGCGCCCTTGCCGCCGCAGATCGTGTCGTCCCCGCCGCCGCCCTTGATGTAGTCGTCGCCCTCCGCGCCGTAGATCACGTCCGCCTTGCTGGTGCCGACGATCGTGTCGTCGCCGGGGGTCCCGCAGATCGTCGGCTGCTTGCCGTCGCAGGTGGGCTCCGTGCCGTTGCACGGGTAGGGAGGCAGGTCGGCACGGGCCGCCGTCGCGCAGGCGAGCAGGCCGGCTGCGGCGAGCAGAGCCGCGCGGGTGGGCCAGGGCTTCATGTCGTTCTCCATGTTCGACGGGACGGCGGCCCGAGGCTCCCGGGCCGGGTGTCGACCCCGCCGAGGAAACCATCCTCGCCAGCGGCGGTCAACCCGTGAAACTCGCCCGAAAAGCAGGCAGGCGCGGAGAATCACTGCCAGCGCGTCATGAGCAGGGCCATTCCGACGCCGACCGCCACGATCGCCCGGCGCACCCAGCTCCGGGGCACGGCCCGGACCAGCGAGGCCCCGCCGAAGCCGCCGACCACCTGTCCGACGGTCATGATCGCGGCGACCGGCCAGTCGACCGCCCCGCCGCGGACGAACCAGGCGGCCGCGATGCCGTTGATCACGGTCGCGAGACAGGTCCGCACCGCCATGCGCCGGTGGAGATCGCGCAGTCCCAGGATCCCGAGCGACGCGAGCATCATGATCCCGATGCCCGCCCCGAAGTAGCCGCCGTAGAGCGCGATCGGAAGCTGGAGAGCCGCGGCCCGCCACGGCGACCGCGGCGGCGGCTCGTCGACGCCGAGCGGCGACGGCGGCCGTGCTCCGTCGGAGAGGTGCACGAGGATCTCCTGGGCGGCGAACACTCCCGTCGCGAACAGGATGAGCGCGGGCACGAGCCGCACGAAGACCTTCTCCGGCGTCGCGAGCAGCAGGAACGCTCCGGCGAGGCCGCCCGCGAGCGACGGCAGCAGGAGCGCGCGCAACCAGGTGCGCGAGCGATCGATCTCGCCGCGGAACGGGACCATCGCCGCGATCGAGCCGGGAAAGATCGAGATCGTGTTGGTGCCGTTCGCGACGATCGGAGGCAGCCCCGCCCACACGAGCGCCGGAAAGGTGAGCAGCGAGCCGCCGCCGGCGAGCGCGTTGGTCGCACCGGCAGCGACGGCGACGAGAAAGAGCGCGACCGCGCGCGCCGCGGTCACGGACGCGACCCTTCCGAGGCGAGGCACGGCCGCGCCGCCGGCGGCAGGGCGCGAGGATCGTCTTCGCGAGCGCTCAGCGCACGAGCTCCCATACCGGCAGCACGACGCGCTCGGTGAGCGGCTTGAACACGACGCGCACGCGCTTGCCGATCGCGACCTCGTCGGGCGTGCAGCCGACCATGTAGCCGACCAGCCGCGGCCCCTCGTCGAGCTCGACCACCACCATCGCGAGCGGCAGCAGATCCTTGAACGCAGGCAGGAAGGGCTCGCGGCCGAGCACCCAGGTGTAGATCGTGCCGGTGCCCTTCGCGTCGACCCACTCGAGGCGGCCCCCGCCCTTCCAGGTCGCGGGCTTGGGCGGCCAGTGGAAGGCGCCGGTCTCGCGGTCGCGCTGGACGCGGAGACGCCGCTCGCGGCAGCCGTCCCAGAAGGGACGGGTGACCGGGTGGTCGACGTCGGGCAGCGGGTAGTCGGGGTGCAGGTCGCCGATCGGCCGATCGGGCCCGCCGCCGCTCTCGGGACGCCTCACCTCGCTCATCGCGCCCTCACTCCCCGCGCACGATCATCGCGCTGGTCGCGACGCCCGACGCCCCGGTGACGAGCACGTTGCGGCAGCCGGGGACCTGCGCGGTCGAGTCGCCCCGCACCTGGCGCACGGCCTCGAGGATCAGGTTGAAGCCGTGCACGTAGGCCTCCGAGAGACCGCCGCCCGAGGTGAGCGTCGGCAGCTCGCCGCCGAGCTCGAGGCGTCCGCCCTCGGTGAAGGGCCCGCCCTCGCCGGGCTTGCAGAAGCCGTAGTCCTCGAGGCCCATGATCACGAGCGGCGTGAACGCGTCGTAGATCTGTGCGCAGTCGATGTCGGCGGGCTTCATCTCGGCGCGCGACCAGAGCTGCTGCGCACACGGCACCGCGGTCGTCTGCAGGTCGGGCGTGTTGTAGTTCGCGAGGTGCACCGGGTTCGGGCCCGACGCCTGCGCGACCGAGTGCACGAGCACGGGCTTGCGGCGCAGGTCGCGCGCGCGCTCGACCGAGGTGACGACGCAGGCGAGCGCGCCGTCGGTCTCGAGGCAGCAGTCGTAGAGCGTGAGCGGGTCGCTCACCGCGCGGCCGGCGAGGTAGGTCGCCATGTCGAGCGGACGGCCGTGCATCATCGCGCCCGGGTTGCGATTCGCATGCTTGCGCGCGGCGATCGCGACGTTGCCGAGCTGCTCGCGCGTGGTCCCGAAGCGGTGCATGTGGCGCTGCGCCCACATGCCGATCACGTCGACGGGCCGGATGAGCCCCCACGGCACGTGCAGCGCCTTGTCGTCGGCGACGAGCTCGCGCTCCTGCGCCCAGGGGCGCGACGCCTTCGATCCGCGGTTGCGGGCGCGGTGGCAGACCACCACCTCGGCGAGGCCGGTCGCGATCGCGGCGGCCGCGTGCATGATCGTCGCGCAGGAGGCGCCGCCGCCGTAGGAGATCTTGTCCCACCAGCGCAGGTTCCGGACGCCGAGACCGCGGGCGATCGTCACCTCGTGGGTGTGCTCCATCTCGAACATCGACATGCCGTCGACGTCCTCGGTCTCGAGCCCGGCGTCCTCGACCGCGAGCCGGATCGCGTCGATCGCGGTGTCGGAGATCGGACGCCCGATGTCCTTCGCAAACGGCAGCTGCCCGATGCCGACGATCGCGACGCGGTCGCGGATGCGACGGAAGAGGTCGCGGTCGATCGCGTCGGCGGCCATGCGACGCACCTAGCGGATCGGGGTCCGGGGCGGTAGGCGCCGGCGGCCCGGAGCCGGGGGACGGCGACCGTGACGTCTTCGAGGGTCTCGGTCCGACCCGGCGAGGGGCACCGCCGCCCGGTCTCGACCTCCGGGACCTCGAAGGGGCCGGAGACGGGGCGGTGCCAGCGCGGAGCGATTCGGGCATTGTACCCGGGGGGAGCCGGCGGTATTCCTGCCAAAGTGCGAACGAGGCCCGGCCTTCTCGCTTCCGTCGCCACGGCCTTCGCCGTCGCGATCCTCGCATCGGCGACCGCCCGCGCGGACGGGATCGACGACCTGAACGCGAGCTGGGTGGGCCGCGCGTTGCGCGCCCAGCGGCGCATCGACCTCGACACCCCGATCAGCGACACGAGTCTCGTCGGCGCGCACAACAGCTTCAACTCGGAGGCCTACGCGTCGGGCATCCGCTACCTCGACCCCAACCAGCGTCACTCGACCTTCGACCAGCTCCGCATGGGAGCCCGCGCGATCGAGTTCGACGTCCACTGGACGACGAAGAGGGACGGCCTGTCGTTCTCGAACCGACTCCTTCTCTGCCACGGCACGGCGAGCCACCTCGGCTGCGGACTCGACGACCGGACCTTCGAGGAGGGCCTCGACGAGATCGTCGCCTGGCTCGGGACCGCCGACTCGATCGGGCAGGTCCTGATCCTGCACGTCGAGGACCACGTGGAGGGCCGGCACGGGGAGGCCTTCGCACGCGTCGCCGAGCGCCTGGGCGACCGCATCTGGGCAAGCGGCGGCTGCTCCGACATCCCCGCGAACCTGACGAAGTCCCAGGTGCTCGCCGCCGGCAAGCAGGTCATCGTCTGGAACGAGGGCGGCTGCAGCGGCGACGGCAACTGGAACTCGATGGTGTTCACCGGCCTCGGTTCGATCACCCGGGTGTGGGAGGACTCGACCACGCTCGGCGGCGGCTCGGTCCCGCCGATCGGTTCCGGCGAGATCGCGAGTCTCCACGCATCCGGGATCAACCTGGTCGACCTCGACCAGCTCGATCCGGGCGACGGCCGGTGGGCGGCGGCCGTGTGGAGTTGGGCGGCGGGCGAGCCCAACGACCTCGGCGGCGAGGACTGTGCCGCCCAGCAGGCGGACGGCCGCTGGAACGACGTCGACTGCCGGCTCGAAAAGGCGTTCGCCTGCGAGAACCTCGCGACCGGAGGCTGGGCGGTCACCTCGGAACAGGGCTCCTTCGGCCGTGGCGCGCTCGCCTGCCGGCGGCTCGGCCCCGACTTCCGCTTCGCCGTACCCACCAACGCACAGGACAACCAGCTGCTCGCCGCAGCGCGCGCGGCGGCCGGCCGCTCCTCGGCGTGGCTCGCGCACGACGACCGGGACGTCGAGGGGGACTGGCGGATCCGCAGCGGCGACGACCTCTTCTGGGACCGGGGCGGGCTGGTCCTCGATGCGGGCGCGTCCGTGCGAGGCGCGAGCCGCATGCTGCGCATGGAGCCGAACTGCAACCTCGTGCTCTACTCGCTCGACGGAGACGAGGTCGGCCGCGGGCTTTGGACGAGCGGCACGGCGAACCTCGGCGTGAACTGCCGCGCGGAGTTCGGATCCGACGGCATCCTCGCGGTCCGCGACGGTGCGGGCCGCGCGCTCTGGAACTCGGGTGCGGGCGGAACCGAACTCGTCCTGCAGTCCGACGGCAACCTGGTCCTCTACGACGACGGCCGGGTCGCCCGCTGGTCGACGTTCACGAACGCGGGCGACGAGGCGACCTTCGAGGCAGGCCGGTTCACGCTCACCCCGGGGCAACGCGTCGGGACCCGGAGTCTCGAACTCGCGCTGACCGTCGACGGCAACCTCGTCGTCTCCAGCGTCGACAACGGTTTCGTCGGCGGCGTTCTCTGGCGCAGCGGCACGACGGGCCCGGGGGGGCGCGCGGAGTTCCAGTCCGACGGCAACCTCGTCGTCTACGACGGCGCGGGCCGGGCGCTCTGGGCCGCGGGGACGTCCGGGACCGCGAACGCGACGCTTCGACTGCAATCGGACGGCAACGTCGCGATCTACAACGGCGCCGGAGAGCCCCTCTGGTCGACGATGACGAACACGCCCGCGCAGGCGGTCCTTCGCGCCGGGCAGTTCGCCCTCGACCGAGGGGACTGGGTCCAGACCCGCAGCCGGAAGCTCGAACTGACCGCGACCTGCGACCTCGTGCTGTCGAGCGTCGACAACGCGGTGGTCGGCGGCGCGCTCTGGCGCAGCGGCACCTCGGCCTCGAGCTGCCGCGCCGACTTCCAGGCCGACGGGAACTTCGTCCTCTACGACGGCGAGGGGCACGCGCTCTGGGCCGCGGGAACCTCCGGCACGGCCAACGCCGAGCTCCGCATCCAGCCGGACGGCAACGTCGTCGTCTACAACGGCGCGGGCGAGCCGCTCTGGACGACGCAGACCCGCCTGCCGACCGAGTCCTCGTTCCTCGCGGGACGGTTCGCGCTCACGCCCGGGCAGTTCGTCCTGCAGGCGAATCGTTTCCTCGAGCTGCGCGACGACTGCCAGCTGGTCCTCCACTCGCTCGTGAACGGCGCGCGCGGGCTCCGGGTGTGGGACTCGAACACCGCGGGAGCCGGCACGAACTGCCGGCTCGACTTCCAGTCCGACGGCAACCTCGTCCTCTACGACGGGTCCGGACGATCGCTCTGGGCGGCCGGCACCTCGGGGACGACGGGCGCGGTGTTCCGCATCCAGTCCGACGGGAACATGGTGATCTACAACGGCGCGGGCGAGCCCCTGTGGACGAGCCAGACCCCCGGGAACTTCTCGGAGGTCGCCGTGTGCGGGGATGCGACGTGCAACGGGTCCGAGGCCTGCGGCTCCTGCGCATCCGATTGCGGTGCGTGCCCGCCGTCCTGCGACTGCGGCGACGGCGTGGTCGAACCGTCGTGCGGCGAGCAGTGCGACGACGCAGCCGCGCCCGGCGGCTGCTGCTCCGCCGACTGCCGGATCGAGCCGGCCGGGACCGCGTGCAGGGCCGCGGCCGGCGACTGCGACGTCGCGGAAGCCTGCGACGGGACCTCGGCCACCTGCCCGCAGGACCGCGTGGCGGGCGCGGGGTTCCCGTGTCGGCCGGCGGACGGTGCCTGCGACCTCGTGGAGAGCTGCGACGGAGCGTCGACCGCCTGCCCGCAGGACCGGGTCGCGGGCGCCGGGGTTGCCTGTCGGCCCGCGCAGGACGCCTGCGACGCGGCCGAGAACTGCGACGGCTCGGGCAAGGGCTGCCCGGCGGACGCTCCCGCGCCCGACGGCACGCCGTGCGACGACGGGCAGGCCTGCACGATCCTCGACGCGTGCTCCGGCGGATCCTGCGGCGGCGACCCGATCACCTGCGGCGACGGAAGCCTGCAGGCCGCGTGCGGGGAGCAGTGCGACGACGGCGGACGCGAGCCCGGGGACGGCTGCGACGCGTCCTGCCGGGTCGAGATCTGCCCGGCGAGCCCGCGCACGGATTGCGTCGAGGCCGCGCGGGTCAAGTTCCAGTTCCTCGAGCGGAGTGCCGGCCGGGAGCAGATGAAGGTCGAGTGGAAGGGCTTCTCGGACGACACGACGGCCGCCGGGTTCGGCGATCCCGTCTCGGGCGCGAACTCGGTGGCCCTCTGCCTCTACGGCGATGCCGGCGAGCTCGTGCAGCGACTGGAAGTCGACCGCGGCGGCGAGCGTTGCGCCGGGGCTCCGTGCTGGCAGGGACTCGGCTCGAGCGGCTTCCGGTACAAGGACGGCAGCGCGAGCGCGTCGGGCGTGCAGCAGCTCGACTTCGTCGCGGGCGACGCCGGTCGCGGCAAGGCCTCCGCCAAGGGCCGCAACGATGCCGGCAAGGGGATGACGTCGCTGCCGACCGGCGTCGCCTTCCGGCTCTACGGCGAGTCCCACCCGACCCTGCAGCTCGCGACCGAGCACGGGTTCTGCCTGTCCGCGAAGGTCACGACGATCCTGCTGGCCGACAAGAAGCAGTACAAGGCCGAGCGCCGCTGAGTCCCGGGAGCGTCGGAACGGGGCCCCGCGCGCCCCACGCATTCAGGCATTGACCGGCCGCGTCCGGCCCGGGTAAAGCCGCGCGATGGTCGAGGCGCGCCTGGAGAAGACGTCGGGCAACGGTTCGGTCCCGGGCCGGGTCGTCCGCGCGGTCGTGGCGGCGGCGCTGGCACTCGCGATGGCGGTCGCGCCGCGCGAGGCTCGGGCCGCAGTCGTGTTCCAGGACTCGACCGGCACCGTCACGAACCAGAACAACACGATCGGCGGCAGCTCCTACAGCTCCGACTGGTTCGTGCCGTCGACCCCCGCGCTCGGCTTCATGCTGATGGAGCACGGCTTCTCGCGCGGCTGCGGCAACATCCGGGACACCGGGCTCGCGATCATGCGGCAGGGGCTCGTCGTCCTCTGCATCAACGCGAGCATGCAGGGTGGCAACCCGTCCTTCGGCGTCACGGTCGGCGACGCGATCGCGGACGGAGCCCTCGTCCCGCCGGCCGGAACGGTCGTCCCGGCCGCGACGATCGTCGGCGGCCACTCGGCGGGAGGTCACTTCGCGACCGAGGTCGGCAAGCGCCTCGTCCAGCGCGGCTTCGCGACGCTGAAGGGCGCGATCCTGTTCGACCCGGTCTCGGCGAGCGGCTTCTCCGAGAACGTCGTCGCGATCTCCGCGGGCGCGACGCGCCCCGTCCTCTCGGTGACCGCGAACTCGTCGGCTTGCAATTCGTCCAACAACAGCGCGCCGGCGCTCGCCGGTCTCCCGAACTCGTTCGTCGGCCTGAAGCTCACCAACGGCAGCCTTCACACCGACGTCGAGGGCACCAACTCCGACTTCCTCGGGACGCTCGCCTGCGGCACCCCGCAGGCCGCGAACACGACCGCGCTGCGGACCCTCGCCGCGGCCTGGGCCGGCGACATCGTGCGCGGGACGCGGACGAGCGCCTACTACGAGTACGGCACCTACACGAGCGGCCTGATCTCCCAGAACCGCGCGACCCCGATCAAGGCACTGCCGGATTGCGGCAACGGCAGCCTGGACGCGGGCGAGGCCTGCGACCTCGGTGCCGCGAGCAACGGTGCCGACGGCGCGTGCTGCGCGATCGATTGCAGCTTCGCAGCCGCGGCGACGGTCTGCCGCGCTGCGGCGGGAGCCTGCGACGTCGCCGAGGCCTGCACCGGTGCGTCCGACGCCTGTCCGGCCGACGGGTTCGCCGATGCGGGCACGACCTGCCGCATCGCGAACGGCGCGTGCGACGTCGCCGAGGCCTGCAACGGAACGTCCGCCGCCTGCCCCACGGACGGGTTCGTCGCCGCGGGTACCACCTGCCGCACCGCGAACGGCGACTGCGACGCCGCCGAGGCGTGCAACGGAACGTCCGCCGCCTGCCCCGCGGACGTGTTCCTCGCCGCGGGCACGACCTGCCGGGTCGCGAGCGACGCATGCGACGCACCGGAGGCCTGTACCGGGACCTCCGCGGGTTGTCCGGTCGACCAGTTCGTCGCCGCGGGCACGTCGTGCCGGGCGGCGACCGCCGCCTGCGACGTCGCCGAGGCCTGCACCGGCTCTTCCGCCGCCTGCCCCGCCGACGGCGTCGCAGGCGCAGGCACCGCGTGCCGTGCCGCGAGCGGCACCTGCGACGCGGCCGAGATCTGCGACGGCTCGGGCAAGGACTGCCCCGCAAACGGCTTCGCGGCGGCGGGCACCGTCTGCCGCGCGGCGACCGGTCCCTGCGACGTCGCCGAGGTGTGCTCGGGTGCGAGCAACACCTGCCCCGCCGACGGACTCGCGACCTCCGGGACCACCTGTCGCGCGGCCGCCGGCCCCTGCGACCTCGCCGAGGCCTGCACCGGCTCGTCGGCGGCCTGCCCGGGCGACGTCCGACAGCCGGCCGGCGTGACCTGTCGTCCGGCGTCCGACGCCTGCGACATCGCCGAGTCCTGCACCGGCTCCTCGGCCGCGTGCCCCGCCGACGTCTACCGTCCGGCGGGAACGCCCTGCCGTCCGGCCGCGGGCGTCTGCGACGCGATCGACGCGTGCACCGGCTCGTCCGCGGCCTGCCCCGCCGACGGAAAGAAGACCTCGGTCTGCCGCACGGCGAGCGACGTCTGCGACGCACCCGAGTCCTGCGACGGGGTCGCGGACGACTGCCCGACCGACCTGGTCGCGAGCGCGGGCGCGGTGTGCCGCGAGGTCGGCGACGCCTGCGACGTCGCCGAGTCCTGCGACGGGTCGTCGAAGGCCTGCCCGACCGACACCGGACTCCCCGATGCCGACCAGGACGGCACCTGCGACGCCGAGGACACGTGCCCCGCTTCGGCCGATCCGCTCCAGGCCGACGCCGACGGCGACGGGCGAGGCGACGCCTGCGACGAGTGCACCGTGATGCCCGGCGGGGCGATCGCCAAGACGGCCCTGAAACTGTCGGGCTTCGGCACGCCCGCGGGCGACGACAAGGTCACGTTCAAGGGCGAGGCGTTCATGCCGACGAACCCGGCGCTCGATCCCGCGACCCACGGCGTCCGGGTCCTCGTGTACGACGAGACGGCGCACCTGTGGGGCTCGGCGGCCATCGCCGACCTGTCGGTGCCGTCGGGAGCATGGTCCGCAGCGACCGGCTCGGGCTGGGTCGCCTCGACCTCGGGCTGGACCTGGAAGGCGCCGCGCCTGCCGACCGGCAAGACCGGCGTCGCGAAGGTGAGCCTGCGGCGGATCGCGGCCGGACGCTGGTCGTTCTCGATCACGACCAAGGACTCGAGCTTCGACCTCCCCGCGACCGGCGGCCCGCTCGTCGCGGCGGTCGTGTTCGCGCCCCCGGGTGCGGCCGTCGGCTCGTGCGCGGAGATCCGTCCCGCCTGCAAGTGGGACACGCTGCTGCGCTCCGTGTCCTGCCGCTGACGCCCGAAGGGCTCGCGTCGCGGCGAGCCTTCGCGTAGGACCGCGTCCGTGCCGTCCGGGATTCTCGACCGCTTCCGGCTCGACGGCCGGACGGCGCTCGTCACGGGCGCGAGCCGCAACATCGGCGCCGCGATCGCGCGCGCGATGGCCGAGGCGGGCGCGCGCGTGGTCGTGAACGCGCGCGGCGCCGACGCGCTCGGGGCGTTCGCGGAGCGCCTGCGACGCGACACCGGCGCGGACGTGATCGCCGTGCCCGGGGACCTGGGCGACGCGGCCGACGTCGATCGCGTCGCCCGCGTCGTTCTCGATCGGGTCGGCGGGGCCGACGTCCTGGTGAACAACGCGACCTCGATCGGACACGCGCGTCCGGCGACCTCGCTCGACGCGACGCCCGCGGACCACGCGCTCGCGATGCAGGTGAACCTGCAGGCCCCGCTCGCGTTCGTGCGCGCGTTCGCCCCGGCGATGCGCGCGCGCGGCGGCGGCTCGGTGGTGAACGTGCTCAGCACCGCCGGGTTCGACGTCGTGCCGCCGATGCTCGCCTACGCCTGCGCGAAGCAGGCGCTGTGGACCGCGACCCGCTTCCTCGCCCGCGAGCTCGCGCCCGCGATCCGCGTGAACGCGGTCTGCCCGGGGACGGTGAACGAGGGCGGCGAGCTCAAGGTGCCGACCTGGGAGAGGCTGCTCCCGCTGAACGCGATCCCGCGCGTGGGGCTCCCCGAAGAGGTGGCCGGCGCGGTCCTCTTCCTCGCCTCCGAGGCTTCCAGCTACACGACCGGGCAGGTCGTGTTCTGCGACGGCGGGCGGGTCTCGACGTGACGGCCGGGCGCGCGCGATGAGCGCCCCGGGAGGACGCCCCGCGCACATCCTCGCGGTGAGCGAGGCGCCGATCCCGTCGGCGGTGCTCGGCGTGCACGCGCCCTTCGAGCACCTCGGTCGCACGACCGGGCGCTGCGAGCTCCGCACCGCATCCTCGATCGACCTCGACCCCGCCGACGTCGCCTGGGCCGACTCGATCGTGCTCGTGCGCGGCGCGTCGCCGGCCGAGCGCAGGCTGCTCGACGAGGCCCGTCGGCTCGGCCGGCGCGTCGCCACCTACATGGACGACGACCTGGAACGCGTGCCCGGGGAGGCGCGCAGCGGCTACTTCTTCACCTCGCCGACCGTGCGCGCGAACGTCGCCGCGATCGTGCGCGGTTCCGACCTGCTGCTCGTCACGAACGAGCGGCTCGGCGACGAACTGTCGCGACGGCACGGGCGCCTGGCGACCCTGCTCCGCCAGCCGCGACCGGCGCGCATGGCTCGGGCAGGCATCGCGGGCGCGCACGGGCACGCAGCCCGCGGCGCGACCGACATCGCGACCGCGGTCGGGGCGACGGGTGGACACGACGCACCGGTGCGGATCGGCTTCCTCGGCAGCGTCGACCACGCGGGATTCGTCGAGCGCCTGCTCGGGGGGCCGATCTCGCGGGTCGCGGCCGAGCGCGGCGACGCGGTCGAGTGGACGTTCTGCGGCGCGATCCCCGCCTTCGCCCGCTCGCTCGGCGCGCGCTGCGAGCCCTTCGACCCCGACTTCGGCTCGTGGTGCCGCACCGCGGCCTCGCTGCGGCTCGACGTGGCACTCGCGCCGCTCGAGGACTCGGCGTTCCACGCCTGCAAGTACTTCAACAAGTACCTCGAGTACGGCTCGCTCGGGGCGGCGGGGATCTACTCGGAGGTGCCGCCGTTCGTCGACGCCGTGCGCGACGGCGGGACCGGGCTGCTCGTGCCGAACCGACCCGGCGACTGGCTCGCGGCGATCGACTCGCTGGTCGACGACGCCGGACTGCGCCGGCGCATCGCCGCCGCTGCCGCGGCCGACGTCGAGGCGCGCTTCTCGGAGCGGGCGCTCGAGGCCTCGTGGATCGAGGGGCTCGCCCCGCTGCTCGACCACCGCGCCCGCCCGGTCGAGCCGCACGACGTGCGCCTGCCGCGCGGCCGCGCACGATGGGCGCTCGACCGGCTCGCGGTCTACGGTCCCCTGCGCTTCGCCGAGAGGCTGGCGGGGCGGCTCACGGGCCGGCTGCGCCCGGGATGAGAAGGAGGACTTCGCCGTGTCGAACTTCGATCGCTGCGTCCTGACGGGCGCCGGAAGCGGCCTCGGCCGCGCGCTCGCGCTGCGGCTCGCGCGCCCGGGCGCGGTGCTGCTGCTCGCCGACCTCGATCGCGCGTCCTGCGAGGAGACCGCGACGCTCGCCGAACGGCGGGGAGCCGCGGCGCACGCGCGGGTCGTCGACGTCTCGGATGCCGGGGCGGTCGAAGCGCTCGCGGCCGAGGCCGACGCCCTGCTCGACCGGCGCATCGACCTCGTCGTGAACAACGCGGGCGTCGCGGTGGCCGGGGCGGTCGGCGAGACGCCGATCGAGGACTGGCGCTGGATCGTCGGTGCGAACCTCTTCGGCGTCGTCCACGGCTGCCACGTCTTCGTGCCGCGTCTCGTCGCCCGCGGTCGCGGCGCGGTCCTGAACGTCGCCTCGATGGCCGGGCTCGTGAGCGTGCCGACGATGAGCGCCTACAACGCGACCAAGGCCGCGGTCGTGGCGCTCAGCGAAACGCTCGCGGCCGAGGTGGGCTCGAAGGGCGTGAAGGTCACCGTGCTGTGCCCGTCGTTCTTCGACACCCACCTGCTCGACCAGGGCCGCTTCGCGGCCCCGGACCTCGAGCGTGCCGCCCGCCGGGCCTTCGCGCGCGCGCGGATGACCGCCGACGACGTGGCGGCCGTCGCGCTCCGCGACGTCGCCGCAGGTCGCCTGCACAGCGTGCCGATGCTCGACGGACGCCTCGCCTGGATCGCGAAGCGCGTGGCGCCCGGCCTGTTCACGCGCATGCTCGCGAGCCCGCGCGTGCAGCAGCTCGCGCGGGGTTGATCCCGCGCGGCGGTCGCGATCGCCGCGACCCGGGCGGACGCCCGCGGACCGGAGGACGGGCCGCGCGGGTGCGGCCCTCCCGAGCCGGGCCTCTCGGCGCCCGGCCGGGACGCAGCCTCAGCCGGCGAACTCCGAGTAGGCCGCGATCACGTCGTCGACCGGCCCGTCCATCTTGAGCCGCCCCTGGTCGAGCCAGAGAGCGCGGCGACACATCTGCCGCACGGTGTCCATCGAGTGGCTCACCAGGACGAGGATCGAGGCGCGGTCGACCATGTCGGCGAGCCGTCGCTGCGCCTTCTCCTGGAAGCGCATGTCGCCCGAGGCGATCACCTCGTCGAGCAGCAGCACGTCGGGCGAGATCGCGGTCGAGACCGCGAAGCCGAGCCGGACGAACATGCCCATCGAGTAGGTCTTCACGGGCCGGTCGAGCGCGTCGCCGAGCTCGGTGAAGTCCGCGATGTCGCGCATGCGGTCGCGGATCTCGGCCGGCGAGAGTCCGAGCAGGAGACCGCGCGTGCGGATGTTGTCCCAGCCGGTCGCCTCCATCTCGAAGCCGGTCGCGAGCTCGAACAGGCAGGCGACGTCGCCCTCGACGACGACCGACCCCTGCGTGGGAGCGTAGATGCCGCACATGACCTTGAGCAGCGTCGTCTTGCCGGCGCCGTTCAGCCCGATGATGCCGACCCGGTCGCCGGGCGGCACCAGCAGCTCGAGGTCGTGCAGGGCGGTGACCGCGCCCGCCTCGTGGACCGCAGCGCCGCCCCGCAGGCGATTCAGCCGCTCGCGGATGCTGCGCGCGCGCGGCGGCGGGAAGGTGAGGGAGACGTCGCGCAGCTCGATCACGGCCGCGCCTCCCGGGCGACCGCGCGCGCGGCGCGGGAAACGTGCGTCGCCGGCGTCACAGCCAGAACACCAGGCGGCGGCGCACGAAGCGCAGGCCGACGAACGCGAGCCCCAGCAGGAGCACGAGCGAGAGGGCGACCGCGACGTAGTGCTCGACCGGCGGGCGATTCCCGAACAGAAGCGGCACCTGGACGATGATGAGCAGGTGGTAGAGCGGGTTCCAGGTGAGCAGCGGCTGGAGCCCGTGGGCGACGAGCAGGCTCGACGGGAACATGATCGGCGTCGCGTAGAAGAGCGCCTGCACGGCGACCGTCTGGATGTAGCTCAGGTCGCGCATCCAGGTGTTCGCGATCCCCGAGATCGTGGCGAGGGCGACTCCGAAGAAGAACCAGGCCGCGAGCCCCGGCAGCACCCACGCCCAGCCGGGCGTCGGGCGTCCGCCGAACAGGACCACCACCAGCACGACCGCGAGGAGACCGAGCAGGAGGGTGACGAACGCCGCCATGACCATCCGCAGCGGGTAGGCGAGCAGCGGCACCCGGGCGATCTGCTTGATGTAGCCCTCGGCCGCGATGAACGAGATCGCCCCGCCGTCGAGGCAGGCGACGAAGAACGCCCAGAAGGTGAGGTTCAGGAAGAGGTAGGGCAGGAAGGTCTTCAGCTCGACCTGGAAGAGCTTGCCGAACACGGTTCCGATGATCGCCGCCATGCAGAGCGGCGACAGAATCGCCCAGAGCATGCCGAGCATGGTCGAGGTGTAGCGGCGAAGCAGGTCGAGCCGCGCGAGCTGCCAGGCGATCGAGAAGGCGTGCAGGTGGGCCTGGCGCTGGCCGAGGCGCGCGAGCACGCCGCCGCGCGCCGGGCCGGCCGCCCTCCCGGCGGCCGGGGCGACCGGGGCCGCGGTGGTCGCGCCGGGCTCGCTCACGCGAACCACCGCGCGATCTCGTCGCCGGAGCGGCGCCGCCGCGCCTGGATCGTCGCCCGCTGAGCGCGCGCGCGCGGCCACAGTCGCGCCAGGTCGGCGAAGGCCGGCAGCGAAGACCACTCGGTGGCGAGGCAGCCGCCGACGACCGCCGCATCGCGCAGCAGCCCGCGCATCCCGCAGCGCTTCCAGGTGGCTGCGTCGACGTTCTTGATCCGCATGAGGAACCGGTTCTTCACCGAGTGCCGGTTCAGCACGGCCGGGACCTCGCGACGCCGTTCCGGGAGCACCGAACGCACGTGGTAGCCGACGGCTCCCGGCAGGTAAAGGCAGCCCCATCCGAGCAGTTGCGCGCGCCACGCGACGTCGGCGTCTTCGCGGTAGGCGAAGAACGCCTCGTCGAAGAACTCGCCGTCGACCGACACGTCCTCGATCATCGCGCGACGGTAGAGTGCCGCGGCGGCGGTCGCGCCGAAGACTTCCTCCTCGCGCTCCCACTGGCCCCGGTCGACTTCGCCCGAGCCGCGGTCGAGGTGGCGGAAGTCGCGCCGGAAGACGATGCCGGTCGAGTCGATCGTCGGCGGATCCGG
>JAFMJW010000031.1 GCA_017853315.1 Alphaproteobacteria bacterium
GAGCCGGGGAGCCCCGAGGCGTGCGGCCCGCCGCTCTCTTTCCGCTCGTGCTCCGCGAATTCGAGTCGCTGCGCGCCCGCCACGGGTGGGGGCCGAGCCTGCTCTACCACCTCGCCGCGACCTGGGGCATCCATCCGACCTACGTGCAGGAGATGGTCCTCGAATGCGCAGGGCGTCCGGACAGGCTTCTTGCCGGGATGGACGTCCTGCGGCACTCCGCAAGTCGGAGTTTCTCGGCCGCGAATCTCCGGAGCGCTCTCGCGGGTGTCGCGGGCGACTCGGTCGGGTCGGTGTCCGCCCGGGCGATCGTCGCGGGGCGGGACGTGCTCCTCCTGGCGCCCGGGCCGCAGGCGAGCGCGCATCGTGCGGCCATCGGGCGATTCGTCGCGCGGCACGAGCCGTTCACGATCAACCTCAACTTCGAGAGCCACGTCGATCCCACGATGATCGACGCCTTCGCGACCTGCAACACGACACGGGTGGCCGCGTCCCGCGAGGCGATCGAGGGGGCAGGGCGGCCGGTGATCCTCCCGCTCTCCGTGCTCGGCGAGGACGTGGTCCGAGCCATGCGCCCGGGAGGCATCCTCGATTACGGCCTCGCCATCGAGCCCGGGGCGTTCGCTGCGGAGGATGGAGGGGCCCGCATCCCGGCCTCGCTCGTCGGTCCCTACGCGATCGCGTTCGCGATCGCGGGCGGTGCCGCAACCGTCTACCTCGCCGGCTTCGACGGCTTCCCGGCGACCGACCGACGCCAGGCCGAAATGGTCGCGATCCTCGACCGGATACGGGAGACGTACCCCGATCGGAGGCTGGTGTCGCTGACTCCGACGTCCTACCCGGTGGAAACTGCTTCCCTCTATGCAGTCGAGGAGCCCTCGTGACGCCGCCCGGAAGGATCTCGCTCGTCATCCCGGCGCGCTTCGAGTCCAGCCGCTTCCCGGGGAAGCCGCTCGCGTCGATCGCGGGGACCTCCCTCGTCCGTCGGGTCTGGGACCGGTGCATCCTGGCGGTGGACCCGGTCGACGTTCACGTCGCGACCGACGACCGCCGCATCGCCGATCACTGCCGGGCATTCGGAGCGAACGTGGTCATGACGTCCGAGGCCTGCCTCACCGGGACGGACCGCGTCGCCGAGGCTGCCCGCTCCCTTCGTGGCGACGTGATCGTCAACGTGCAGGGCGACGAGCCCCTGATCGACCCGGCGGACGTGCGCGAGGTCGTCCGGGCCTTCCTCGAGAGCCCGGACTCCGTGGCCTGCGGCATGTGCGCGATCGACTCGATCGAGGACTACGAGAGCCGCACCGTGCCGAAGGTCGTCACTCGACCCGACGGCGGACTCTTGTACATGAGCCGCGCCCCGATTCCGGCGTCCAAGCAGGGCGGACTGCCGCCCTGCCGAAGACAGGTCTGCATCTACGCATTCTCCCGAGCTCACCTGGAGTCGTTCGCCGGCGTGGGTCGGAAGACTCCCCTCGAGGAGATCGAGGACATCGAGATCCTTCGCTTCCTCGAGACGGGCACCGGGGTGCGGATGGTGGAGGTCGGGCGGGGATCGGTCGCGGTGGACGTTCCCGCCGACGTGAAGCGCGTGGAGGCCATCCTCGCGAGGCGTGGCGCGGACGCGTGATCCCTTCGCTCGATCGCTTCCGCACCTTCGTCTTCGATTGCGACGGAGTCGTGCTCGACTCGAACGAACTGAAGACGCGCGTCTTCCACGAGGTCGCGTCACGCTTCGGCGGGGCTGCCGCCGAGAGGCTGGTGGACCATCACCGCGCCCACGGCGGCGTTTCGCGCCACGAGAAGTTCCGCTGGTTCGTCGCCGAGGTTCTCGGGCGGCCGCGGGACGCGGGCCTGGTCGACGACCTCGTCGACGGCTTCGGTCGGGGAGTTCGCCGTGCTCTCGAAGGCTGCCCCACGTGCCCCGGGGCGGTCGAGGCCCTCGCCCGTTGCGCGGAACTCGGGCCTTGTTTTCTCGTGTCGGGCGGTCTCGAGGAGGAGTTGCGCCAGGTCTTTCGCGCGCGCGGGCTCGACCGCCATTTTCGAGGCATCCACGGGAGCCCCGAGACGAAACACCGGATCATGGCGGGTCTTGCCACCCGGGGGCATCTCGGAGGGGAGACCGTCTGCTTCGGAGACAGTCGGCTGGATCGAGAGGTTGCAAGGGACTTCGGTTGCGAGTTCGTGTTCCTGGCGAGGTGCACCGAGATGGCCGATTGGAAGGCATGGGTGGAATCGGAGGCGATCGACTGGGGACTCGACCTCGCGGAGGTCCTCGCGGCACAGCGCCGGGACCTTCGCGCGGAAGTGGCAGGAGGCGAGCCATGGGGCCGTTCGGCCGGCGGTTCGTCGAGTCGGGAGATGCCATGAAGAGACGGATCGTCGGAGTGGTACCGGCCCGCTGGGGTTCGAGTCGTTTCGAGGGCAAGCCTCTCGCCGACTTGTGCGGCAAGCCGATGATCTGGTGGGTCTGGTCGCGGGCCCGGCAGGCTCCGAGTCTCGAGGAGGTCGTGGTCGCGACGGACGACGAGCGGATCCGCGCGGCCTGCGAAGGGTTCGGAGCCCTCGTCCGGATGACGTCGTCTCGTCACGAGACGGCGACCGACCGCCTCTGCGAAGTAGCCGACCAGGTGCCGGCCGATCTCTACGTCATGGTGAACGGCGACGAGCCATTGGTGTCCGGTGCCGACGTGGAGCGGGTGATCCCGGCCGACTTCGACCCGGGAGCCGTGGTCGTGACGAACCTCATGACGAGCGTCGTCGAGCCGGCGGAGATCGTCGACGTGACCAACCTGAAGGTCGTGGTGAACGCGCGGAACGAGGCCCTGTTCATCTCCCGCAGTCCGATTCCCTACCCGAAAGGCGAGGTCGACTTCCGCTTCCAGAAATTCGTCGGGGTGGGAGCCTTCACCCGACCGGCTCTCGACTGGTACAGGTCCACGCCCCGGGGGCCGGTCGAGTCGATCGAGGAGAACGACTCGTTCCGATTCATCGAGAACGGGAAGCCGGTGCTCTACTTCGACGCCCGGTGCAAGACCCTTTCCGTCGACACGCCTGCGGATCGCCTTCGCGTGGAGGCGAGGCTGCGGTCCATCGGCGCGGTCGGGTGACGCGATGGTGCGTGCGGCTCCGAGCCTGACCGGCGACGGTCCGACGGTCGACGTGGTCGAAGAGGCCCGACGCGTCTTCGACCTGGAGATCGAAGCGCTCCGGGAGGTCAGGAACCATCTCGGGGCCGACTTCGAGCGCCTCGTCGCCCTGGTGCGCGATTGCAAGGGGAAGGTGATCGTCACCGGCATCGGCAAGTCCGGGCACGTCGCGCGAAAGATCGCGGCCACGATGGCGAGCCTCGGAACACCGGCCTTCTTCCTGCATCCCGCGGAGGCGATGCACGGCGACATGGGAATGGTCGCCTCGTCGGATCTCGTGATCGCGATCAGCAACAGCGGCGAGGGCGAGGAGATTTCTCGCGTCCTCCCCGGTCTCCGCAGGCTCGGAGCCGGCGTCGTCGCGGTCACGTCGGCGGCGGGATCGACCCTCGCGCGGTCCAGCGACCTGGCCTTCGTGTTCCCGCCGATGCGCGAAGCCTGCGCTTTGGAACTCGCTCCGACCTCGAGCACGACTGCCACTCTCGTCCTGGGGGACGCGCTCGCGGTGGTGCTCTCGAGGGTGAGCGGCTTCGGGCGAGGCGACTTCGCGGTCTTCCATCCTGCCGGAGCGCTGGGCCGCCGGCTCCTCACGCATGTCCGAGACCTGATGGTCTCGGGCGACATCAACGCGGTGGTCGACGTCGAAGCCTCGCTTCGTGTGGCCGTGTCCGAGATGAGCGAGAAGGCCCTGAACATCGTCAACGTGGTGGACGTCGACGGTCGTCTCGCGGGCGTCCTCACCGATGGCGATCTGCGCCGGCTGCTCGACGCGGAGGTCGATCTCTACAACTGTCTCGTCCGGGACGTGATGACGGCCTCGCCCGTCACGACCGGGCCGGAGGTCCTCGCCGAAGAGGCGATGCGGGTCATGGCCGAAGGGGCGCGCGCGATCACCGCGATGCCGGTGGTGGAATCCGGTCGCCTTCTCGGCACCATTCGACTTTCGGACATCGTGCGGGTGGGGATTCGCTGAGTGGACGGCCGAAGCCGCCCCGGAGCCTCCCGTGCGGCCGGCTCCTCGCGGCGTGAGACCGGAAGGGAGGCGCCGTGAGCAGAGGGCTGGTCCGTCTTTTCGGGCGCGAGGTCGAGTTGAGGACCGATCCCTTCGTGCACGGCGTGATCGACGGACTGTTGCCGCCGTCGAGGTACCATGCGCTCGCGGCGACGTTCGTCGAGCCCGAGGGCGAGGGGGCAAGCGACGCGTACGCCGACGGCAAGCGCCGCATCCATTTCGGGGCTCCCCCCGTTCCGGGGTTCCTCGAGGGGAACGCGCCGTGGCGGGAATTCGTGGCGGAGATCTCCTCCGCCCGAGCAATCGGGGAGATGCGCGATCTGTGCGCGCAGGCGGCGGCGCTCGTTCCGGCACGGGCTCCCTACGACCAGCTCGAGCGCAGACGAAGCGAGATCGCCTCGAACGACTTCCGCCTCTACTGCGAGTTCTCGAGCCTTCGACGCGGAGCTCGGCTTCGACCGCATACCGATGCCACGTTCAAGTTCCTGAGTTTCGTGTACTACTTCGCTCCTCCGACGTGGGACGGGACCTGGGACGGGGCGACCGAGATTTACGGTGCCAGGGACGACCGGGGTCGTTTCAACTGGGCGAACCGCGAGCTCGAGGCCAGGGACGTCGAGCGGGTCGGTCGTTGCGAGTTCGTCCCCAATCGATTGTTCTTCTTCGTCAAGGGGAGCCGGTCTCTCCACGGAGTGGCTCCGGTCGGCTGTCCTCCGGACGTCCGACGGCGCACGTTCAACTTCGCTCTCGAGGTGCCGAGAGCCCGCTACGAGGCGTCGCCGGCGGGAGAATGCGATCGCGAGGTCTGCGAGCGCGAGGCATGGCGGTGGCTCCCATCGCTCGTGCGTCGCATCCTGTCACGGGCTCGTCGCATGATCGGTCCGGGAGCCTGAGGAGGGCCGTGGACGTTCGTGTTCGCGCCGCCCGCACGGGCTCGTCGACGACGGGGGCGACCCGCGGTGGCGCGTCCACCTCAGGGAAGCGGGTCGTCCGCGGTCCGCTCGAACAAGCCTGCCCAGTATCCCGGCCGGGCCCCCCGCCGTCTCGCCACGCCTTCGCAGGCGGAAAAGAGCAGCGACGCCGCGAGAGACTCGTTCCGGGCATGGAGGGGAATGAACCCGAGGGGTCGGGAGTGGATGAGCCGGTATCCTGTCCCCTCCACCCGGGCGATCAACTCGTCGACGGGCTGGGCGTTGCGATTCAAGCCGCCGTGGAACTCCGGGTGTCGGGCACAAAAGGCACGGTAATTCTCGCTCTCCACGTCGTCGCAGAGAACCAGAAGGTGGGCGAACCGCACTCGCTTGCTTCGCACCAGCGAATCGGGGTCGTCCAGCAGGAACCACGAGTTCACGAGGATCCAGAGGTCGTGTCCGGGGGTCGCATCGAGGTCGCGGACGTCCCCGCGCCGCACGTCGGCCCTTCCGCGAAGGCGATGAATCGCTGCCTCGGTCGCCGCACCGGAGATGTCGCGCAATTCGAGACGGCAACCGGGAAACGAGCGTGCGAGCCGGAATGCGATGACGCCTCCCCCGCAGGGGGCGTCGACGATCGTCGCACCGGGCACGAGAACCGGGGAGATCATGTCCGCGATGGCGGCGGCCCATGCGCGGCGCGGGTAGGATTGGTTCTCGAGGGCTCGGAGAATGCGGGCCAGCATGGAAGGCTCTGCGGACGATCCGTTGCGGAGACACGGAGTGTGCCTCGTTCGGGCTGCCGACGCCACTCGCAGCCGGGAAGAGGGAGTCCGGGCGCTCCCGGGTCCGCCCTGACGGGTCGCGATCGGATTCGAAGGGGACGAGGGTGAGGCCGCGCATCCTGATCGTCTCCCACGGGCTCCGGATCGGTGGCGTCGAGAGGAGCCTGCTCGGGTTGATGCGCGCGCTGCCGCCGGAGGAGTGCGAACTTTCGCTCTTCCTCCACTCCCACGACGGCGAATGGGTCGACCGGATCCCGCCCTGGGTGAGGCTTCTGCCCGCTTCGAGGGCCTACGAGGCCCTCGACCGGCCGATCTCGAGGGTGATCGCGTCTCGGGATCCGGGGATCGGCGTGGCCCGTCTGCTCGCGAAGGCCGTCACCTCGCTTCGCAGGCGCGCCGGGGTGGGCGGCTTCCTCCTTCCCCGCTCGGTGCGTTACGCGCTGCCCTTCCTGCCCGACGTCCCGGGGGATTACGATTTGGCGATCGGCTTCCTCGCACCCCACGACGTGGTGTCGAAGCGAGTCCGTGCAAGAAGGCGTCACGGCTGGGTGCACACCGACTACTCGCAGCTGGAGACGGGCGTGGATCTCGCGTTCGAGAGCCGCGCATGGACCGCCCTCGACGGGATCGTCGCGGTGTCTTCGGACGTGGCACGAACGTTCCGGGACACCTTCGGGCTCCCGACCTTCGCGGTGCGCGTGATCGAGAACGTGCTCGACGTGCCGCTCGTTCGAGCCGAGGCCGCCGAGTTCGACGCCCTGGAGGAAATGGAGGCTGCTCCGTCGACGCTTCGCTTGTGCTCCGTGGGTCGCTTCTCCCATGCGAAGGGATACGATGTGGCGATCGACGCGTGCGCGCGCCTCCTCGAGGAGGGATTGGACGTCAAGTGGTTCCTGGTGGGCTACGGCAGCGAAGAGCGCTCCCTCGCGGAGCAGATCGCCCGGAGGGGAATCGGGGATCGCTTCGTCATCCTCGGGCGCCGACGGAACCCGTATCCGTACATCGCGACCTGCGACGTCTTCGTCCAGCCGTCGCGTTACGAGGGAAAGGCCGTGACGGTTCGCGAAGCGCAGGCGCTGGGTCGCGCCGTGGTGGTCTCCCCGTACCCGACCGCCGCGAGCCAGCTCGAAGACGGTGTCGATGGACTCGTGGCCGAACCCGGTGCGGACGGACTCGCCGCGACCCTCGCGAGACTTCTTCGGGACCGCGCCCTGAGAGAAGCCATCGCAAGCGCCGCTGCTTCGCGTGATTACGGAAATTCGTCCGGCGCCCGCGAAGTCCTCGACCTTGCACGCGCCGCGGCATCCGGCTCGTGAGCGAGTCGATTTCGGCGATCCTCCCCCAGGGGAGGGTGGCGCGGATCCGCGAGGTCGGCATCGACGAAGAAGAGGCAGGCCCAGGAACAGGCGAGGCGACCCGACCGAGGCACCATGAACGGAAACCCGCCGTCGAGAAGCGGAAGCAGCGAGCGGTACTGCCGGTCCGCCATGGAGCGCAACGCGCGCTCGATGGGCTCGCGATAGTCGGCCGTCGGATCCAGGCCGGAGACGTATCGCAACACGTTCGCAGCCTGCCCCGCGACGGGGACGTCCTCGAGGGAATCCTCCTCCCGGGCGTGGATCCGGTTGGCGAATCCCCCGTCGATTCTCTGGCGGCGCACCAGGGCGGTGGACCCGGCGAGAAGCGCCTGCCAGGATCGGAGGTCGCCGGTCTCCCGGTGGTGTTCGACCAACCCCTCGAGCGCGTAGCAGTGGTAATGGGTCCGATTGAGGCTGCTGCCTGCGGTCACGCTGAAGGAGCCGTCCTCGCCCTGGTACCCGCCGATGGCGAAGTGGACCAACCTGTCGGCGAGCCGCAGGTAGCGCTGGTCGCCCGTGAGGCGATGGGCGGCGTGCAGCGCCAGGTTGCACTTGACGAAGATGGAGTAGCAGAGGCGATCGAGAGGCGACCCGTCCAGACGGTACTGGTTGCAGGGGCCCTCCCTGTCGACTGCGTCGACGACGAAGTCCGTGGCACGCAGGGCGAAGGCGACCATCCGGTCGGCGTCCGGGTCGCCGCTCTCGCGGAGGTGGCTCGCGAGGTCGAGAAGGCCCCTTGCGATGATCCCCTGGTCGAACAGGTACACCCGGTCCTCGAAGCTGCCGTCGAGCCCGACCTCGGAGGGAATCGCGCCGTTCGGCTGCATCGTCCGGATCACGGCATCGGCGGCCCGTCGAGCGCGTCCCAGCGCGGACTCCGTCCCGTAGCGACGGAACGCTCCGAGGAAGGTCGTGATGGCGTAGCCCGTGATCTCCGGGTAGACGCCGACGCGGCGCAGCCCCGTGGAGAATTTCGGCAGAAAGCCCGAGGAATGTTGCGAACGCTCGAGCCAGGACAGCGCCCTTCTTACGCGAACGTCCATCATCTACCCTGCCGGAACATGGTCCTAGCACCGACGGTCGCCTTCGACAAAAATCCACCGGGAGACCGGGCGTCGTCGCCCCGGTCGGGACCGACGTGAGCGGGAGAGCACTCTACGTCTGCGGGAGTTGCCTGTTCCGGAACACCTCCGCGAACATGAGCCACCACGGATTCGTCCGGGGGCTGGTCGGGAACGGCTTCGAAGTGGACGTTCTCATGCCCAGCGAGAGCTTCGGACCCCTCGATCCGGGGCTGCCGCGCGTGTCCGGAGTCCGGTATCACCTTCATTCCGGCTCGACGATCCGTGACGCGGTGATTGCGAGGGCCAAGGGCTGGTTCGACCGCGATCCCGCCGAAACTCCGGATGCCGGTGGCGCGTCGGGGGCCGCCCCCCCGGACGGGGAAGGGGCGTCGTGGCGCGCTCGATTGAGGCACGTCGCCGCCGGTGCGCAGGCCGCTCGGCGGGCTCGCGACCCGCACTGGCCGAGTCGCGCATGGCTGCGGCGAGCGGCCCGCTTCTCGGCACCTCGGCCCTTCGACATCGTTCTCTCCAATTCCTCGCCGGCGAGCGGCCACCGGCTCGCCGCCACGCTCCTCGCTTCCGGTCGGGTGACGGCCGATCGCTGGCTCCAGGTATGGGAGGATCCGTGGTACCATGACGTCTACCGGAAGGGGGCTGCGCCGGGCGTCCTCGAAGAAGAGGCGTCGCTCCTGCGAGCGGCCGACGAGGTGTTCTACGTGAGTCCACTCACCCTCGAGTACCAGCGAAAGCATTTTCCGGATGCGGCAGCGAAGATGGGCATGGTTCCGCTCCCGGCCTTCCCGGCCCGAATGGCCGACCGCACGGAGAGGAAGACGCCTCCGGTCTTCGGCTATTTTGGCGACTTCTACTCCCATACTCGCGACCTGTCGCCGCTCTTCGGGGCGCTTCGGCGCGTGGGCGCGCTCGCCGAGGTCTGTGGCGACAGCGATCTCGGGGTCGAGAGTACCGACCTCCTCCACGTACGCGGTCGCGTGAAGCTGTCCGTCCTGGCCGAGGTCGAGAAACGAGTCGACGTCCTCGTCGCGGTCTGCAACGTTGCAGGAGGCCAGGTCCCGGGAAAGATCTACCACTACGCTGCGACCGACAAGCCGGTCCTGCTCGTGCTCGACGGTTCCTCCTACGAGCGCGGCGTCATCCGCGACCACTTCGGCCCCCTCGGGAGGTTTCAGTTCTGCGAGAACGAGGCCGGCTCGATCGAAGCCGCGCTCCGCGGGTTCGTCGAAGGCCGTCTCCCTCTCTGGGCGAGGCCGGAGCCGTCGTTCGAGGCGGGTGCAGTCGTCGCGCTCCTGGTGGGAGGGCGCCGGTGAGGAAGTCCCTGTTGTTCCTCAGTGGTCACCTCGACGCCGGGGGCGTCGAGCGTTCGCTCGTCGACATCCTGCGGCACCTCGACGACCGATTCGACGTGGACCTCGTCCTCGTCGAGAGGCTGGGGGACTACGTCAAACGCGTTCCCGATCACGTGAACGTCCGACTGGTCGATCTGACGCCGACCGAAGGCCCCTTTCTGCCCACGCTCGGCCGGGCCCTGCGCGCGCGCGACGGGTTCGCGGCGGCCATGCGAACGATCATCGCCCTTCGGCGCGTGATGGGGCCGGGAACTCTTCGAATGGCCCGCCGGTTGTTCCCGTTCCGCCCCCGTTACGATTGCGCCATCGCGTTCCGGACCGGCTTCTGCGCCGATCTCCTGGGGCAAGTGGTGCGTGCCGACCGCAAGATCGTCTGGTGGCACCACGGGGAGTTCGACTACGACGGCCCCCGGGAGACGGCGCTCCGGGAGACCTTCTCCCTCGTCGACCGGGTCGTCACCGTTTCCGAGGGATGCCGGAAGATGCTGGCCGAGCGCGATCTCGGCTTGCAGGGTCGCCTCGCCGTCGTCCCGAACATGATCGACGTCGACGACATCAGGAGGTCGGCGAGCTCGGGCGCGCCGGCGATTCCGGTACGATCCGGGTCGGGGCCGGTCATCGTCTCGGTCGGGCGTCTTTCGCCCGAGAAGTCGATGATCGACTGCGTCGACGCATGCCGGATTCTCGTCGACAAGGGTCGCTCGCCCCGCTGGTACCTGGTCGGGGAAGGTGACGAGCGACCGCGGATCGAACGGGCGATCTCGTCGGCGAGGTTGTCCGGGCACATGGTCCTCCTCGGCAAGATTCCGGAGGCTCATGCGACCCTCGCGGCGGCGGATGTCCTCGTTCATCCCTCGCGGGTCGAGTCCTTCGCGCTCACCGTTCTCGAGGCGCTTGCCCTCGGCATCCCGTCCGTCGTGGCCCGCTCGATGGGGCCGTCCGAGTATCTCGTCGACGGCCGGGACGCCCTGGTGGTCGACCCCGGCGGCGACTCGCTCGCCGCCGGGGTCGAACGGTTGCTCGACGATGATCGGCTTCGCGGCGTTCTCGCCTCGGACCACTCTCCGCTGCTGGAGCGGTACTCGCCCGAGCGGGTGATGGCCCGCCTGCTGAACGACGTGGTCCTCCCACCCGGGGAGAGTCCCTCGTGACCGAACTCGCGCCGGGGAGGAGCCTCGTGATCTGGGGTTGCGGGGGGCACGGGAGGGTCGTCCTGGACGCCGCGAGGGCGGGGGCACGTTTCGACCGGATCGCGTTCTGCGACGACGACGAGACCGCGGAGGGCCGCGACATCTGCGGCGCCGAGGTCCTCCGCGGCGGCATCGAGGCTGCCGCTGCTCGCGGGTTTTCGCGATTCGTCGTGGCGGTCGGCCGCAACGACCTGAGACGAAGGTGCTGGGAGAGGGCGCTCCGATCGGGACTCCGTGCGGAGACGTGTCTTCATCCGACCGCCTGGGTCTCCTCGTTTGCGGCGGTCGGCACCGGGTCCGTCGTCCTCGCCGGGGCCATCGTACAGACTGGTGCCGTGGTCGGAGACGACGTCATCGTGAACACCGCGGCCGTGATCGAGCACGACGTCCGGATCGAAGACCATGCTCACGTCTCGCCGGGTGCCGTTCTCGGCGGCGGCGTTGCGGTCGGTTCCGGATCGCACGTCGGAGCGGGGGCCGTGATCCTTCCCGGCGTGCGAGTCGGCAACGGTTCGATCGTCGGCGCAGGCGCGGTCGTGCGCGAGGACGTCCCGGGCGGAGTCACCGTGGTGGGCGTACCCGCGCGCATTCCGCGAACTCGTTCCTAGGCGACGTGCGACGTGCTGGCCCCCGAGTCCTATGCGCCGGTGTTCTTCCATTCCGTTCTCTTCCTGACGATCGCGGTCTGTCTGCGTCTGCGCGGCGGCAGGATCGGCGGTGCGGGCACGGAGGTCGCCTTCTGGGGCCTCGGAGCGACGGTGATCCTGTTCCTCGGGTTGCGCCCCGTGGCCGTCCAGTTCGGAGACACGATGAACTACGCCTCGGCGTACGCGGCGATTCCGCAGGGCGAGCCGCCGACTTACGAGTGGGGCTTCTCCGCCCTCATGAGGATCTGTTCGAACGTGGTGCCGGTCGAGCAGTTCCTGCTACTCTGCACGGCCGTCTACGTCCTGTCGATCATGTACGCGATCCATCTGCGTCACCCCGGTGCACGGGTGGAGACGTTGGTCGCGTTCATCGGCGCCTTCTCGTTCTACGCATACGGAGTGAACGGGGTCCGCAGCGGCATGGCGGCTTCGCTCTTCATCGCAGCGGTCGCGAGCGATGGCCCGGCGAGACGAGTCCTCCTGATGGTCGCTGCGACGAGCATCCACAAGTCCGCGCTCTTGATGGTCATCGCGTGGATCGTGACCTCGCGACTACCGAACCCCCGTGCGTGGTCTGCGGCATGGTGTGCGGCGCTCGCCTTGTCGGTCGTCGCCGGCGCGAGACTCTCGACCCTCGTGAGCTCGATGCCCGGGCTGGCCACCGACGAGCGCGCCCAGGTCTACTTCAGCCCGGGTTCCGAGGACTCCACCGGGCTCCGGCTCGACTTCGTCGCCTACAGCATCGTGCCGGTCCTGGCGACGGAGAGGCTCGTGGGCTCGGCGATCTGGACCGATCGCTTCTACGTCGGGTTGCGGAACCTCTACCTGGCATTGAACGCGTTCTGGCTGATGACCATGCACGCCGCCTACACCAACCGCTTCGCCTACCTCTCGTGGTGCCTGCTTCCCTGGGTCTCGACCTACCCCTTCCTGCCGGTGCGGCGCCGCGCGGGATGGAAGGGGGTGCGGAGGGCCGATCCCCGACGCCTGGAGCATCTTTCGGCAGTGCTCCTCGCCTCGGTTGCATTCACCTACTTCATGATGATGTACGTGTACCCTTCGAGAGACCGTTGACGGGCGCGTCTCCGTCCAGCACCGACTCGTAGACCTGCACGAGCCGGTCGATCATGGCCTCGACGCCGTGACGGCGTGCGCGCGCGGCTCCCCGCTCGGCGAGGTCGCGCGCGAGATCGGGGTCGTCGAGCAGCCTGCGGGCGACACGGGCGAAATCCTCCGGGTCCCCCGTGCGAAAGAGGAGTCCCGCACCCTCGACCACCTGTCGCAGTCCGGGGGCGTCGGAGGCGATCAAGGGATGCCCCGAGGCCAGCCCCTCGATGCTGGCGAGCGAAAGTCCCTCGTGACGGGAGGACAAGGCGACGACGTCGGCCGCGCGCAGCAGTGCGGGCACGTCGTCGCGCGTCCCGAGGAACGCGGTGCGTCCGAGCACCCCGGCCTCCCTGGCGAGGCGAATGCAGGCGGGGCGGCGCGGTCCGTCGCCGACGAACACGGCCACGATCTCGGGAGGAAGGAGGGGCAGCGCGCGGATGATCGTGTCCTGGTCCTTCTGGTCGCGGAACGACGAGACCTGCAGGATCACCTTGCCCGACGAGGACGGCAGGCCGCCGAAGAACAAGGCCCGATCCGCCGGGGCGGCGTCGAGGACCCGGGAGACGTCGATTCCGTTCGGCACGACCACGAGCCGCTCCGGCGGCAACTCGGCATGGGACGCGAGGGCGTCGCGGGCAGCCTCGGAGACGCAGACGACTTTCGCGTAGCGCCGATACACCAGGCGGTCGACAGCCCCGACGAGCAGGCGTCCGCGACGTCGGTTCGTGACGTTGTGCTCGGTGAAGACGATCGGCGGGCGCGAGGGTCCCAGGGCCCGTGCGGAGGCGACCCAGTACATGGTCGGAAAGAGATGGGCGTGCACGAGGTCGTATCCGGCGAAGAGAGATCGAAGGCGCAGCGCGTTGCGCGGGTCTCTCGGACGGAGACGGGTCGAGCGGATCTCGCAGGCGCCGAGGCGGCGCAACTCGAGGAGAAAAGGGTGTGGTTCGTCGTCGAGTACGACGAGGTCGGCACGGACGCCCCGCCGGTCGAGCAGGGGCAGGGTGTCCAGCAGGAGCCTCTCGGCGCCTCCGGTCGCGAGGTCGTTGATGACGTGAAGGACCTTCATGCGGACGAGACCTCGGCTCCGCGAGGAGGAGCCCCCGCCGGGCCGACGGTGGCTCCACGGATCCGGATCCATGCGTGGAAGAGCAGGCCGGCGGGGAAGAGCAGGACCGTGAGCAGCGGGGCCGGATTGTCCTCAAGGAACCTTCGATCGCCGACGAAGAAGGTGGCCGAGAGGAGGTGCAGGACCGAGACGATGCGCCTTCGCGGCGACGGGGAGAGCGAGAGCTCGAGGCGGCGTGCCCAGCGAAAGCCGCGGGGACTCTCGGCGTACTGCCGGAAGACCCGGCTCGAGGAGCCGTCGGGGAGGTACTCGACGATGCACAGGGGGTGGTCGAGGCACGCGAGGACGTGGGTCCGATCGATCCGTCGGTAGAGCGTCCCGAGCGGAACGAGTCGCTCGCCATCGAAGACCGGGTAGGGCGGGTGCGAGCGCACGACGTCGGTCCGAAGGACGATCTTCTTGTCGCCCCGAACGCCCATTCGTTCGTAGAGGTCGAAGAGCCTCGCGTACCGAAGGCCTTCGGGAAGACGCGTGCCGACGACGCTGCCGTCCGGATGGACGTCGAGCCCGACGAGTCCGGCAACCTTCGGATCGCCCCGATGCTCCCGCCATGCGGCAAGGATGCTGCTCACCGCGTCGGGCGGCATCGTATCGTCGGAATCGATGCACACGCAGAGTTCCGTTCCGATCGCGGCATGGGCGACGTTGTGCGCGGTGTGCATGCCGCCGTTGGGCTTGCCGAGGAGCGAAATCCGGATCCGGGCGTCGTGTTGCCACGAGGCCACGAGGGCCGCGGTGTCATCGGTCGATCCGTCGTCGACGACCAGCCACTCGAAGTCGTCGGAATCCTGGCGCAGGAGGCTCTCGTAGAGGCGTGGAAGGGTGTGCGCCCGGTCGAAGGTGGGCGTGAAGACGGTCAGTGTCTTCATCCGTCGGGTCCGAGGGCCGCCGGTCTCGTTCAGCCGATTCCGGGGTCGCGCCCGACCGCCCGTGCCTGGGCGGCCAGTACGTCGTCGAGGTCGGCGCGCTCGAAGACCTCGAGCCGACCGCCACGGGTCGCGTTTCGGATCCTGGTCCCGTGCCGGTCGGCCCAACGTCGCGCCGCGAGGTAGGCCGCCGTCGATCTCTCGAGATTCGGCGTGTCCAGAAGGTGGCGGTCCCGGTCGTAGGCGGGATCGAAGTAGTCCTGCGTGCCCTCGTCGAGGATGAGCTCGCCGCGATCGTTCGTGCTGCGCGAGAACCGATGATCGACCCCGACCAGCAGGATGTCGGTGAATCCCATGTAGACCGCGAGTTGCATGGCAGTGAAGGCCACGGTGCCGCCCCAGCGGACGCCCCGAACCGGGTCGGGGAGGAAATGCGAGGGCTCGGGCGAAACCCCGGTCGTGTCGAGCATGAAGCAGGTCGCCCCCGGCACGTCGAGGCCGTACCACAGGAGAAGCCGGTAGGGGATGAACTTGTAGGCAGCCTCGATCCGGGCGACCTCGTCGATGCAGCCGGCGAGCATCCTCGGGTCCTCCGAGCAATAGAAGGTAGGGCGCCAGGACGTTCGCGAAAAGACGTGGTGGACCCGGTTGAACCCGAAGGAGAATCGGCTTCCGATCGCATCGAGGTCCTCGGGCCGGAGACTCGGGCCGTTTCCGACGATGAAGCAACGCTCGCCCCGGTAACGGCTTCGGAGCGAACGCCAGGTGCGAGCGTGGGAGGACCAGGGAAAAGCGCGCATCCGCAAGGAGTTCGCGGCTGCGACCGTGCGCGCCCGCAGGGGAGCGGAGACTCGCGCGAGACGTCTCGACGAACGATCCCCGGTGGATGACGGACCCATGGACTTCGGATCTCGGAAGCGCCGCGATGGAGCAGCCGGAGGCGTTCCCGGACCACATCAGGGTGTCTCGATCAGGTCAAGCGCAGGCGCCCTGCGCCCCGGGAGCCGCGGGCACGAAGTCGTGGTAGGGGCCTGCAGCGTCCCGCGTCGAGTGAGTGCCATGCCCCCACGGCGAAGCGTCCTGGTCCTCGGATCCTTCGGTGCCTCGGTTCCCTCCTTCCGGGGGCCGCTCATTCGGGCGATGGTGCAGGGTGGGCACCGGGTCGATGTCGCCGCCGAGTTCGCGACGCCCGACGAAGTCGCGGCGGTCGAGGCTCTCGGTGCCCGCGTCCACGAGCTCGTGACGGAGCGACACGGCATGAATCCGCTCCGCGAGATGGCCTACGTGCGGCGCCTGCGGGGCGTCATCCAGTCCGCACGGCCCGACGTCGTCCTCGCGTACACGGCGAAACCCGTCGCGTGGGGAGTGCCCGCAGCGCGCGCCGCGGGCGTCGAGCGGGTGGTCGCCTTGGTGACGGGCCTCGGCTTCGCCTTCACCGATGGAGGTGGCTGGCGACGAGTCGTCGCCGGGGGCGCGCTCGCGGCGCTCTACCGGCGAGCCCTGGGGCGGTGCTCCGTCGTCGTTTTCCAGAATCGGGACGACCGGGAGGAGTTGGCTCGCCTGGGCGTGCTTCCCGCCGGGATCCGGACGGAGGTGGTCGGCGGGTCGGGCATCGACCTCGACGTGTTCGGCCGAGCGGCGGTGCCGCCGTCGCCGGCATTCCTCATGATCGCGCGCCTGCTGGGGAACAAGGGCGTCCGCGAGTACGCGCGTGCCTCGGCGATGCTCGCCCGGAAACACCCGTCCGTCCCCTTTCGCCTCGCAGGCTGGTTCGACGACGGCCCGGACGCCGTGGCCGGGTCGGAGATGGAGGCCTGGCAAACGGCAGGGATCGAGTACGTCGGACGGCTCGAGGACGTTCGCCCCGCTCTTGCGCAATGCAGTTGCTACGTCCTTCCCTCGTATCGGGAGGGCACGCCCCGGACCGTTCTCGAGGCCATGGCCACCGGGCGGGCGATCGTCACGACGGAGGTCCCCGGCTGCCGTCAGACGGTCGAGGTCGGCGCCAACGGGTTTCTCGTCCCCACACGCGATCCGTTCGCCCTCGCCGCTGCCATGGAGCGGTTCGTGCTGGAGCCGGGCCTCGCGGTACGGATGGGAGAAGCATCGCGGCGACTCGCCGAGGAGCGCTTCGACGTGAGGATGGTGAACCGGGTCATGCTTTCGTGCCTGGGGTTGGACGAGTGATCGGCCCGGGCCGTGCCGTCGTGCCTCGCCGGCTCGCCTGGGGGCTCGCGAGCGTGCTCGCCGGCATCTCGGCGAGCCTCTACCTCGAACTGCGTGCGACGAGCGCTCTCTCGCTCGCCCTGGTGGGGGGCTCGGCCTGGCTCCTTGCCACCGCGCCACGGCCCCGGTCGGTCGAATCGGGCATCGCTGCGACGGTCCTCGGCGCCGTCTACGCCCTGCTCGCGATCGCCGGCAGGTTCTCGGAGCAAGGGAACTGGATCGGCTACCTCGCCCATCGGACCGAGGTGCCGGACGGCCTGGCGCGCGCGGTGTACGTCGGGATGTTCGCAGGGCTCTCTCTCCTGTTCCGTTCCGCGGTTCTCGGGGCCGAGGCCTGGCTGGACGGACTGCGCGTCCGCAGCGAGGAGACGCCCGACTGGTCGGAGCGCGAGGTGCGGTCCCTCTCCTGTGCGGTCATCCTGTCCTGCTGGCTGCCTTACGTGCTCTGCATGTGGCCCGGGATCCTGACTCCCGACTCGCGGTCCCAGGTGCTCCAGGGACTGGGAGTGATTCCGTACGACGACCACCACCCGATCGCTCACACGCTCGTCGTGGCGACGTGTCTCCGGCTCGGCAGTTGGGTGTTCGGCTCGCGAGAGGCGGGGATCGGGCTCTACTCCGTCACGCAGGGCCTGCTGCTCGCCTGGACGTTCGCGTGGATCGCGGGACGGCTCCACCGCGAGCGGGTGCGCCCGGAAATCCTCGTCGCGAGCGTCGCGCTGGGAGCGCTCCTCCCGGTTCACGCGATGTACTCCGTCACGATGTGGAAGAACATCCCGTTCGCCTGCGCACTCGTCGGCGAGAGCTTCGCGCTCTGGGATCTCGGTCGCAGTCGTGGCGTGGGGGAGCGTCGCTCCGCGCTGGCGAGATTCGGCACCTTCGGGGCCTTGACCGTCCTCCTCCAGACGAACGGGCTCGTCGCCTTCGTCCTGCCCGCGGTCGTAGCCCTCGTCGAGACCGATCGATCCGAGCGCAGGGCCGCGATCGCCGCCGTGGGCGCGCCCCTTCTCTGCTTCGTGCTGGTGCGCGTGGGATCGGACCGGCTCGGCGTCGCCAGGACGCGCGACCTCGTGCCCGCGGGCCTCTCCGTGCCCGTGCAGCAGGTCGCACGAGCGCTGGTCGACGGCGCGGATCCGACCGGGGAGCAGCTCGAGACGATCGAAGGCATCGGACCGGTCTCCGAAATCGTGAGGGTCTACGACCGGCATTCCGTCGACCCGATGAAGACGGTCGTGAACGGTCGCGCAACGTCGACGATCCGGTCCGATCCGTCGCGGTTCCTCGCGCTCTGGTGGTCGCTCGGTGTCGCCCACCCTCGCTCCTACCTCGCGGCATGGCGGGACCAGACCTGCGGCTACTGGTTTCCGGACGTTCCGTATTCCAACGTCTGGCAGAACTTCGAGTCGGAGGGGCTCGGGGTCTCGCGCCGACCGCTTCTCGGGGGTGCTCCCTGTCGACTGCTCCGTTCGTTCGCCGCGTATTCCGAGAACGTCCCGCTGCTCGGTGCGCTCCGAAGCATCGGGCTCTGGGTCTGGGTCGCGGCGTTCATGGCGGTGCACGCGGCGGTCCGTGGGCGTCGTGCGGCGCTGGCATGCTTCGCGCCCATCGGCGGCATCTGGGCGAGCCTCCTCCTGTCGACGCCGATCTACGCGGAACTACGGTACGTCTACGCTCTCCTCCTCCTGGTCCCCCTGCTGGTCGTCGCTCCACTCCTGGACGAGGAAGCCGGACCGCGGGGGGCCGGGACGGACTCGGGGGCCGGTAAAGGGTAATCGGTCCTGCGCGGTCCCGCCGGCGTGACGCGAGCCCTTCGCCCCGAGGCCGATCACCGCGGGACGGGCTTCCAGGTTTCGTCGGGCGGGATGCTGGAGATCGAGGCGGCGGCTTCGGCGGACGACGCCCCGAGGTCCTTCTCCCAGACCTGGCCACGACCGTCGATCACGAACGTCATGATGCCGGTCTCGCCGTGTGCGATGGGCCGAGCCACCGCCCCGAAGCCGCCGTGCGCTCCCGCGTCGGGAAGCATCGTGTAGGCGTAGCCCGCCCAGCCTCCCCCTTGCAGGGCCTTGCCGAAGGCCGGGGCAAACGGACTCGAGGGCTGTCCGCGCCTGGTCGGCCAGGAGAGACCGTCCCTGCGGCCGGGCCTGCTCGCGAACCGGCGGGCCGGTGCGCCGTGCGACTCCTCGAACTCCCGTTGGGCGGTCGGGACGGCCCGGAGGACCCGGATCGTCTCGAGCTCGTTCGCTCCGATCCTTCGCGCCGCGATCTCCTTCGCCCCGGCGACACCGTCGAACTGCCAGCCACCCGTGGTCTGGACGAGCGGAATGGGGAGTTTCCAGTCGTCGTGCCCGACGACCACGTGCGCCCGACCAGGCGCATCCGGATCGATGCGCACCATCTCCTTCGCCGATCTCGTGAGGCGATTGCAGCGCTCGTGATCCCGCTCGTGGTTGCCCGTGCTGACGAGGGGGCGTGCCTGCTCGCCGAACACCGCGACGACGGCGTTCTCGTTCCGCGAGTTGCAGGCCGCGACCAGGGCGTCCACGGCCGCCTTCGGCTCGACGAAGAGTTGAGCGCCACCCGAAGGCGCGATGGACGCGGCCGGGGCGAGCGACGGCGCGAGGGGGGCCTTGGCGACGACGCCATGACGACCGCAGCCGACGAGAAGGGAGAGAGCCAGCGGCACCGCGGGAAGGAGTGCGCGCGGGCCTGAGGTCCGGGGCCGTGAAACCAGGGGTCGATCCATATCCCTATCCGTTCTTTGGTTGGGCGAGGCCGGTTCAGCGGCGTCCGCCGAAGCCGCCGCCGCCACGGAACCCGCCGAAGCCACCGCCCCCGCCGAAGCCGCGATCGCCGCCGAAGCCACCGCCCCCGCCGAAGCCGCGATCGCCGCCGAAGCCACCACCTCCGCCGAAGCCGCGATCGCCGCCGAAGCCACCACCTCCGCCGAAGCCGCGATCGCCGCCGAAACTGCCGAATCCCCGGTCGTCCGCCATGGCCGAGTTCCAGCCGCCGCCGCCCACGCCGCGGAAGGCCTCGCCCCCACCGAATCCATCGCCACCGAAGCCCTTGCTGCCGGAGAAGCCGCCTCCGCCGTCGAACGCCCGGTCATCGCCACCGAATCCCCGGTCACCCGCACCCCCGCCCCAGCCCGAGTCTCCGCCGTGGCTGCCGAAGCCGCCATCGTCCCCTCCGCGATAGGAGTTCGAGTTCATGCCTTCGGTGGAGCGGCCGACCTGGTCGGCCGACGGCGGCTTCCAGGTCCCCGTCTGACCGTCCTTGTCGTAGGCACCCGTGGAGGGGTTGTAGGTCCCGTACTTTCCCGTCGAAGGGTTGTAGGCACCGTAGGTCCCGGTGCGAGGGTTGTAGCCCGTGTAGGTTCCCGTGGCAGGGTGATACGCGCCGTAGGCGTTGTCGTAGTGGTACCCGTAGTAGTTGTTCACCGTGAGCGATCCGCCCCAGGCCCCCCAGTTGCAGGCGTAGGCCGTGGCTGCGCCTGCGACGAAACCCGCGCCGAAGGTCATGAAGGGCGTGCCGTAATACGGGACCGGCGCGTACATGAGTGCGGGGTCGTACTGCGGGACGTAGATGTACTGAGGGTTCGCCGGCTGGATCACGATCACGGAGGAGCCCGACGAGCCGTCGGTCGACACCACCTGCTGGGAGTTCGTCATCAGGTTTCCGGCCTGCTGGGCCTTCGCTCGGTCGGCCTGGATGGCTGCGAGGACTGCGGACTGGTTGGCGGCGACCGCCTGACCGAGCTTGGTGGTCCAGTCGATCTTGTCGCTCATCATCTTGAGCACGGGCGGATACGACAGGAGCGCCTGGATGCTCGGGTCCCACTGGGACGCGACGCTCTGGTCCGGCCTGCCGCCGGTCGACAAGGCGCGTTGGGCTTCGACCACCTGGACCGGGTAGGCCGACGCGGGAAGGATCTGGGCGATCAGCGGGTCTGGATAGAGGGCGATCGGAGCGACGAGGCTTTCGAGGCTCGGGTCGGGCGAGCCCTGCTGGGCACCGTAAGTCGGTGCTTGCGCGTTGCCGAGCCGGGTGGCGCAGCCGAGAACCAGCGCGGCAAGCAGGGGAATGAGGGGACTTACGTGGTTCGATCTGCGCATGGTCGGCACCTCGGGTCGGAATGCCCGCTCGTCCCGGCCTCGAGATCGTGCCGCCGAACGGTTCGCTTCCGGGATCGCAGCCCTCTCGTTTACCCACGCCCCCGGAGCAGGCGCAAGTTCCGGATTCCGGATGGACGTCGCCTCTGCTCGCCCCCGGCGCCCATCGATCGCCATCGCCCCGCAGCCCTTCCCGCAGGATCCGACCCCGGCTGTGCGTCGCCGGGCCATCCATCGAGGCGAAGGCTCGACGACTCGGGGCTCACCGGCGAACCGTCGGTGGCTCGGGGTCCAGGGCCGGTCTCGGAGCTGGCCTGCCGTAGATCACTCCGTCCGCGACGCGTTCCAGGACCGGAAGCCGTGCCAGGCTCTCGATCTCCCGGGCGGACGGTATGATGCCCGGCCACGCGATCCCGTCGAAGTAGGCGATCAAGGCGCGCCCGCTGCGGCACTCCTCGATCATCTCGTGCACCCCGGCCTCGTAGGCCTGGTTCACGAGGCCGGTCCGCGCCGATGCCTTCGGCGGGATGGGAAGCGCCATTCGGCCGGTGAAGAAGCGGACGACGTTCGCGCCATTGGAGTAGACCGCCGAGGCCGGCGGCATGCGGCGAACACGATCGAGAAGCTCCGACCGCTGCCAGGCCACGGATCCGTACTCGAGTCCGTCGTGACGAAGGGCGGCCGCCCCGGAGAGAGCCCAAGGCACGTTTGCGCAGGCGCAGAGAAGAAGCGCGGCCGTCGCGGTACGAGCAGCGGCACCGTCCTCGGCCCCGGAGGCCTTCGCCGTGCCCGAGACGCCCGCGACCAGGAGCGCCAGCAGTGCGGGCGAGAGGATTCGGAAGTCGACGGGGACATTCGCGTCGAGGAACGTCAGGGCGACGACGACGACGAGGACGTAGGAGGCCGCGTAGAGGAGGAAGAGCCAGGTCGTGTTCGAGGGGAAGCGGCGCAAGCCGTCGCGGCTTGCGAAGGCGAAGCCCCCGAGGATCGCCGCCACGACGCCGACTTTCGTCCACGCCGACACGGGCAGCGGGAGGAAGAAGTCGTGAAGCGAAGCGACGAAGCGTCGCACGTGGCTGGTGTTGGGAGGATGAAGGACGAGCGGCCGATCCGTGGCGGTGTTCGCCGCCACCAGATTTCGCCCGAGCCACGAGGCCAGGGGGGCCGTCGCGAGGCAGAGATGGAGGAAGGCTCGTCGCAGCCTCGAGCGCCGAGGAGAGTCTTGCAGCGCGAGGATGGCGACAACCGTGGGTGGAATCAGGGCGACGCCGACGTAGCGCGTCAAGGGAGAGAGACCGACCGCCAACGAGGAAGCGACGAGAGCGCCCGGGGACGGCCGAGCGGCGTCGAGATACCGGGCAAGAAGGATCAGGCCCGTCGTCGAGACGGCCAGATAGAGGGGCTCCGACCATGCCATGGCGTGCAAGGTCAGGATGGGGGCGGACGAGAGGAAGAAGAGACCCGTTGTCGCGACGAGCGCTCGAGGGGCGCCCGCGCGACGGACGGCCTCGCAGATGAGAACGAGATTGAGTCCGTAGAGGATCGACGCCAGCAGGCGCGCTGCCTGCAGTGGCGTGGCGGAGGTGGCGAAGGCCAGTCCTGCGAGCACCCACGGGTAGGCCGGCGGGGAACCGGTCAGCGGTTTCCCCCGGACCGCGACGCCGTCGCCTCGCAGGATTCCCCTCGCCGAGTCGATGTAAATCATCGAGTCGTGACTCAGGCCGGGGCCATGGGCGAGCAAGCCGTAGAACGCGACGCCCGCGAGCCCACCGACGACGAGAAGCCCGAGCGGGACGCTGCTCCGACGCTCGACTCCCCGGAGGCGGGACACCGGGAGCGGGGGCGAGCCTGTCTCGGGTGGGTCGCCGACCACGGGCTTCATGGGGAATGTTGTGACTGGCTCGCGTGCGGGGGGCAATCGTCCCCGCTGGGATCGACGCGAGCCGCGCGCATCTGGAGCGGAACGGACGCGTTTGCAAGGTCGCCTGACGAATGTCGAGGATCTCGCCGGCACGCCGTCGTGCGTGGACCGGGGATCGGACGCGAGCGGCCCCGGACCCTTCGGTCCGAGGCCGCGTGTCCTGCCGACGGGCCCGGGGGCGCGTCGATCGGTTTGCCTGTCGCCTGCGGCTCAGAGCCCCGCGCAGGTGTCCACCGCGCAGCTCGTCACCCCGTCCATCACCGTGCCGCCGAGGTCGGCGCACCGTGCCGCCGTGCGATCCTCGCACTCGTAGGCGTCGTCGTCGGGCACGCAGCAGACGGTCTTCGTCGCCGGCACCGCGGGAGCGCACGGGCTCGCGTCGCAGCTCGTCGCCTCGAGGACGGTTCCGCCCTGCGTCGCGCACTCGACCGCCGAGACGTCCTCGCACTCGACCTCGGGGTCGTCGCTGGTCGCCGCGTCGGCGCCGGGCAGGCAGCAGAGAATCTTGCCTTCGTCGTCGTCGTCCTCCTCGTCCTCGCCGTCGCCGTCGAGGTCGGGCGAGCCGCCGCAGGGGTCGGGCAGGCAGCTGTCGGTCGGCGCAAGGGTGCCGCCCTCGAACGCACAACGCTCCGGCGTGCGGTCCTCGCACTCCGCCCCGCCGTCGTCGTCGGGCACGCAGCACGCGACCTTGCCTGCGTCCGACGTCTTCACGACCGGATCGGGCACGTCGCCCCGGAGTACCTCTTCGCCTTCCGGCGTGCGGATGCTCACCGGGACGCCGCGCGGATCGAACCCGAGCAGGGCCTCCTTGCCGGCCTTGGGCTGGGTGCTGAACTTCGCCTTTGCGGCGCCGCCCTTGTTCGTTCCGAGGGTCGCGACCTTCACGCCCTTCACCACGACGTCGAAGGTCGAGGTGGGCGGAAGCTTGCTCGCCTGCACCTGGAAGCGCGCGCGCGAGCCGCCCTTCCCCTGGAAGACGACCTTGCCCTTCGCCCCGGGGGCGACGACCGTGGGCTTCAGGTCGCCCTTGGACGACGATCCCGCGCGAGCAGGCGCCGCGATCCCGATCACGACGAACGCGGCGAGTGCCGCGGCCAACGACTTGTTCGACATGATTCCGTCTCCTTCTTTCTGTCGCCGTCCGTTTGCCGGAGGCCGCGCCCGGCGGCTCGGCGGGGATCGACTGGCGGGAGTCTGAGCCTCGCCCCGCGCCCCCGCCCCCCGGGGATTTCCCTAGGCCCGGGGCCGACCTCGGGCAAGGGGGCCGCGACGTCCGGGGCCGTGACCCGGGGACGCCGCCTGGGGCCCTCGCCGACTCAGGGCAACTCGGTCACCCACCCCGAGGGCCGCTCCGTCCAGTCGCCCTCCGTGAAGAAGACGTCGGTCCCGAGCGACACCTGCGTGGTCATGAACGACGTCGTCGCCCCGGTGCAGTCGCCGTAATAGTAGGCGTTGAAGCGCGTGACGGACGGGTTCCCCTTGTCGGGATAGACGCGGACCTTCGAGAAGCCGCCCGCGGCGATCGAGGGGTGGCTCTTGTAGATGTAGTGCCCAGGATCCCCGCGGGGGACGAGGCTTCCCGCGGGCAGCGTCGCCGCGACGAGCGTCCCGCCCACGTTCGAGAGCAGGATCCGGAAGTCCTCGATCGCGGGGTCGTGCGCGACGCCCGAGACGAAGGCGCCGTTCAACTGGTAGCGGCAGTAGCGACCCTGGCGGCCGAACTTGATGGACGAGGTGCAGAGGTGGTTGCACGCGTTCACGATCGCGCCGCAGGCGCACTGGGCGTCGAGGCAGTCGCTCTTGCAGTCGCCGTTGTTGTCGACCAGGTCGTAGCAGACCTCGGGACCCGAGCCGATGACGTCGGGATGCTCGCAGACTCCGGAGACGCAGACGTCCTGCGTGCAGAAGATCCCGTCGCTCGCACAGGCCGTCAGGTCGGGCTGCTTGGAATCGCCGGGGCAGGTGGCGCTCGCGCCGGTGCAGGCCTCGGCGACGTCGCACTCGTCGATCGCGTCGCGGCACGTCGTGCCGGCGTTGCCGGCCGCGTGGGCGCAGGTCATGCCCGAGCAGAGGTCCGTCGTACACGGGTTGCCGTCGGTGGTGCAGGCGGTGCCGGCCGGCTTCGAGACGTCCGGCGGGCAGGCGGCTGCGCTGCCCGTGCAGTTCTCCGCGGCGTCGCACTCGACGGCGGCGGCGCGACACTCGGTCGTCGCGGCGGCGAAGGCGTCGTTCGGACACGCGATGCTCGACCCGGTGCAGGCCTCGGCGACGTCGCAGACGCCGGCCGAGGCGCGGCAGGTGGTGC
>JAFMJW010000195.1 GCA_017853315.1 Alphaproteobacteria bacterium
CCCTTGCCGAGCTTGTTCAGGTGGACGAGCGGCGTCTTGCCGATCGACTCCGAGTTGTCCTCGTAGATGTGAGCCATGCCTTCTCCTTCCGGTCGGGTCAGATCTCGAAGTCCAGGACGTTCGACCCCGGGCGCATGTGCTGCGAGGTCCGCACCACCATGCGCGTGTCGGCCGGGACGTCCTGGGTGAGCCACACGTTGCCGCCGATGACCGAGCGCTTGCCGATCGTGACGGGGCCGAGGATCGTCGCGCCCGAGTAGATCGTCACGTCGTCCTCGAGGTCGGGGTGGCGCTTGGTGCCCTTGATCGCGCGGCCGCGATCGTCCTTGGGAAAACTCTGCGCGCCGAGCGTCACGCCCTGGTAGATCTTCACGCCGTCGCCGATCACGCAGGTCTCGCCGATCACGACGCCGGTGCCGTGGTCGATGAAGAAGCGCCGGCCGATGGTGGCACCGGGATGGATGTCGATCCCCGTCCGGGAGTGGGCGTACTCGGTCATGACCCGGGGCACGATCGGGATGCCGTCCTCGTGGAGGGCGTGGGCGACACGGTAGACGGCGATCGCCTGCAAACCCGGGTAGGCGAGGATGATCTCCTCGTGGGAGCGCGCGGCGGGATCGCCGTCGTGCGCGGCCTGGATGTCGCTCGCCAGCAGGTCGCGGATCGCGGGGATGCGCGCGAGCAGGTCGGTCGTCGCCTTTGCCGCGAGATGGGCAGCATCGCAGGGGCGACCGTCCTCGTGGGCGGTGAAACGCAGTCCCTTCTCGATCTCGGCGCGAAGGTGGAAGTCGATCGTGCGAACCCGCTCGGCGGTGCGTTCGTGGATGCCGGCGCTTCGGGCCTCGGTCGCCTCGAGGAAGCCCGGGAAGAGCAGCCGCAGGATCTCCTCGACCACGGCCCAGATCGTCTCGCGGCTCGGCAGGTCCGCGCGGTCCGCGCGGCTCAGGTGTCCGTGCTCGTGGTAGCTCGCGAGGATCGCCGTGGTGAGGTCGAGCAGTCGCTGCTCGTGGTGGGCCGACATCGTCCGCGGACTCTAATCCCGGCGGGGCGGCAGGTCGAATCCACGGGCGTGGCGCGGCGGCGGAACGGGGCCGCCGTCGCGGACCGGGGCGCGCCGGGCGCCGGGCCCGAAACGAAGAAGGGCGGCCCCGCGGGGCCGCCCTTCTCTCGGATCGCGCCGGGCGCCGGTCGATCGACCGGCACCCGGCGGAAGCTCACTCCGCGCAGTTCAACTGGCTCGTCGAGTTCTTGCAGTGCGCGAAGCGCGAATCCGTGCAGAACTCGTCCGGCTGGCCGTCGCCGTTGAAGAACACGGTGATGATCGGCGGCGAGGTGAAGGCCCCCGCGGCCGAGCCCGACGCGAAGCTTCCCTTGTTGCCCGAAACGTAGACCTTGATCACCTCGGGGTTCCGGGACGTCGTGCTGATGCGGACCTTCTTCACCACCCCGCCGAGAGCCGACGGCGTCAGGAAGACGTAGTTCGTGCCGGTCTTGTTGCGCTTCCAGCCCGTCTTCGTGACCGGGTCGTAGTTGCCCGCCGGCACGTCGATGTCGAACAGCACGTTGCCGAGCGGGTCGACGGCCAGGAGCCGCATCCCGTAGTAGCGGGGGTTGTTGTCGAACACGAGCTCGGGAACCGCCTCCGGGCCGAGTTCGGTCGGGTACTGGAGCTTCGACCGGAAGGACAGGCGGTCGTCGCTCTCGACCGTCGCGAAGTTGCCGGCGACCACCTTCTGGGTCGTGGCCCGCGACAGGCTCGAGCACTCGTCGCAGACGTCGCCCGCGCCGTCGAGGTCCTGGTCGGCCTGGTCGGTGTTCGCGACGGCGACGCAGTTGTCGATCGCGTCGCACAAGGTGTCGGCGTCGCGGTCGGGCTTGCCGGTGTCCGCGGGGCAGCCCGTGGCGCTGCCGCTGCAGACCTCGGCGACGTCGCAGATGCCGGAAGCCGGGCGGCAGACCGTGCCGGACGACTTGTAGACGTCGGCCGGGCAGTCGTTGCCGGTGCCCGAGCAGTTCTCGGCCTGGTCGCAGACGTCGGCCGCCGAGCGGCAGACCGTCGAGGACGGCTTCTTCGAATCCGACGGGCAGGTGTTCGTCGTGCCCGTGCAGTTCTCGACCGAGTCGCAGTCGCCGGCCGAGGGGCGGCAGACCGTGCTGCTCGGCTTGACCGCGTCGGCCGGGCAGGTGACGTTCGTGCCGTCGCAGTTCTCGGTCACGTCGCAGCTCGTGAAGGCGCCGTTCGCCGAGGCCGCCGGGCGGCAGACGTCGGTCGAGGGCTTCACGGAGTCGCCCGGGCAGGCGGCGCTGGTGCCGTCGCAGATCTCGGGCACGTCGCAGACGCCCGCCGAGCCGCGACACACCGTGCCGGCCGTCTCGAGCACGTCGCTGTCGGGGCAGTCGGCGCTCACGCCGTCACAGGTCTCGGCGACGTCGCAGGTTCCCGCGGCGGCGCGGCAGACGGAGCCGGCGGACTTCACGCTGTCGGCGGGGCAGTCCGCGCCCGAGCCCGTGCAGTTCTCGGCGGCGTCGCAGAGCGTGGCCGAGGCGCGGCACTCGGTGGACGAGGGCTCGAAGGAATCGCTCGGGCAGGTACCGCTCGAGCCCGTGCAGTTCTCGGCGACGTCGCAGTCGCCCGCCGTCGGGCGGCACTCCACCGAGGAGGGCTGGAAGACGTCGGGCGGGCAGGTCGCCGCGGAGCCGCTGCAGTACTCGGCGACGTCGCAGGAAACGAAGGCGCCGGCGGCGCTCGCCGCCGCACGGCAGAGGGTCGTGTTGGGCTGGAAGTCGTCCGTGGGGCAGGCGGGCGACGTGCCGTCGCAGCTCTCGGCGACGTCGCAGATGCCGGCCGAGGCGCGGCACTCGGTGCCCGCGATCTTCACCTCGTCGGCCGGGCAGGAGACCGACACGCCGTCGCAGGTCTCGGCGACGTCGCAAAGCCCGTTCGCGGCACGGCACTCGGTGCCCGAGGTCGCGAGCGCGTCGGAGGGGCAGCCGGCCGAGGAGCCCGTGCAGTTCTCGGCGGAGTCACAGTCGCCGGCCGAGGGGCGGCAGACCACCGAAGGGTCCGCGTAGGCGTCGCCCGGGCAGGTCGCCGAGGAGCCCGTGCAGTTCTCGGCGACGTCGCAGGTGACGAAGGCGCCCACTGCGCTCGCGGCCGGGCGGCACTGCGTGCTGCTCGACTCGAAGCCGTCGGGGGGGCAGGCGGCCGAGGAGCCCGTGCAGCTCTCGGCGACGTCGCAGACGCCGGCGCTGGCGCGACACTCCGCGCCGCTCGCGACGAAGCCGTCGGGGGGGCAGGCCGCCGACGTGCCGTCGCAGTTCTCGGCGACGTCGCAGCTGCCGGCCGCCGAGCGACACGTGACGCCCGAGGCCTTCACCTGGTCCGCGGGGCACGTTTCGGAAGTGCCGGTGCACGACTCGGGGGCGTCGCAGGCGCCGTTCGCGGCGCGGCAGGTCTTCGACGGCGCCTCGTACAGGCAGTACGCGGAGCAGCAGGACCCGGCCGCGCCGTTCCCGCTCGGTCCGAGGTCGCAGTTCTCGTCGATCTCGACGACGCCGTTGCCGCAGAGGGCGAGGGCATTCGAGGCCGATGCCGCGAGGAGCACCGGCAGGGCCAGCACCGCCAACGTCCTTCGGCCGGGGAAGAGGTTCAGGATTCGGCTGAGACTCGGCATCGACATTTTGGATGGCCTCCGGGTTGGTCGGTTTTGGCTTTGCGGCCGGGTTCCTAAGGGAACCGTGTAGGGGAGTCCAAAATCACAAGTCAACACGTTTTCCCAACATCAGGCGGTCTTTTCTTCCGGGGCTCCGACGCGCCGTGTTGAACGATCGGTCGGCCGACCGTCGAGGTCCCCCGGGGTCGGCCCCGGCCCGAGACCGGGGGGCGGTCGCGGGGTGGTCGAGGACTCGTGAAATTCGCCTCCACGGGAGACGTGCGAGGGCCGTGGTGCGCCGACCTCGCCGCGGTGGCGAGGGACGCGGACGTCAGCGACAGAGCAACTTGGTTCCGGCGAACGAGCAGGACGGCGTCGGCGGCGGCGCGTCGGGTCCGGCGGCGAAGCACTCGCCCCCATCGACGAGGATCTTCGCCGTCAGTCCCGCCCCGACCGTGTAATCGCCGTTCTTTCCCTTGACGACGAACTTGACCAGGCCGGGGACGGTCTTGTCCGCTTTCAGCACGACCGTGCCGATGCCGGCCGGGGCCGGCCCGGTCTTGCCCGGCGAGAACTTCCAGGACGTGACGGCGCGGTTCGCGGTCCACTTCGCCGCGGGCAGGAGGACGTCGAGGACGGTCTCGGCGCCGTCGTCGAGTTGCAGGCGCAACCCGGTCGAGCGGGGATCGAACACGGATGCGAGGTCGGGTGGGAGCAGGAGATTGCCCTGCCACGTGAGCGCCTCGTCGCCGGCCGGCGGCTGGAGCTTCGAGATCGTGACCCGCATCGCGGAGATGCCGGAGCCGCAGCCTTCGTCGATCATCGCGAAGGTGCCGGCGCCGGAGGTCGGCACCGTCCAGGTGTTCGCGGCCTGGTCGCAGCAGGAGGTGCCACAGGTGGCGGGCTGGTACGCGGGCAGCCGGCACTCGCCGGTCACGGGAGTGCCGTCGCGCGACACCGCGAGCGCCGCCTCGCGTACCAGCGGCTGCAGGCCGTCCACGTTGCCGTCGCTCACCGCGTCGGGCCACGAGAGCGAGAGGCTCGCCGGGGACAGGAACGACAGGCCGTCCGGGCCGACCTCGAGCGTAGGAAACTCGAGGTCGGTGGCCGTGATCCCCTTCAGCACGACCTGGGTCGACCCGGCGACCGCGCCGGGTGGCACGACCAGCGTGGCCGAACCGTCGGGCACGGTGACCGTGGCGCCCGAGGGCCCGACCTCCGCGATGATCGACCGGGAGGAGACGCACTGCCCGTTCGAGGGGTGTTCGCAGGACCCGCCGGCGGTGCAGGCGTCGCTCGTGCAGGGATCCGTGTCGGCCGTGCAGGCGGTGTCCGCGGCGACGAACTGGCAGGTCGTGCTGCAGCAGGACGCTTGCGTGCCGTTCGCGGCGCCGTCGTCGCAGGACTCGTTCGAGCTCGTGACGCCGTCGCCGCAGACCGCGTTCACGAAGCCCGGGGACCAGCCCGCTGCGGCGAGCCCGCTCGCGTCGAGGAAGCCGTAGTTGCCGCCGACGTCGAGCACGAGCAGCGCGCAGACCTCCCACGGTCCCTCGGGAGACCAGCGCGGGATCTCGAGCTGGAAGGATTCGCTCGCCGAGGTCGAGCCCGCGACCTCGCGGATCGCGACCTGCTGGTAGATGCCGCTGCATCCCGCCGGGGCCAGCAGGACCACCGTGCGCTGCACGCCGGAGAGGTCGTCGGTCGCCGACCACGAGATCGTGAGCGTCGCCGCGGCGTCGTCGGTGTCCACCGCGTCTGGAGTGATCGCGAACGAGGTGATCGTCGGCGGGGTCGTGTCCGGCGTCGAGACCACGCCGAAAGTGGTCGGGAAGCCGAGGGCTGCGAGCGCCGCCGTGTCGAGGTGCGCCACGTTGCCGACCGCGTCGCGCAACTCGATTTCACAGATCGCCCACGGCTCGTCGGCCGGCTGGAACGCCGGGATCTCGAAGTGGATGGGTGCCGAGGAGGCGAGCGAGGCCGGCGCAATCACGTTCTCGAGCACGACGGTGTTGGATCCGGTGCAGGCGCCTCCGGACGACGGGCCGACGATCGGCGTGACCGACACGAGGCCCGAGAGGTCGTCGGTGACCGACGCGGGCACGTCGAACGAGGCGCTGCCCGAAGTGGTGTCGACCGAAGCCGGCAGCGGGCCGAAGGCGAGCAGCGACGGCGGGGTGGTGTCGGGATCCGAGAGGACCGTGAAGACGTACGTCACGCCGAGCAGGTCGAAGTCGCCGGGGCTGAGGGTCGTGGAGTTGCCGGTCGCGTCGGCGATGGTGAAATTGCAGACCTTCCAGGAACCGGACGGGGCGTGGAGGGGAATCGCGAGATCGATCGTCCCGGAACGGCTCGTCGCGGGAGCGAAAGTCGCGGCCTTCGCCACCGAGCCGTCTCCCACGCAGGTGCCGCCGGGGCCGGTCGGGCCGACCGTGACCTCGACGGACTTCACGCCGGAGAGGTCGTCGGTCGCCGAGAAGGCCACCGACAGGGTCGCGGGTCCCGACGTCGTGTCGACCGTGAGGGGCGCCAGCGACATCGTGACCAGGGCGGGCGGCGCGGAGTCGGAGATCGCCCGTGCGGCGACCGGGGTCGCGACCACGGCCGCGCAGAGGAGCAGGGTGGGGGCGATTCGGCGGAGGTTCATGGTGGATTCTCCCTGCCGTCGACCCTCGACCCGGCTGGGAGTTCCGGGTCCGGTCGAACGACTGACCGGGGCTATAGGCTGGATCTCGCGGCCCGGGCAATCAGGGAATTCCTCGGGGGGGGGGCGGGCCCCGG
>JAFMJW010000196.1 GCA_017853315.1 Alphaproteobacteria bacterium
GCCATGGGGAGGACGAGCCGTCGATGCGGGTCCATGGGGGCCTCCGGGAATCGCCGACTCGACGGCGGGAGCCCCGGATTCACTCGCTCTGCGCGCACGGACGAGCCGCCGGGGTTGACGGCTTTGGGCGCTAGGCGAAACTCCGGCCGTCGGCTAGAGACCGACCGTCCGGTCGTTCGGGACCCCCCGGCGACTCCCGAAAAGCGCGCCGACCGATTTTGCGAAGACCCGAGGAGATCACGCCCATGGCCGACCACATCACGCGCGACCCGATCTACGACACCGTGGACCGCGACGACTTCGACTCGATGATCGAGGTGGACCGCTACTCCGATCGCTCGGGCGCCTTCGACGAGATCATCGCGAGCACCGACGACCACTTCTGGGACCCCGGCGATCCGACCTACGTCGACTTCGACGCTCCCTTCGACTCCGACCGCGAGATGATCATGCCGAAGGAGTTCGTGGTCGAACTGAACTGCGCGGTCGCCGACCGGCTCGACGAGGGCCAGAAGATCCGGCTCGCGAACGAGGCCACGCGCTTCAACCTCTCGCAGATCCTCCACGGCGAGCAGGGCGCGCTCTCGCTCTCGGCGAGCCTCTGCCAGGTCCTGCGCGACCCCGGCGCGCAGGAATACGCGGCGAACCAGGTCCGCGAGGAGGCGCGCCACGTGCACGGCTTCTCGCGCTACGTCGAGAAGCGCTTCGGCACGCCGCTGCCTGCCGGCCGCACGCTCGCGACGCTCATGAACGAGCTCGTGCTCGCGCCCGAGGTCTACAAGAAGCTCGTCGGCATGCAGATGCTGATCGAGGGGCTGGCGATGGGGGCGTTCGCGACCTTCCACTCGAAGACGAACGACCCGCTCCTGCGCCGGCTCGTCCAGCTCGTCATGACCGACGAGGCGTTCCACCACCGCTTCGGCCGCATCTGGGCCGGCCGTACCGTGCCGAAGCTGACCGAGGAGGAGCACGAGCGGGTCGAGGACTGGGCGGCGAAGTGCTTCGAGACCCTGCTCTTCAACCTCGTCAACTCCGAGCAGAAGCAGGCGATCTACCCGCAGTTCGGTCTCGAGTGGGAGTGGGTGCGGGGCGCGGTCCTCGAGGCCTTCACCGACGAGGACCGTCGCCAGATGATGACCCAGAGCACGAACATCTTCCGCGTGCTCATCAAGACGCTGCTCCACGCGGGCATCATCACCGAGCGCACCCGCGACCGTTACTCGATGTGGGTCGACATGGAGGAGCTGCGCGCGGAGGACTCGCGGGTCGCGGGCGAAGACGTCGCCGAAGAGGCGCTCGCCGAGCTGCGCGAGATCAACCGCGGCCGCAGCAAGATCGGCCGCGCCGGGCGACCGCTCTCGAGCTGAGGCGGGGAACGCAGGGAGCGGGCGTGTTCCGCTTCCACGCCGAGGTGGCCGCCAACTGGGAGATCCTGGTCGAGATGATCGCTGCCTGCGCGACCACGGGCCGCCACTGGGTGCTGGTGTCGGCTTCGACCGGCTTCGGCTGGAAGCTGCGGATCGCGGACGGGGGGACCGGAGAGACCCTCGAGTGGTCGCACCCACTCGACGGCCGGGCCACGGGCCTCTCGGACTTCGACCCCTTCGCCGCCTCGTGCGGCCTCCCGTCGCCGACGCCGGGACCGACGGCCTCGCCCGTGCCCCCGCCTCCCGCCCAGGTCCGCTACGGGAACGACTGGACCTGCTCGGGACGGGCGTCCGCGTCGTTCGCGTCGGCGCTCTCGACCGGCGGGACGAGCCGGGTCTCGCCGTCGCGCAACCCCTCGCACTGGCGCGACCGGACGGAGGCGACGATCGGCCCCTTCATCGAGACGAACCCCATGCCGTGCGGCGGCGGACCGCTCGACCTCGTCTTCCCGGTCGCGCGCGGACGCCGCTACTCGCTGTTCCTCGACGGCGCGAACGACTTCCGGCGTCTCGCCCTGCTCGACGAGGGCGACGTGCCCGCGATGGACCGGCCGTGAGCGGGACGAGGCGTCGGACGGGCGGCGGACCCGCGACTGCGTGCGCGCGGGCGCTCGCGGTCCTGCTCGCGACGACCGTCGGATGCGCGGTCGCCCCGCCGGCCGAGGAGCCCCCCTCCCGCATGCAGGTGCGCGGCGAGCGCTTGGCGCGGCTGTCGTGGGCCTACCGCAAGGGCAGCCTCGTCACCTCGCGCGACGAGCGGCGGGTCGCCTGGGTCGACCAGCCCTCGGAGGAGTCCTGCAGGCTGGTCGTGGACGGCGTCCGGGGACCCGAGCGCAAGAGCTGCTCCACCCCCGCGTTCTCGGCCGACGCGACGTCGGTCGCCGCATGGGCGAAGCTCGTTGAAGTGCCGGGGGCCCGCGCCGTGTCGAGACTTCTCGTCGACGCCGTCCCCGTGGGGCCCGACCTGGCCGGCGGGGGCGACGTCCGCTTCGCGCCGACGGGCGCGAGATGGGCTGCGAGCGCGCAGCTCGAGGCGACCCCGGACGGCGGCGCAGTCGACGCCCCGCGCATGCGGGTGTTCGGACCCGGCGGCGACCTCGGGACCTTCCGCGACACCACCACGACGGTGCTCGACGAGAAGGGCGAGCACGTCGCGTGGATCGCGAGCGACGCGCACGATCGTCGAGCCTTGTTCGTCGACGGCCACGAGCTGCGGGACTTCGGCGTGCCGTCCGTCGCTGCCACGGGAGGGATTCGCGTCGCGCGCACGGGTCCGAACCTCGGGCCGGAGGAGACCGTTCGCTGGCTCGCCGACGACACGCTCGTCGGGATGGCGCCCTCGGGCCTCGGCTGGCTCGTCTTCCGCGCGGGCGCCGCGGCCGGCGCCGACTCGTTGCGCGACTGGGCGAGCCACGACGTGCTGTGGCGCAGCCCCCGGCCGGCCGAGGGCGATCCCGCCCTGCGCGCACGCGGATCGGCGCTGCTCGCCGGTTCGCTCTCGACCGCCGAGCGGGCCCCGGTCGCCTGCTGGTGGGAGCGCCCCGGAGGCGGGCGCTGGCGGGTCGCTTGCAACGGAGAGCCCGCGGACGACGCGACGTGCCTCTACGCGGGCGCGACGCCGATCGCGGTGTCGCCCGGCGGCGACGGCAAGGCGTACTCGTGCGTCGAGGCCGACGCGTCGGGTCGGCCGACCACGTTCGTCGTCGCGAACGGACGACGTCTCGGGCCCCATGTCGATGTCGCGTCGGTCGCGGTCTCCGACGGCGGGCACTTCGCCTACGCGGCGCGAGACTCCGCCGACGCGCCCTTCTTCTACGTCGTCGACGGACGTCGCGTCGCGGGCGAGTGGGACGAGGTGTTTGCGCCGAGATTCTCGCCCGACGGACGACACGTCGCCTGGGGAGCGCGACGGGGGAAGGGACCGCGCATCGACCTCGTTCTCGACGGCCGGGTCCGCGCGCGCGCCGACCTGGTCGCGGCCCCGCCGCGCGTCGGCGACGACGGCAGCGCCTCGTGGGTCGTCCGCCGCGGACGGAACGTGTCGCGAATTTCGATGGTGCACCCCCGACGGGCCGGGGGCCCCGACACCCCGGCGGGTGCGAACCCCCCTTCCGCATCGGGGCGCCCCTCGCTCCCCTAGGGAACACCCCGAGGGGTCCGCGGCCGGCCGCCGCGCGCGCGGAAGACCGCGCCGATGCCGATCGAGCCCGTCGCGACGGGAAGATCGCGGTCCGCTGGCGGGCCGGCGTCACGCCCTCCGGAGGTGCACGGAGGCTTCGCGCGAGGCCCGCGGCGCTAGGACAAACGCGCGCGCCCTAGGTCGGCTTCCGACACGAAAATGCGTCGTCTCCCCCGATGTTCACCCCGGATCGGGCATGGCAGACAGCGCTCATCGAGACGCGGGACGACCCGCAGAGGATCGAGGTGATGCCATGAGAACGGCGAGCGAAGACATGTTCGAGGCAATGGACGGCACGACCGCGAACGCGGTCGGCAACGCGGCGGTCGCGGCACGGCAGGCCGTCGCGGCCCATGGGCTCGCGCGCTTCTACCGGCCGGCCGCCACCGCCGAGCAGGCGAACCGGGACTACGAGAGCGGCGACCTCCTCACCGACATGCCGTGGACGGCCTCGATGCCGTCGACGCCGGAGAAGCGGCTCCTGTTCGCGATCATCGTGGACGCGTGGGACCGGATCGCCGCGTTCCGGCGGGGCGAGCGCGCGGGCCGCGTGAGCCGCGAGGCGCGACGCGACGCCGTCGAGGTCTTCCGCTGGGTCGAGGGGCGTGGCGAGAACGAGCCGCGACTCTTCTCCTTCGACGCGATCTGCGAGCACCTCGGCTGGGACACTCCCCGCGTGCGCGCCGCCTTCTACGGCGACGTCCAGCACGTCGGCATGGGCCAGCAGGGCACCCGCGCCAAGGTCGGCCTGCGCCGCGAGCGCCGGTCCGCGCGCGGGCGCCGCACGGCGGTCGCCACGAAGCCGGCGGCAGCCGCGGTCGAACTCCGCGAGGCGAGCTGACCCGATTCTCCGCGGGCGCCCGGGCGGAACCTCCTCCCGGCGCCCGGCTCGCGCGAGCCGGCGTGGTCGTTGACCACGGCTCCGCGCGAACCGTATGCTCCCCGCCGTGGCGGCCCCCGCGGTGCCGCGCGGGGGAGCGACGATGCGTAGACTGCCGATCGGCCTGACCCTGGTTTTCCTTCTCGGCGGCTGCTCCGCCGTCCAGCCGGTGGTCTACCCCAACGACTTCTACCTGCAGTCGGGACAGACCGACCCCGAGCGCAAGGCCGCGCTCGACCAGGCCATCGCGGAGTGCGAGGGGCTTGCGAAGCAGACGGGCGTCACCGCCGACGCGGGGAGAAGCGAACAGGCCGCCAAGACCACGGGTGCGTACGCGGCGGGCGGTGCCGCCGCCGGAGCGGTCAGCGGTGTGATCTGGGGATCGCCCGGCCTGGGCGCCGCCTCCGGAGCCGCGAGCGGCGCGGTATGGGGCCTGGTCTCGACCGCGGTGAATTCGAATCAGCCGAACCCGGCCTTCCAGAACTTCGTGACCCAGTGCCTCGCGCAGCGCGGCTACCAGCCCGTGGGCTGGCAGTGACCTCGCGCCGTCGCGCGCGGCTTCCGCGCCGCGTCGCGGCCCTCGCACTCCTCGGCGCGCTCCTCTCGGCGGCGCGGCCGGCGTCGACGAGAGCCGCCGATCCCCCGGTCGCCCCCGGCGACGAGGGCGAGCCGGTCGGCAAGGTCGCGCGACTGCCGAAGACGCCCGGGCCGCACTGGTTCTGGGTGAGCGACTCGCTGCTGCACCGGGCGAGCCTGTTCGACGCGGACCGCGCGGCGATGCTCGGCACGATCACCGCCGGCACGCCGGGCTCGGGCTTCATCGTGCTGCCGAGCACGCCCGCCGACCGTCGCGCGATCTACGTGCCGGAGACCTACTTCTCGCGCGGCGTGCGCGGCGAGCGCACCGACGTCGTGACGGCCTACGATCCCGAGACCCTCGAGCCGAAGCAGGAGTTCCCGATCCCGCCGAAACGCGCCGAGTACTTTCCGGGCATCCACTCGAGCACGCTCACCGACGACGGCCGCTTCCTGGTCGTCTTCGACGTGGCGCCCGCGCAGTCGATCACGGTCGTCGACACGACGAGCGGCAAGGTGACCGCCGACCTGACGACGCCCGCGTGCAGTCTCGTCTACCCTTCGGGCCCGCGACGGTTCTTCATGCTGTGCGCCGACGGCGAGGCCCTGATCGTGACCCTCGACGAGGCTGGATCCGTCGCCTCGGAGAAGCGCTCCGGCCTCTTCTTCGACCCCGAGCACGACCCGATGTCCGAGAAGGGCGCGCGCGTCGGCAACCAGTGGCTGTTCTCGTCGTTCGACGGCGTCATGCACTCGATCGACGCGTCGGGCGACGCGCCGCGCTTCGGCGAGACGTGGTCGCTGCTGAGCGACGCCGAGCGCAAGGAGGGCTGGCGCCCCGGCGGCTCGCAGCACACCGCCGCGCACGCCGGCACGAACCGGCTCTACGTCGTCATGCACCGCGGCCGCGGCAAGGACACGCACAAGGAGGCCGGCACCGAGATCTGGGTCTACGACCTCGCGACCCGGTCGCGCGTGCAGCGCATCCCGGTGAAGAACCCGCTCGTCGCCTTCATGCGCTCGCAAGCCGGGCTCGGCGACGGCATGCTCGCCCGCGGCCTCTGGTGGACGCTCGAGAAGGTCCTGCCGAACCCCGGCGCGAACGGGCTCCTCGTCACGCAGGATCCCGAGCCCGTCCTGCTCGTGCTGTCGCTCATCCCGCCCGCGATCTCCGTGCACGACGCGCGGACCGGCGCCTTCCTCCGCGACGTCTCCGAGCCGGGCCTCGCGCTCGGCCTGATGGCGCCCCCCTGACGGCGATGCCGGCGATCGATCCCGCGATCCTCGCGGCCCTGCGTGCGGCGCTCGCCCTGCTGCTCCTGCGCGCGGCCGCCCACAAGCTGCGCGACCGCGACGGCTTC
>JAFMJW010000197.1 GCA_017853315.1 Alphaproteobacteria bacterium
CGCCGGCTTCCCCGAGTTCCACGTGAAGAAGGAGCTCTACTGGCCCAAGGGGAAGTCGAGCACGGATTAGGCCCGTGGCAGCACTAGTGGCAGCATAGCGGTACGATGACGCACGAAAGCGCAACGACCCGCCGTTAGGGGGCGGGCCGTCGCGAGCGCGAAGCCTGTAGGGGAGGCCCGCACCCGTGCCCGATCGTACCGCGTCCCGCCGTCGCCGCCCGCGGGGCGACGGGTCCCTCTATCGCGACAGCGCCGGCCGGTGGCGCGCGACGATCACGGTCCCCGACCCGATCACCGGGCGCCCTCGCCGCAAGTACCTCTCGGGCGCGACGGAAGGCGAGGTCCGGCGCAAGCTCGCGGAGGCCGTCCGCGATCGCGACCGCGGCGACGCGACGGGGAGGACGCCCACCTTCGCCGCCTGGGCCGAGCGATGGCTCGTCCGGGTCGCCGCGACCGTCCGGCCGAGCACGGTCGCGGGCTACGATCGCGCGCTCCGGCTCTACCTCGTCCCTCGCTTCGGCCGGCTCGAGCTTCACGCGATCCGCCCGTCGGACGTCGAGACGATGACAGCCGAGCTCATCGCCGGAGGCCTTCACCCGGCGACCGCGACCCTCTACCGCGCGGTCCTCTCCGCCTGCCTCGCCGCGGCCGTGCGGGACGGGCTCATCGTTCGGAACGTCGTCACCGCGTCACGGCCTCCGCGCATCCCCGCGAAGGCCCGACGATCCCTCTCCCCCGACGAGCTCCGGCGCCTACTCGCCACCGCGGCCGATGACCCGGTCGGGCCGGCGGTCGAGGTGCTCGCGTTTACGGGACTCCGCCGGGGGGAGCTCCTCGGGCTCGCCTGGGCGGACCTCGATGGGACCCGACTCACGATCCGCCGGCAGCTCGTTCGCCTCGACAATCGACGCTACGGTCTATCGGAGCCCAAGACGGCGAGCTCGTGGCGAACGATAGTCCTCCCCGGTCGGGCGCTCGACGCCCTCGGGCGGCAGCGCGCCCGGCAGACGGCGGACCGCGAACGCGCCGGCGCGGACTGGCAGGATCGGGACGGGCTCATCTTCACGACGCCCCTGGGGACGCCCGTACATCCGGTCGCGTTCGGGTCGACGTTCGCGGCGATCGCGACCCGTGCCGGACTGTCGGGCGTCACGCCACACGTCCTCCGGCATACCGCCGCCTCCGCGATCCTCGCCGCCGGAGTCCCGCCCCGCGACGCGGCCGAGGCACTCGGACACTCGCCGGCGGTGCTCATGCGGACCTACGCCCATGCGATGCCTGGGAGCCGCGAACGGGTCGCCGCGGCCCTCGAGCGGGTGATCGAGGAGGCGGAGGCATGACGCGGCGACGGGCCCGCTACGCCGGCGAGCGGGTGCTCCCCGAGGACGAGGCCGACCTCGCACTCGAGCTCGCACCGGGAGAGGTCGCCTGGGCGGAGGACGTCGAGCTCACGGGGCCCGACCGCCTCGAGCTCGTGAGCACGGTCGCCTATCTCGACGACGAGGGTCGCGTCGTGCGCTCGGAGCTTCGGGAGTCGGCCCCGGTCGCGCGGGCGCCCGTGGATCGTGACGAGGACCTCGTCCTCGCGGTCGGCGGCGATCGCGACCCGGACCGGCGCCGAGGCACACGACGAATGGTCGAGGACGCTGGCGGACGCTTCGCCGGCAAGCCGGGGCCGATCACCGGTAGTGGACGCGACTGGTGGGCGGAAGCCGTCGAGGCCTACGGCGGGCTCCGCCGGAGCGGATGCGAACGGCCCACACAAGCCGCCGTCGCGGAGCGCATGGGCGGATGCTCGGACCGATCGCTTCGGCGGGGACTGGGGAGCCTGGGTCGCTCCTGGGGGGACGTCGTGGAGGAGGGTGAGCTCCGGTCCGGCGAATGATGTCCGGTCCGCGTCCTCGACCGGCGTGAACGTCGCCGCGACGCTCGCGGCATGACGACGCACGAGGGGCCTCCGCCACACCCGATCACCCCTCCCCCTGCACGCCTCCGGCTGACGCTCGACGGCCCGGAGGCCGAGGCCCTGTGGCGCCTCGCGAAGCGCGACCTCCGCTCGATGAGCGACGAGGCCCTCCACCTCCTCCGCGACGCCATCCGGCGCGCCGGCGAGGAGGGCGAGCGATGACCCACGCAGCCGCGCTCAAGGCGGCCGCGGATGCCCTCGAACTCGCCGCGGATGCGCTCCGCTCCGCCGCGACCGTCGAGCCGGAGGTCGTCACCCCGGAGCTCGTGAGCGTCGAGGACGCGAGCCGGGCCCTGGGGGTGTCGCGGACGGCCCTCTACGCGCTCATGGATCGCGGCCGCCTCCGGTCGCACAAGCTCGGCCGGCGCCGGCTCGTGGCACGGGCCGCGCTTGAAGAGCTCCTCGACGCCTCGGAGGTGCGCTCGTGAGCCGCCGCCGCGGTCGCGGGGCTCCCTCCTCGCCCTGGACCGGGAATGACCTCGAGGCGGCCCGCCGGTACGGGTACCCGATCCACTACACGCGGTCGGCACGCTACGGGCGCCTCGACGAGCTCGAGGACCGGGTCGCCGTCCTCGAGGGCGTGCTCGCGCTCGTGCTCGGGCTCGAGCCCCGGCGACGGTGACGACGACCGACTACCCCATCCGCGACGCGAGCGGGGAGCTACAGGCCTACCACGTCCGGCGTGACTTCCTGGACGGGGACGGCAAGCCCGCGAAGGACTACCGGTGGGAGCTCCCCGACGGGTCGAGCCGACTCGGCCGGCCGGCCGCCTCCCTCCCCTGCTACCGGACGGAGACGATCGCGGCGGTCCCGCTCGAGGAGGTCGTCCTCGTGACGGAGGGCGAGAGGGCGGCGGACGCGGTCGCCGCGACGGGCCTCCCCGTCATCGCGACGGTGACCGGCGCATCGAGCTGTCCGACCCCCGAGGCCCTCCGCCCGATCGCGGCAGGGCGCCGCTTCGCCGTATGGCCCGATGACGATGACAGCGACGCAGGCGTGCGGCATGCGAACGCGGTCGCAGCGGCGCTGCTACAGGCCGGAGCGCTCGAGGTTGAGATCATCCCGGTCCTCGGGCGCGGGGGCGGATGGGATGCGGCCGACGAGCTCGACGGGCTCGACCCGGACGCGGCCCGGGAGCACGTCGAGGCCCGCCGCGCGGTAGCGATCGCCTACGACCCTACGCCCGCCCCCTCCGCGGCCCCTACGCGGCCCGTGGTGGCCCTTCCGGGGCCGGGAGCGGGGAACCGGTACGCGGAGCTCGTGTCGGACCTCGACGGGCGCTCACGCGGGCCCGTCACGGAGCGCGGCCGGATGGCGCATTGTCCGGGCCCGACCCACGCGAACGGTGACCGGCATCCGTCCCTCTCATGGCAAGAGGCGGACGCGGCGGATGGGCGGAGGCTGGTTCTCCATTGCTTCGCCGGGTGCACGGTCGACGCGATCCTCGATACCCTGGGTTACACGAAGGCGGACCTCTACGAGCCGCGGCCCGACCGGTTCGTCCCGTCGGCCGTCCCCGATCCGCTCGCGACGAGCCGGCGCCCGGCGGGCGGGATGCTCGCACGGTCCGCCGTCGAGGTGGCGGAGGAGCCGGACGACGAGGCGGACCGGTGGCTCGTCGAGGGCCTCATCCGCCCTGGTGCCTACGGCATCCTCGCCGGCTACGAGGGCGAGGGGAAGAGCTACATCCGAACGCAAGTGGCGATCGGGTGCGCGGCCCCAACGGGGCCCCTCTTCGGCCGCTTCCCCGTCCCGGCGCCGGTCGCGGTGCTCGTCGTCGACGGTGAGAACGGGACGCGCGAGGAGCGCCGGCGCGATCGAGGCTACCTCGAGGACCTCGAGCCCGCGACGGTCGAGGAGCTGCGGTCGCGGTACTTCCGCCTGGGCCGCGACGAGGCGAGCCTCTCGCTCCGCCGGCCGGAGGACCTCGCGTTGATCGCGGCGGAGGCGGATGCGCTCCGCGGCCGGAGCGGATGCGACGAGGTGCTCCTCGTCCTGGACTCGGCCGACTCCCTCTACGGCCCGGTCCTCCACGGTGAGGCCGTCGGCCCCTTCAACGACGCGATCCGGTCCCTTCGCGACGGGAGGCCGTGGCTCGCGGTGCTCCTCGTCGCGCACATGACGAAGAGGAACCATGACGCGAGGCGCGCCCACCTCGAGCGGGCCCTTGAGGACGTCGTGGGGAACGTGACGCGGCAGGCGGACGCGGTGTTCCTGATCGAACGGAAGGGGGACGAGCGGATCGCGTTCCGCACCCGAAAGCGGGTCCCGCATTCCGACCTCATCCTCGGCCGCGAGCCGGAGGGCGTCTGGTGGAGTGTCGTCGCGGATGGGACCGCCGGGGAGCCGTTCCGCAAGCTACCGCCGGCGGAGCTCCTCGCCTACATCGACGGGGACGGTGGGCCACAGGTCACCGCGAACGCGGTCAAGGCCCGGTTCGGCGTGGGGCGTGAGACGGCACGGCGGGCGCTCGACGACCTCGTGACTGCGGGCGTCCTCGACACGACGCAACCGAGGATCCCGTTCCGCTCGAACTACTACTGGCGACGCGGCACCCTCTAGCAGCCTGGGGACGAGCGTCCCCATCGTCCCCACCCGTCCCCGCACGCTCGTGAGGACGAGCATGGGGACGAGCTCGACGTCACCGTCCTCATCGTCCCCACCACCCTTTAGGGTGGGGACGATGATGGGGACGACGGAGCTCGCGGCCGGTCGCGATCGTGACGAGGACCTCGTCCTCTCTCTTAAGTGCGAGAGCGGGTGAGGCTGGGGTCTCCTGGGACCTCCGAAAGGAAAAAGGGGGCCCTGTGTCGCGAGGCCGCGGCACGGACGAGGCCCTCGGCTCACTCACAACGAGAAAGTCCGCGCCGCGGCCATAGTGAGAGACTGTCCGCGTGGAAGACGATCCCGCAGACCTACTCGTACAAGCCCTAGCCGAACCGGTCGCAACGCCCGTCGAGCGCGACTGGTCGTTTCGTCGTAACGATCACGAGGGTGGCTTCAATCGGTACGGGTGGAACGACTACGACCAGCAACTCCTCGAAGCTTGCTGGGATGACGAAGCGACGGAACTCGCCGAGGGTTTGATCTCGAACTACGGGGCGATGTGGCCGTGGCCCATGCCGCGTGCCGTGGCCGCCCGACACCCCAGGTTGTCTCAGGCCGTTCTGGACCTCGCGATCCGCCGGCTGATCGGTCAACGCCACACTTACGCCGACCACCCGGATGCAGTATCTGAGCTGGCCCTCATGTACGGCTCGTTCGACCGATTACGGCGGGACCACGACTGGCCCGATCCCGTAACCCTCGAATGCCGTGTGTGCGCTGCTCGCTTCTCGGAAGCGGTCATCTCGCCGTGGATGATCCGTCAGTACGGACCACCGAGGTACTGTGCGTCTTGCTGCGTCCGCGCGCGGAACGGGTTGGGATATGAGGATGATGGGGCGCTACTCCGTGCTATCCGCATTCTCGCGGCAGCAATCGACGGAATACCTTCGCAGAACATCCACCAGACAATCTCCATCGCTGGCCTGGATCCAGAACGCAGGGACCGTGCGATGGTTGGCCTCATCGTCGGACCTCACCCCGCGCTGCCACTGCTTCAGCGGGCCGGCATCGTAGGCGAAGCCTGGCGACCTGCACGCGGCACCTACTGCTTCGCCGCCGACGGACATCCATGTCGGTCATTGGCCGAGCGCGTGGTCGATGACTGGCTCGCCAGTCGTTCGATTGCACACACCCTCGAGCCGACCTACCCTGGATCGAATAAGCGCGCGGACTGGCTGCTGGCGGATGGAACCTTCATCGAGTACGCCGGAATGATGGGTGATGCCGACTACCGTGCCCGCATGGAGGAGAAGCGCAGGCTGGCTGGTGCTGCCGGCGTGCGCCTGGTTATCCTCCTTCCGGAGGACTTGGTGGACCTAAGTCGGGTGCTCGGGCCGCTTGTCTCAGCCTAGTGATAGGCCCCTGCAACCGCGCCATGTCCGCGCCTCGCATCCGCTCCCCGAGCTCAGTCCCACGCACCCGGTTCGAGAACCTCGGCCGCCGTCTGGCGTGTGTCATTAGAGGATGCCTCGACTGATCGAGCGGGTCGCCGCCATCTGTCGTGGCAGGTGATCTCGACTCGCGTGCTGATCGGTGAGCCCGGGGGGACCCGGGGAACCGCGCGAGAAGAGCGATCGGCTGGGAGGCAAGCCTAACCCACCCCCCTGCCCGGCGGCTGGCCATAGGTCGGGTGCTTGTGGCAGCAGAAGTGGCAGCACTGCCGGCATGCGCCACCGCGGCCGAGGGCCGCGCGCTTGACGCTCAATGAGCGTGGAGGACGCACCGGCGGACGGTCGCGGACGCGCACCGGGGAACTGGCCCAAGGGGAAGGACGCCACCACGCCCGCCGCGGGCTGACCCGTTCCGCT
>JAFMJW010000198.1 GCA_017853315.1 Alphaproteobacteria bacterium
GACGGGCTCGGCGCGTGGGATCCCGACGAGTGGTCGGGTCTCTTCCGCGACGCGGGCGCGCGCTACGTCGTGCTCGTGACCAAGCACCACGACGGCTACCAGCTGTGGCCGAGCGACGTCCCGCACGCGGGCCGCGAGGACTGGCACGCGCCGCGCGACGTCGTCGGCGAGCTCTCGCGGGCGGTGCGCGGCGACTGCATGCGCATGGGCGTCTACTACTCGGGCGGAATCGACTGGACGTTCGCGCCGCCGCCGTTCGCGACGGTGCTCGACGCGCTCCGGCTCACGCCGCCCGGGCCGGAGTACGCGGCCTTCGTCGACGCGCAGTGGCGCGAGCTGGTCGACCGATACCGGCCTTCGATCCTGTGGAACGACATCGACGCGCCCGCCGGCAGCGCACCCGAGGCGCTGTTCCGCGACTACTACGGCCTCGTCCCCGACGGCGTCGTGAACGACCGCTGGGACGGCGCGAAGGTCGGGATCCACCACGACTTCACGACCTCCGAGTTCACGGTCGAGCCGGAGATCCGCGGGGAGAAGTGGGAGCACGTCCGCGGGATGGCGCGCGGCTTCGGCTACAACCGGAACGACCGCCCCGAGGACTACGGCGCGCCCGGCAAGTTCGTGCGGCTGCTGGTCGACGTGGTGTCGAAGAACGGCAACCTGCTCCTGAACGTCGGCCCGCGTGCCGACGGCTCGATCCCCGACGAGCAGCGCGCCGTCCTGCGCGAGCTCGGCGCGTGGCTCGCGGTGAACGGCGAGGCGATCTACGGCACGCGCCCGTGGACCCGCTTCGGCGGCGAGACCGGCGACGGCCTGCCGGTGCGCTTCACCCGCAGCGCGTCGGGCGACCGCGTTTTCGCGATCGTGCTCGGCTCGCCGTCGGGCTCGTCGGTCGCGATCCCGGGGCTCGGCTTCGTGCCGTCGCGCGTGCGGCTGCCCGCCGACGGGGGCCGGACGGCCTCGTTCCGGGTCGCAGGCGAGACGCTCGTGGTCGACCTGCCGGCGGGGCTGCCGGAATCGTCGGCGCTCGTGTTCGCGCTCGAACCGTCGGCCTGAGCTCCGGCCCGGGGGCGGCGCCCCCGATTTGCGTTGCCCCCCCCTCGTCTTCGACAAGACGGGACGGTGTCGAGGGTCGGGCAGGGCGGCGAGGAGCGCGGGGCCTTCGCGGGCGAGGCGCTGCGCACCGGCGCCGTGCTCGGGCAGTGGATCGCGCTCGGGGTGGTGATCGGCGTCCTCTGCGGCGTCGCGTCGGCGGTCTTCCTGCAGTTGCTCGAAATCGCCACCGCGACCCGCGAGGCCGACGAGCGGCTCGTGTGGGCGCTGCCGTTCGCGGGCCTCGCGATCGGCTGGATCTACGAGCGCTGGGGGGAGTCGATCCTCGCCGGCAACAATCTCGTGATCGACGCGATCCACGACGAGGGCCCGGAGATCCCGGTGCGCATGGCGCCGATGGTGCTCCTCGGCACCGTGCTGACGCACCTCTTCGGCGGCAGCGCCGGGCGCGAGGGCACGGCGGTGCAGATGGGAGCGAGCCTCTCCGACGCCCTGTGCAGGCTCGGCGGGCTCGTCGGTGCGATGCGCCGGAGGCTGCTCGCGGCGGGCGTGGCGGGCGGGTTCGGGTCGGTCTTCGGGACCCCGTTCGCGGGGGCGGTGTTCGGGCTCGAGTTCGTCGTGCTCGGACGCATCGAGTACGACGCGCTGGTGCCGGCCCTGGTCGCGTCGGTCGTCGGCGACATGACGACGCGCGCGCTCGGGGTCGTCCACTCGGTCTATCCCCTGGTCGCGCCGGAGCCGCTCGGGCCGTCGATGCTGCTGCGCTGGCACGTGTTCGCGGTCGCGGTCGCCGCCACGAGCATCGCGTTCATCGAGGCGACCCACTTCCTGAAGCGCAGGGGCGCGCTCCTGCTGCCGCGGCTGCCGCTGCGCATGTTCGCGGGCGGCCTCGCGCTCGTCGTGCTCTGGCGGATCGCCGGCACGAGCGAGTACCTGGGCCTCGGCGTCCCGACGATCCTGCGCGCCTTCGACGACCCGGCGCTGCCGCCCTGGACCTTCGCCGCGAAGGCGCTCTTCACCGCCGTCACGCTCGGGGCGGGCTTCCTCGGCGGCGAGGTGACCCCGCTCTTCTTCGTCGGCGCGACGCTGGGCAACGCGCTCGCCGGCCCCCTCGGGCTGCCGCTCGACCTCGCCGCCGGCGTCGGCATGGCCGCCGTCTTCGCGACGGCCGCGAACGCACCGCTCTCGCTGTCGGTCATGGCCGCCGAACTGCTCGGCGCGTCGGTCTTCCCTCACGTGGCGATCGTCTGCACGATCGCCTGGGTGCTGGGTGGCCACCGCAGCCTCTACCCCCGCCAGCGCATCCTCGGTCGCAAGGACGGGGAGCGGCGGGCGAGCGAGGTGGCCCTCGCCGAGCTCGAGGACGGGGACGCCTGACCCGTTTGCCGCGGCCGCGCAGGCGAGTCGCGGGAACGACGCCCCGGTTTCCGGCTGGCGCGTCGGCGCGGCATCTGGTGGAGATGGCGGCCATGTTGCACCTGCCGACGCACTTGCGTCATCCCGTCCCGCGCGACTCCGCCCCGCGTCGTGAGAGGCGCGCCCTCGTCGTGCTCGCCGCGGTCCTGCTGCTCGCGTTCCCGACCGCCGGCCGCGCCGCGCCGATCCATCCCTTCGGCTCCCACCCGCAGGCCTACGCGGCCGGCGCGATCCGCCCGAGCCACCTCGGCCAGGCGACGCTCGACCGCCAGGTCGCAGACTTCTGGGACGCATGGAAGAAGGCCTACGTCATCCAGGCCTGCGGCGACGGTCACCGCGTCGTGCTGGTCGGCGGATCGCACGACCTCTTCACGATCTCCGAGGCGCACGGCTACGGCATGATGCTGTCGGTGCTGATGGCGGGGCACGACCCGGAGGCGCGGACGATCTTCGACGGGCTCGTCGCGTTCTACCTCGACCATCCCTCGCGGCTCACGCCCGGGCTGATGGCGTGGAACCAGGCGCCGACCTGCGACGACATCCAGGGTGCGGAGAGCGGCACCGACGGCGACATGGACATCGCCTACGCGCTGCTCCTCGCCGATCGCCAGTGGGGCAGCTGCGGGACCTACGACTACCTCGCGCTCGCGCGTCGCGCGATCGCCGCGATCACGGCCGCGGACCTCGACCGCTCGAAGTCCTACCCGAAGCTCGGCGACTGGGTGCTCGACGACTCGGTCAAGTACTACGACAGCACGCGCACGTCGGACTTCGTTCCCGACCATTTCCGGGTGTTCGGCGCCGTCACCGGCGACACCGCGACGTGGAACCGGGTCACCGACACGACCTACCGCATCGTCTCCCAGATCCAGACGACCTACTCGCCGGTGAGCGGGCTCCTGCCGGACTTCGTCCGGATGCCGCTCTCCGACCCGCAGCCCGCCTGGCCCTACTTCCTCGAGGACGCGTGGGACGGCGCCTACGTCTACAACGCGACCCGCGACCCGTGGCGGCTCGCGACCGACTTCGCGATGAACGGCGAGCCGCGTGCGCGCGCGGCGGTCGGCAAGCTCGAGCAGTGGTTCCGGGCCGCGACCGGCGGCAGCCCGTGGGCGATCCACTCCGGCTACACGCTCGACGGCAACCCGCTGCCCTACTCGGCCTACCTCTCGATGGCCTTCGTCGGCCCGCTCGCCGCGGGCGCGATCGTCGACCCGTCGAACCAGCAGTGGCTGAACGACCTCTGGGACGTGATGATCCAGACGCCGGTCGGCGACGAGGGCTACTACGAGGATTCGCTGAAGCTGCTCTCGATGGTCGTCGCCTCGGGCAACTGGTGGTCGCCCGACCGCTTCCCGTCCGCGACCTGCGGCCACGTCGAGCAGGAGATGTGCGCCGGAGGCGGGACTCTGCGCGACGTGCGGATCGAGTTCGGCGGGGTCGACCGCGGCGGGGACGCCGCCTGGACCAAGCTCGCGGGCACCCTGTCGTTCCCCGACGATCGCGTCGCCGGCCGCGTCCTCGACGCGGGCTTCCAGCTGCGGGTCGAGAGCGCCGCCGGCACCTCCCTGCTGGACCTCTCCTCGGCGACCCACCCGGTGCCCGGCTCGGCGGCCGCGGTTTGCGACCCGCGTCGCGACGGCTGGCGGACGAGCGGCCCGGTCGCGCGCTACTCGAACGGCTCGGGCTCGATCGACGCGCCGGCCTGCTCGCGGGACAGCGCGCGCGGCCTGTTCGCGCTCGAGCTCGACGGGTCGGCCTGGCGACGGGTCGGTCTGCGGCTCTCGACCAGGGGCGTCGCCCTGCCGGCCGCGCCGGGAACGGCGGTCCGGGCGACGGTCGTGCTCGGGGCCGACTCGGGGCCGGGCGCCTCGGGCGCGTGCGGCGTGTCCGCGGACCTCGCCTGTCGTCGGATCGGCGGACGCATCCGCTGCGAGTGATCCCGGGCATCGTCGCCCGGTGACCCGACGGGGCCGGCGTCAGTCCCAGCCGGCGCGCGCGCGGAACTCCGAGGTCGTGTTCACGTGCGGGAACGGCTCGTCGGGGACGGGCACGCCGAGCGCCATGCAGAGCGGCTGCCAGCCGTCGCCCGGCTGCCACTCGACGAGTCGTGCCGGCGGCACCTCCGCGCGCACCGCCGCGTTGTGGCGTTCGTAGGCGGCGATCGCCGCGTCTCGGTCGAGCCCGCGCGGACTGAAGTCGCGCATCATCGCGGCGCCCATGCGCGACCACTCCCGGGCCGCGGCGGCGGTGGCGGGGGAGATCGCCCTCTTCAGCGAGTTCACGAGCCCCCGCCGCCTCGGTCCGAAGTGATCGCGGCGGAAGACCTCGAAGATCGTCGCGTCGGCGCTGCGCCACCAACGTTCCGCGTCGGCCCGCGTGGAGAGCAGGATCGGTGCGTCGGGCCAGGCGGCCGCGAGGGAGCGCCAGCGTCCTGCAGCCGGCCAGTCGACCGTGGCGGCATGCCCCTCGAACAGCTTCGCCCAGTCCGGATCCCGGCCCTCGAAGGAGGCTCGCCAGAGAGGCACGTGCCCGGGGTGCGCGAACACCTCGACCATGTGGTAGCAGCGGGCGCCCGTGAGCCGTTCGAGGGCGAGCTTGAGCGAGTTCGTCCCCGTCCGGCCGACCCCGGCCCCGATGATCCGCAATGCCATGGACGCGCGCCTCGACGCGCGAGAGTGATCGTCGGGCGGGCGGGCGTCAAACCGACCCTCGGCGAGGCGTCGCGCGGGAGGACGTGGCGATGGCGGCCCCGGGCCGGGCTGCTACGAAAAACGACAGACGACGGCCGCGCTCCGGGGGGACGCGCGGCGCCGACGGGAGACGTCGCATGGCCCACGATCCCATCCCCGAACTCATCGCCCGGGTGTACGAGCGACATCGCGACTGCGACGAAGGCGAGGTCGCGACCTACATCCCGGAGCTCTGCAAGGCCGACCCCGACGGGTTCGGCATCTGCGTCGTCACGGCCGACGGCCGGGTCTACGAGGTCGGCGACTGCGACGTGCCGTTCACGATCCAGTCGATCTCGAAGCCCTTCGTGTACGGCATGGCGCTCGAGGACCACGGGCGGGAGGAGGTCCTGCGGCGCGTGGGGGTCGAGCCGACCGGCGAGGCCTTCAACTCGATCGTCCTCGACGAGGCGACGATGCGCCCCTTCAACCCGATGGTGAACGCGGGCGCGATCGCGACCGCCGCGCTGGTCGGCGGCGCCTCGCCGCCCGACCGCATCGCCCGGGTCCTCGGCCGCTTCGGCGCCGCGGCCGGCCGCGAGCTCTCGATCGACCAGGAGGTCTTCGCATCCGAGCTCGCGACCGGGCACCGCAACCGCGCGATCGCCCACCTGATGCTCAACTTCGGCATGATCCCGGGGGACGTGGACGGGATCCTCGACCTCTACTTCCGGCAGTGCTCGATCCTCGTGAACTGCCGGGACCTCGCGACGATGGCCGCGACGCTCGCGAACGTCGGCACGAACCCGACCACCGGTCAGGACGTCTTCCGGGTCGACTGCGTGAAGGACGTCCTCGCCGTCATGTTCACCTGCGGCATGTACGACTTCTCGGGCGAGTGGGCCTTCCGCGTCGGCGTGCCGGCCAAGAGCGGGGTCGCGGGCGGGGTGCTCGCCGTCGTGAACCGCCAGCTCGGGATCGGCATCTGGTCGCCCCGGCTCGACGCCCGGGGCAACAGCGTCCGCGGCATCCGGGCCTGCGTCGAGATCGCCGACGAACTCGGCCTCCATGCCTTCGACGTCATGAACTACGGCTCGACGTTCCTGCGGACGCTCGTCCGGGACCCGTGAGCCGGAGGCCGCGGGCGAGCCGACGCGGAATCGACTCGCGTCCACCTCTTCCGCACGAGGTCGTTCCGCCGTCCGCCGTCCGCCG
>JAFMJW010000199.1 GCA_017853315.1 Alphaproteobacteria bacterium
CGAAGCGGGTCGTTCCCTTGTCCGGGTTCGGGCTCACGACGCCGCGCTCGTTCACGCCGAGGAAGTTCAGGCTGGTCACCGTCGTCACCCGGAACTCCCAGTCGGGCGGGCGGAACGTGGTGTCGCCCTGGATGAGCGCGAGCGAGACGATGAAGTTCTGGTTGAAGAAGAGCTGGTCGCCGTTGCCGAAGACGTCGAGTTCGCCCGGGTGCTCGGTCGCCTGGGCCCCGACCGGGGTGGGCAGGCGGCGCGGCTCGACCAGCGTGTCGGACACGGCGCCCAGCACGAAGAACCAGTCCTGGCCGAAGATCGGCCGGTCGCCCTTCAGCGTGCTCTGGTCGTAGGGGTTCCACCAGCGCTCGTTCACGCCGAGGCCCTCGACGATGCGCCAGCGGTCCGGCATCGGGACGAGCGACGGGAACGCCTTGGCGGGCGGCGCGACCTCGAAGTCGAGGCTCTCGCCGTCGAGGTGGAATCGCCGCTGGTAGGGCGAGGCCGCGTCGGAGGTCGCCCCGGGACGGCGCATGCGCACGCCGCCCGGATCGCCGGTCTCCTCCGCCGCAGCGAGCGGGGCCGACACGGCGAGCAGGGCCGCGAGCGCGAGGCCCGCGCGAGCGCCGCGCTCAGAGCCCATCGCACGCCCCCTGCCGGTCGCTGTCGAGGAAGGGCTGGACGGGGCAGTTGACGTAGCGAAGGAACGAGCCTTCGACCGAGATGCGATCGGCGCGGATCGACGGCGGCGCGTTGCCGATCGTGCCGGTGTCGATGCCGGCCTGGTGGAGACCGAGGAACGCGATCATGTCGTCCTGGTCGATTCCGTCGCCCGAGACGCCGACCGCTCCGACCAGCCGCGAGCCCCGGTAGATCGGGACGCCGCCGGCGAAGATCTGGATGCCGTTGGGAAGCTGGGGGATCGAGCTGCAGCGCTCCGGCGTCGGCGACGGCGCCGGTGCCGGCGTCGGCGTCGCGATCGCGGGCTGCAGCGAAAGGATCGCGACCAGCTGGTTCAGCACGAGGTCGAGCTGGAGACCCGTGTTGAACGGGCTCCACTGCCCCTGCGGCTTCGAGAGCGATCCCGCCGGGCGGCTGTCGATCCCGTCGGGGAAGAAGGGGCGCGCGAGGTTGCCGATCGAGCGATCCGCCCACGCGGTGCCGCCTGCGAACGCCCCGGGCAGGTCCAGGAGACTGCGGGTGGCATCGACGTAGCCGCCGATCGAGCTCACGCCGCCTCCGACGGGATAGACCACGTCTCCGGCACCGCGCAGTTGCTCCGCCGCGGTGGGCGACGAGAAGAAGAGCGCGGCCCGCGCCTTCTGCAGCGAGACGTCGATGCCGAAGACCGGCGCGTCGACCGCACGGACGAGGCCCAGGACCTCGCCGCCGAGCCCGACGACGGAGACCGACACCTGCGCGGGCGTGCCGAGCGGCTGGCGGATCTGCGCGCGCGTGCGCGCGATCACTTCGAGGGCGTTGTCGAGGATCGACGACACCTCGGCCGCGGTGAGCCCGTCGGGGCCCGGGGCACTCTTCGGCGGGAATCTCGGGTCGCCCTCCGGGTCGACCAGGATCTCGGCCGGTCGTCCCTCGAAGCTCGTCGAGAGCACGCCCGATGCCGCCGTGCCCAGCGTCGTCCCCGCGCGCACCGTCGCGTCGCAGAAGAGCGGCACCGACAGCAGCCGGCCGCCGGACGGCAACGGCCCGGAGCCCGCGGACACCGAGGCCTCGGAGTCGACGTAGCGAAGCGTCCGCCCACCGACCGAGATCCGGTCCGCACGGCGGGAGCCGGGTGCCTCGAAACCGGTCGCGGCCGCGGTCGCGACGATCTCCTCGGGGCTCACGTCCACGTCGTAGATCGACGGGTCGAGCGTGTACTGGCCGTCGAACTCGACGCCGACGCCGCCGACCGGAGTCCAGCCGGAGATGCCGGGCCCGGTGCTCGGCTTGTAGAGCGGGATCCCGCCGGGATCGGCCGAGAATCCGAGCGGCAGGCGATTCGGGCCGGTGCCCTGGTTCGACGGGAAGCCCGTCACGAGGTCACCGCAGGGCAGTTGGCTGAACTGCACGCCGAAGAGAGGACCGCCGGGCTGGCGACGTTCCTGCGGGTTGAAGTGGCTCTGGACGATCTGGCTCGCCGTGCGGGTCGAGAACGCGTTGCCCTGGCTCGAGAGGTACGCGCCGGTGCCGGCCTTCGAGATCGCGGCGAGCGCAGCACCCGAGCCGATGAACACCGAGCCGGGAAACAACGCGGGGGAGATCAGCTCGACGCCCTGCAGCCCGCCCACCGGGACGCCGTCGGGACAGCTGTCGCGCACCGGCGCCGGACAGGCGGTGATCGTGGTTTCGGTGGGCGCGCCGTCCATGGCGTAGACGGCCAGCACGTTGCCCACCCGGTCGACGACCGCGATCGTCGCCGCGACGCCCATGCTCTCGGCCTGCGCGACCCCCTGCGCGATCACCCTGCGCACGTCATCGGCGGCGAGCGACCTCTGCGCGCACGTTCCGTCGCAGCCTCGGTCGGCGTTGCCGTCGGGCGCGATCTCCTGGCTCCCGCTCCCACCGCCGCCGCAGGCAGCGGAGGCGAGGAGCCCAGCGAGCAGCAGGCGGTCGACGATCCCGCCGCGAACCAGGCCCGACAGCGCCTTCATGGGAAGACCCCGCCGGGCGTGGACCCGCCCTGCACTCTCGCGAGTCGCGCCCCCTCGCCCATCGGCCCGTCCTCCGGGTGATGGAAGCCGTGGCAGAGCAGGCAGTCCGAGGCGACCTTGCCGTTCTCGGGCTCCGCGCCCGCGTGGCACTCGCGGCACTTCTCGATCGGCGGCATCAGGACGACCTCGGAGGAATGCGCCGTCTCGGCGGGGTGACAACTCGAGCACTTCTCGCGCAGGTGCGGGACGTGCGAGAACTCCGCGCCCGGCATCCAGCGGTCCCCTTGCCGGAGCGGCGGGAGGTTCACGGGCATGATCTCCACGACGGTGCCCGCGATGCAGAGGGCGGCGCTCTCGGGATGCTGGCCGGTGATCGGCCCCGCCGTCGAGCAGCCGGTCCCGGCGCCCAGGTACACGTGGCAGTCGGCGCAGGGCCCCTCGGGCCCGAGCAGGATGGCGGTCGCGAGATCGCTCTGGCGACGGGCCGACGCGAGCGCCGCTTCCCGCGTCTTGCGTTCCGCGCCGGGCCGTCTCATCGGGAACCCTCGGTCGGGCGCGTCCTCGCGAAGCGCTTGCAGGGCTCTCGCCGCGAACGCCTCGAAGACGGCCTCGCGAACCACGTCGGGTTTCGCGTGGGGGGCCTGCCGCCCCGGATCCGCGTCGACGAAGGAAAGCGGGTGACACGACTGGCAGTCCTTCGCGAAGCTGATCTTGCTCTCGAGCCGACCGTCGGCCGCGAGGTGGTGGCAGCTCGAGCATTCGAGCCTGGTCGGCCCGTTCGGCCCCCGGAGCCCGTCTTTCAGGTGGGTGTCGTGCGGAAAGAGGAGTCCCGAGCGCTCGACCGCCTCGGCGACGGACTTCACCCGCGTTCGATCAGGGCTGCCCGCGACCTGCGTGACGAGCGGACGGAAGGGCGGATGCTGCTGGGAGAAATCGGTCGCGGCGCCGAGTTCGCTCGACGGCGCGACGCGGCCGAGGTCGCGATGGCAGTCGATGCAGGCCCGGTCGTCGTCTCCCGCGAGCGGTGCGTCGCCTTCGTGCTCCATGTGACAGCTCGTGCAACGCACGTCGCGGAACGCCTCTCCCTGGAGGGAGGCCGCGGCATGGGCGCCGATGCCCTCGTGACATCCCGAGGCGAGGCAGGCCCGGTCGGGCACCCGCTCGAAGGCCTGCACGTGGCAGCTCTCGCAGTCGTGCGCGATGCGTCCGTGCGCCGTCGAGATGCGGCCGACGCTCCATGTCTCTTCGATCTCCTCGGCGAAGCGCGCCCCTGGCCTCGCGACCGACACGGGAGCCGCCCCGGAGGCGGCCCGACCGGCTCCGCTCGCGACGACGCCTGCACCCGCGCGCGCATCGTTGCCGCAACCGCGCATCGCCAGCGGCACCGCGAGGAAGACCGCGAGCAGGGCGAGCGCGCCGATCCACGAGAGCGACCACCGGTTGAGCACCGGCCCCTCGAGCCCGATGCGCGTCCGCGCGGCGAGCGACTCCCGCTCGGCGACCGACGGCTGCGCGCGGCTCACCTCGATCGCGACGTCCTCCTCCGGCCCGGCCTCGAGCAGGCGCAGGCGGTACTCGCCGAGGCGGATCTCGGTGCCGGGCTCGACGCGACCGCCGCGGCTCACGCCCTCGTCGACGATCAGGCTGCCGGCGTCGCGGAGTTCCGCGAACAGGCCCCCGGGCGTGGGGGAGAGGGCGAAGTGGCGGAGCGAGACGCCGAGCCCGGGCACCTGGATCGTGTTGTCGGTTCCGCGGCCGACGGTGACCTCGGGAACGTCGATCCGCTCCTCGCGGCGAGCCGTGGAGCCCGAGCGCCTGGTGACGACGTGGACGATCCGCGCTCTCATCCGGCTCACCAGTAGAGGACGACGAACACGTGGGCAGCCAGCGCGGCGAGCGACGCGAACGCGAGCGGCACGTGCAGGAGCAGCCAAGACTCGAGCAACGCCTGGAACCGCACGTCGCGGCGCACGCGCTCGAGCGTGGCGCCCTTCAGGGCCAGCGCCTGGAGGAGACCCGTCACGCGCGTCCGCTGCGCGGGCGCCGCCGACGACACGTTCGACTCGACGATGCCGATCGCCCTCGCCGTGCCGCAACGGCGATCGCGGCCACGCAGCTGCGAGAGGATACCGCCGCCCACCCGCGTCTCCTCGATCGAGATCCGGACGGCATCGGCGAACACGTCGGGAAGCTCGGCGACCAGCTGTCGGCACTCGGCGTCGATCCCGGAGAGCTGCTCGAGCAGGGAGTCCCGCGTGATCCCCGAGCGGTTCGCGGTCATGTCTCCCGGGACTCGCCCGTAGACGAGCACCCCGACCAGGCCCGTCGCCACGACGAGGAGCAGGATCGCGTACGCCAGCGTGTGGACGTTCCAGCCGAAGCGGAAGGCGCAGTGGAGGGGGACGAGGAACGGGAGCGACAGCCCGAGGTAGACGTGGGCCGAGAGCCAGCCGCGCAGCGGCGCACCCGTGCTCCCGTAACTGCGCTTCCTCGCGCCGAACCAGGTGAGCCAGAGCATGAGGAGGCCGCAGAGGATGCCGACCGCGTACCCGTACACCGTATCGCCCCGGCGACCGCCCTCGGGGCTGTCGACGAGGTACGCGACCGCCGCCGCCACGACGAGGAGGACCGAGACCTTCGCCCACCGGAACGAGCGGTAGCGCAGGTAGGACTCGTGGAGACCGCCGAGAGTCATCCCGGCAGGACCCGCTCGACGTAGGCCTTCGGATCGGTCCGGACGATCGCGCCCGTGGGGCACGCACTCACGCAGGCGGTCGAGCCCGCCCTCTCCCGGACGGCGAGCCCGTGGCAGAGGTCGCACTTGACCGCGAGCTTGCGAGCCTCGCTCTCGCCTCCGCGAAGGGCGGCGAGCAGCCGGGTGAGCAGTCCCCCGCGCGGCGAGGCCGGCATCTCGGCCATCTGGATCACGCCGTAGGGACAGTTGACCGCGCAGTTCCCGCACCCGATGCAGTTGTCCTTGATGTAGACCTCGCCGTTCGGGTAGCGGCGGAGCGCATCGACCGGGCAGTCGGTCATGCACTTCGGATTCTCGCAGTGGCGGCACGAGGTGGGCACGTGCACCGACGCGAAGGTCGGGCCCGCCTCGCGGTCGAGCCGCGAGACTCCCCCGTGCGTGTCCGCGCAGGCCTTCTCGCAGTTGTCGCACCGCACGCAGAGCGACTCGTCGACGAGCAGGATGTCGGTCGCCTCTCCCGCCCCCGCCTGCACGAGGAACCCGACGAGGTCGCTGGGCCGGCGATCCGAGGCCCGTCGCGCGTTCTCGACGATGCGTTCCGCTTCGAGCGCCTGCACGTTGCGCCGCCACTGCGGGTGCGCGTCGAGGAACGGGACGATGACCTCGTTCGGCAGCCGGATGGTCTCCGTCAGGACCGTCGCCCGGACGGTCGCCGATCGCTTCGCGCCGGGATTCAGGATCGCCATCTCCCCGACGACGTTGCCGGCCGGGAGGTAGGCCAGCACGACCTCTCCGTCCGCGCGTTGCACGGAAACGGTCACGGTGCCGCGCCGGACCAGGTGGAGGCCGTCGGAATCGCCGCCCTGCTCGAAGAGCGCCTGGCCGGCGTTGAAGGTCTGCACGACAGACCCCGCGGCGAGCCGCTCGATCTCCTCGGGGGTGCAGTCCTTCGC
>JAFMJW010000032.1 GCA_017853315.1 Alphaproteobacteria bacterium
ACGCCCGGTAGTCCTCCCGGATCCCCAGCGTGCGGAGCTGGCTGTCCCAGGAGCTCACGAGCGCCTCGTTCTCCATGCACTCGCCGATGTCGGCGTGGAGCACGGGGCGCACCGCCTCGACGTACTCGCGCGTGAAGGTCTCCGGCTCTGCGGCCACGACTCGCTGCCAGTAGAGGATCTGCGAGACCGCCCGCTCGACCGGGTCGCGGACCATCGTGATGCAGACGAGGTCGCTTCGGCCGATCATCTCGAGAAGCGTCCGGCCCTGGTGCATCGAGTGGTAGAAACGGAAGCCCCGGAGGTCCGCGACGTCCATGTCGCGCATGGTCGGCGGCTTGATCTTCACTCTCTCGCCGGGCCGGAACATCCCCTCGAGCCATGCCGAGAGGGCGATTCCCCCCGTCTTCGGGACGTGGACGAAGTAGGTCGGCGGCGGTTCGACGAGAACTTTCACGGAGTGGGGGTCTTTCGCGGACCGGGCGGGCGATCGGAACCCGGCACGTCGTGCACGAGGAAGATGGCTTCGCCGCAGTTTCGGGTCAAACAGCCGGCCCGGGCCGCGTCCGCGGGCACGCTCGCCCCGGGGGCTCATTTCACGGAGGCGCCGCTCGTCCCGAGATCGCCGACCGGAACTCCGCTCGGAGCCCGCGCAGGCGCGGCCCGAGACTGAAGACGCGTCGCGGCTTCGACGAGAACGCCGCCCACTGCCGCTCGAAGACCTCGACGGCCATCGCGTAGAGTTCGAGGTCGGCGCGGACGTGCTCGCGAACGCGCGCCAGGGTCGCGGGCGACAGCTCGTCGGCGTAGCGCGCCGACGGAGCCCGTCGTCGCGGGTTGACCTTCGCACGCGGAGGAGTCGCGGGGGCCGGGATCCCCAGGAAGTCCGCCACCAGCTGCGTCGTCTCGGCGAACCTCTCCGTCAGGCCGACCACCTCCATCTCCCGGAGCCACGCGCACGCGGCCTCGAATCCCTCGCGTTCCCCACCCGGCCAGGGCAGCGAGCGGATGCGGAAGGGGCGCATCGAGGCGAATCCGGGACCGGCCGCCCGCGCCTCCTCGAAGAACGCCCTGTAGTCTCTCCGGTTGCCGAGAAGCGCAGCCTGCGTCGGAGCCACGCGGGCGAGGTCTTCACAGCCCTCGATTCCCGAGGCCATGAGCCCCTTCATCTCGTCGAGGTAGTCGTCGCGATACAGGTGCGGCTGGCGCTCGAGGTGACGTCGGTGCTGCTCGAAGAGCGAGACCGTGCGCTCGACGGGGTCGCGCAGCACCGTCACGACCGGCAGGTCGGGGCGCTCCAGCCAGTCGTACAGGCTCCGGCCGTGGTGCCACGAGTGGAAGCAGCGCACGCGACGCCGTCGCTCCGGCGTGCAATCGAGCACCTGCGGGACGTCGAGGTCCAGGTAGTCCCCCGGTCGGTACGCGGACTCGAGCCATCGGCCCATCGCGGTGCCGGCGGTCTTCGGCACGTGCAGGAAGAACACCGGCGGCGGTTCCAGTCGGATCTGCATGGTGCCCGTCTCGAATCTCGCACGGGCCGTTCGAAGACGGCAACGCGGCATCGAGAGACGCTGCCGGAACGGCTCAGCGAGAGGTCGTCGCAGGAAAGGTCGGAAGCGCCCCGACGAAGGCCCCGAGCACGCGGTCCCACGCATGTTCCTCCCGCACGAGTCGCGCCCCGGCCTCCGCGAGGGCGGCCCGCCGTCCGGGCTCCCGCAGGCACCGCAACGCCGCAGCGAGATCCTCCGGCGTTCGAATGGCGATGCCGCCGCCCGACCGCCCGACCTGCCACGCGAGGAGTCCGGAATCCGCCCCGACGATCGCCGGGGTCCCGAGGAGCCACGCCTCGTGCAGAGCGATCGAGAGACTCTCCATGCGCGAGAACGAGGCATGCGAGAGCGAGGCGGCGACGAGCCCGTGCTTCGTGCGCTCGTCGACCCAGCCGAGATGACGGATGCCGGGCGCGATCTCCGCCGGGCGGCGACCGGCTCCGGCGAGGACGAGCCCCACGGCCTCGGCCGGCTGCGCGAGAGCATGCGCCCGCACCAGGGCGACGAGTTCGTCGACTCCCTTGCCCGGGGCCGCGCGGCCCACGTGCACGAGGAAGTCGCCCTCGATGCCGAAGCGCTCGCGAACCTCGGCCTCGGGAGCGACGTCCGCGGGGACGTCGAAGCCGAGCCCGACGACCGGCCCGCGCGCCGCCGCCTCGCCGTGCAGGCGTCGCGCGAGGTCGCGCTCGTAGACGGTGTTGAACAGTCTCCGGCTCGCCGCCCGCAGCATCCGGCCGGTGGAGGGAAGCCGGGCCTCCGGCTCGTCGTGCAGGCACGGCACCAGCACGGCGCGCTCCGGAACTTCCGAGACCACCGTCGCCGTCGTGCCGTGGACGCAAGGTGCCGCGACCACGGCGTCCCAGTCGCGTCGCGTCGCGCGCAGGAAGTCGGCGAGAGCCGGGCTCGCGACGGTGGCGGGCCGCCAGCCGAGGCGGTCGAGGAGCGCGCTCGCGCGCGGTCGCGACAGCAGTCGCCGGGTCCGCCCGACCGACGCGGCCGACGGCGGCCGCGTGGCGAAGCGCCGGACGACGATGCCGTCCACGACCGACCGCCCCTCGGGCAGGACGTTCTCCCAGGTCGCGTCGCTGGTCGCACACGTCGTCGCGATCTCGACGGCGAAGTCTTCCCGGGCGGCGAGCCGGACCGCGATCTCGCTCAGGAGCCGCTCCGAGCCGCCGCCCGCCTCGACCAGGCGCGGCACGACGAACAGGACTCGGCGCTCCGGGTGCGCTCCGGGAGCGCGGCCGATCCCCGCGGCGCCCGAGTCCTTCATCGCGGGCCGGGTGCCGCGAAGGGCTCCGCCTCCCGTCCGGAGGAACGCGTCGCCGGGGCGAAGCCGTCCCCTCCGGACTCATCCCCCTCCGGCCGGCCCGAGAGAGGATCCGGTGCGTCGCTCCCTCCGACCGCACCCGGCCGGACGGCGACGACGAGCAGGGCGAGGGCCGCGGCCCACGCACACGCATTCGCCGGCATGCGGATCTCCGACGGAGGGAAGTCGCGCGGCAGGAGCATCCCGATCGCCGACGCGACGAGGATCGCGCTCGCCGCGCGAGCGATGCCGGGCGGAACCGCTGCGCGCTCTCTTCCGGGTCGCTCGACGGCGCCGGAGACGAGCCGCGCGAGCGCGACCAGCGCCGGAAGCACGAGGAGATCGTCGTAGACCCGGTGGTAGAAGCCGAAGCGGGCGACCAGCCCGGCCACGCCGAGCAGGATCCACGGATCGTCGCGGCGATGACGCCAGGCCCACGGCCCGAGGGCGGCCACCGCGACGAGCGGGGCGATCATGACCCACGGTGCGCCGATGCCGAGGTCGACCAGGAGGTTCTGCAGGTTCACGTGCCCCGCGGCGAACAACCGCGGCAGGTCGCGCGACGGGCTCGTCGCGAGCGCCAGGATACCGGACCCTGCCCCGGCCGTCGCCGGGCCCGGAGACGCGACACCCGAGGGGGCCGTCACGGCGGCCGCATTCACGACAGCCGCCCCGCCGTCGCGTAGGAGGAGCGCGAGAGCCGTCAACCCGCCGTAGACACCGGCCGAGACCGCCGCCGGGACGAACGATCCGGGGAGGAACACCAGCAGCCATCCGAACGGCGCCGCCATCGTCGGCTTCACCGCGGCGAGAGCGAAGAGGACGCCGCCGACGGCGCCGTCGCGCCAGGAGCGCGGCGCTCGCGTGAGCTTCGGCACCGACGCGACCAGGAGTGCCAGGACGACGGCCGTGACCTGGCCGACGGCGATCATCGCGGAGGTGGCGAGGAACGCGAGCGGCAGGAGGCCGAAGACGAGTCGGGCGAGCGGCTCGCGAAAGCCGGTCGCCCGCGCACAGGCCGTGGAGAGCCACGCGAGGGCTGCGGCGAGGACCGCCGCCCAGGTCCAGCGGGCGAACGACACGCTGCCCGAGGCGAGAAACGGCCAGAGCATGGCGTAACTCGCGGGGGGATAGACCCCCGTGCGAGTGCCGCGACGGGCGAAGAAGTCCCTCGTTTCGAACCGGCGGGTCATCAGGTCGACCGCCCCGTCGCCGACCGCGAGGTGAAACCCCGTCGAGCGCTGGGCGGGCGGGGCGAAAAGAAGCCTCTCGAAGCCGCCGACGAGCCGGAGGCCTGCCAGGAGCAGGAGGACTCCCACGAGCGGGAGGAGGAGGCGCCTCGACGACGATGGCGCGGGAGCGGTGGAATCGCCGGTCATGAGCCGTCGCTGCTCCCGGGCGCCCCCGCGGGAGGCGGAGAACATCCGGACTTCGTGCTCCGCGGGATCAGCCCGCTTCCGGGGCTAACCCCGCGGAGTCCCGAGTGGAGCCGAAGAGAATCGAACTCTCGACCTCTTGAATGCCATTCAAGCGCTCTCCCAACTGAGCTACGGCCCCGGGGATGTCGAATCGACCCTTGAACTAAGCGAGCCGCCCCGGATTTGCAACGGAGGGCCGTGCGCGGCCGCGTGGACGAGGAGCACCAGGGCGGCCGACCACGTCCCGGTCGCCGCCGCTTGGCGCACGGCGAACGGAAGGGTCGCGGGCATGACCAGGGAGCCCGCGACGGCGAAGAGGGTCCAGAGCGACGCCTGCCGGATCTCGCCGGTCGCCCGGGACGGGTCGGCGACCGCCATCGAGGACGTCGCTCCCGAGGCGAGCCTCGCGAGCGCGACCAGCACCGGCAGGACGAGCAGGTCGTCGTAGTGGCGGTGGTAGAAGCAGAAGCGGGCGACGAGGCCGGCGACGGCGAGCAGGAGCCAGGGGTCGCCGTCGCGATGCCGCCAGGTCCACCAGCCCAGCAGCGCGAGTCCGAGGATCGGGGGAAGGAAGACCCACGGGAAGCCGATGCCCAGGTGGACGAGCCAGTTCTGCAGGTTCGCGTATCCGGACGCGAACATGTTCTCCTCGATGAAGAGCGGGCCACGGGGCACGACGGGGCGAGGCACGACGGGGCGAGGAGAGGCGACGCTCCCCCGCAGCGCGAGCGCGATCCCGGTGACGCACGCGTAGAGACACGCCGCGATCCCGGCCGGCACGAAGGAGCGCGGCAGGAACAGCAGCAGCCAGCCGACCGGCGCGACCAGCGTCGGCTTCACCGACGCGAGCGTGAAGAGCGCAGCCGCCGTCGCCTCGTCGCCTCGTGTCCCGGGCGAGCGGGCCAGTCGGAGGACGGAGGCGGTCGCGAGCGCGACGACGGGAATCGTCAACTGCCCGGTGCCGAGCGCCAGGGTCGTCGCGAGACTGGCGGGCGGGAGCAGTCCCATCGCGAGCCGCGCGAGCGGATCCCGGAAGCCCGAGGCCCGGGCCGAGATCCAGCAGAGCCACGCGAGCGAGACGGTCAGGACGGCGGCCCAGGTCCAGCGCGCGGCCTCGAGGCTCCCCGAAGCGATGAGCGGCCAGAGCATGGCGTAGGTCGCGGGAGGATAGACGCGATCGCCCCCACGGCGGCCCGCGAAGAAGTCCTCCGTCTCGAGCCGGCGGGAGACGAGGTCGATCGCTCCCCGTCCGATGGCGATGTACCGGACACCCGATCGCTGCGCGGGCTCGACGAACAGGAGCGCGTCGTAGCCCGACCGCAGGCGGAGCCCCGCGAGCACGAGCAGGACCGCAACGATCACGAGCAGGATCGGTCGCGTGGCCGACGGAGGCAAGGCGAGCCCCGGTCGCCGCGCAGACGGGGTCATGACCTCCCGCTGCCGGCCCCGGCGCGCATCGCCTTGCGACGGCTCCCGACGCGGGCACCGCCCTGGCCCTGCCCTTCTCCGCCGGGGCCACCCTTGGCCACGGGACGGTCGGCGTCGGCCGCCGCGCGCGCCGAACCGAGCAGTTCCTCCGCGTGGCGCAGCCCGGCCTCGCTCGCGGAGCCCGCGAGCATCCGCGCGAGTTCGCGGACCTGCTCCGCGCCCTCGACGCGACGCACCTCGGTCCGCGTGCGTCCTCCGTCGGCCTGCTTCGCCACCGCGTAGTGCCGGTCGGCGAAGGCCGCGATCTGGGCCAGGTGGGTGATGCAGATCACCTGCGCGTCGCGCGCGAGCGAACGCAGGCGCCGCCCGACGACCTCCGCGGAGGCGCCGCCGATGCCCGCGTCGACCTCGTCGAACACGAGCGTCGGGACGTCGCTTCCGCCCGCGACGTGTCGCAGCGCGAGCATGATCCGCGAGAGTTCGCCGCCCGAGGCGACGCGCGCGAGCGGACGGGCCCCCTCGCCCGGGTTCGCCGCCAGGTCGAACTCCACCCGCTCCGCGCCGTCGGGTCCGAGCCCGACGCCGTCGCGAGTCAGGACCGCCGCCGGACCGCGCGCCGGCCCCGCAGGGAGCTCTTCGGCGCGCACCGAGAACCGGGCCCCGGGCATGCCGAGCTCGGCGAGTTCCGCGTCCATCGCGGCTTCGAGGCGTCGCGCCGACGCGGCCCGCGCGGACGCGAGCTCGCCCGCGAGTTTCCATGCGGCCTCGGCGGCTCGTTCCAGTTCCGCGCGGAGCTCCTCGGGATGGGCCACGTCGCGATCCGAGCGCTCGACTTCCGCCTCGAGCTCCACCCGGCGCGCGAGCAGGCCTTCGACGCCCTCGACCCGGTGCTTGCGGACCAGCCGGGCGACGAGCGCCAAGCGCTCCTCGACCTCCTCGAGGCGGCCCGGATCCGAGGACAGGTCGTCGGCCCAGGCGCGAAGCGACCGCACGGCGTCGTCGAGCGGCGCGACCGCCTCGCCGAGCACGGTCGCGATCGGCTCGAGCGCCGGATCGATCGCGGCGTTCTCCGACAGTCGCTTGACGGCGCTCTCGACTGCCGGGAGTGCCGCATCGTCGGCCCCGTGCAGCCGCTCGAGCAGCTCGCTCGCGAGCGCCGAGAGGCGCCCCGCGTTGCGCAGGCGCGAGCGCTCGAGTTCGAGCGCCGCGTCCTCCCCGGGATCCGAGAACCCGGCGCGGACGAGCTCGTCGAGGTCGAAACGTGCCATCTCGAGTCGCCGCTCGACCTCCGCCGCGCCCCGCTCGAGCGCCTCGAGCCGCTCCACCAGCCGACTCGCGTGCGCGAACGCCTCGCGGTAGCGCCGCGCGAGATCCCCGGTGTCGCCCGCGTGGTCGAGCATGGCGAGGTGCGTCTCCGGACGGGCGAGCTCGAGCGACTCGTGCTGGCCCTGCAGGTGGACCAGCGCCCCGCCCGCTTCCAGCAGGCTCGCGAGCGCCACCGTCTTGCCGTTCAGCTGGACCTGCCCGCGCCCGGCCCGCGAGATCGTGCGCGAGATCGCGAGCCGGCCTTCCTCGGCCGCGGGAACGCCGATCTCGGCGAGGCGGAGCGCCGCGGCGGAACGCGGCGGGAGATCGAACACCGCCGTGATGCGCGCCGACTCCGCCTCCCGGCGGACGACCTCGTTGCCGGCGCGATGACCGGCGGCGAGCGCCAGCGCCCGTTGCAGCAGGCTCTTGCCCGCTCCGGTCTCGCCGGTGACGACGTTCAGCCCCGGCCCGAAGTCGAGCGTGAGTTCCTCGATGAGTGCCAGGTCCGCGATCCCGAGCTCGTGCAGCACGTCCCTCCCCTCCTCCCCGCCGGCGTCAGGTGCGCGCCCAGCCGAGCTTCGTCCGCAGCAGGTCGTAGAACGACAGGCGCGACGACCGCACGAGACACGCCGGGTGCGGCGAGCGCGAGATCTCGACCGCGTCCTCGGGCCCCATGGACACCGCCTGCTGCCCGTCGAGCGTCAGCACCATGTCCTCGTTGCGGGTCGCGAGCCGGAACTCGAGCCGCGCGCCATCGTCGATCACGAGCGGCCGCACGCTCAGCGTGTGCGGGCAGATCGGCGCGACCACGAAGACCTCGACCGAGGGATGCACGATCGGACCTCCGGCCGACAGCGCGTACGCCGTCGACCCGGTCGGCGTCGCGACGATGACCCCGTCGCCCTTGAACGAAGCGAGCGGCCGACCGTCGATCCGAGCCTCGATCTCGATCACGCGCCCGAGCGAGCCGCGGCTCAGCACCGCGTCGTTCAAGGCCTGGCAGACCTCCTCGCCGCCGTTCGAGCGGCGGACCACGGCGCGCAGCATCGTCCGCGAGTCGATCGGCGCCCGTCCGGCGACCGCGTCCGCGAGCGCGTCGGCCAGGTCCTCCGCCCGGACCTCCGTCAGGAAGCCGAGCCCGCCGAGGTTCACGCCGAGCACGGGGACGCGGCGCTCGCCCGCGAGCCGCGCGGTGGCGAGGTAGGTGCCGTCGCCGCCGAGCACGACGATCGCCGCGGCGACGTCGAACATCGCCTGCTTCTCGACCGATTCACAGCCGAGCGCGCCGGCCTCCTCCGGCTCCGCGACCGCCCGCATGCCGCGCCCGCCGAGTTCCTCGATCACGCGGCGAGCGACCTCGCGGGCGCCGGGCGCGCCGCGCTTCAGGACCAGGCCGACGGTGGGCTTTGCGGCTTCCAACCGAGCCGCGGCTAGCATACCGCGCGCGAGCGTGTCTAACTCCGGTGCGACGGGATCCGTGGATGGCGGACGACTCGGAACCAGGACTCTTCCCCGGCATGGACGTCGGGGCTCGCACCTCCCGCGCACGCCATGGCGGAGCGACCGGTGCGACCGCCGGGACCGGCGACGCGCGTCAGGCCACGGCGGGACGCGCCTCCGGAGCGGCCCCGGGAGACGACGCGCCGGCGCCCGGGAGCGGGCGCGCACCGCTCGCCGAGCGCATGCGGCCGGCCTCTCTCGACGAGGTCGTCGGGCAGGAGCACCTGCTCGGGCCCGGGCGCGTCGTGCGCGCGATGCTCGACTCCGGGCGGCTGCACTCGCTGCTCCTCTGGGGCCCGCCGGGCAGCGGCAAGACGACGCTCGCACGTCTTCTCGCCCGTGCCTTCCACCTTCCGTGGACGCAGCTCTCGGCCGTGCTCGCCGGGGTGAAGGACCTGCGCGCCGAGGTCGAGCGCGCCGACCTCGAGAAGCGGGCGACCGGGCGGCCGACGGTCGTCTTCGTCGACGAGATCCACCGCTTCAACAAGGCGCAGCAGGACGCGCTGCTCCCGCACGTCGAGAACGGGACGATCGTCCTCGTCGGCGCCACCACGGAGAACCCGTCGTTCGAGGTGGTCTCGCCGCTGCTCTCGCGGGTGCGGGTGCTGGTGCTCGAGCCGCTCGGGGACGACGCGGTCGGTCGGCTCGTCGACCGCGCACTCGCCGACTCCGAGCGCGGGCTCGGCGACGGCGGCACGACGATCGACCCGGATGCGCGAAAGGCGCTCGTCGAGCACGCGCAGGGCGACGCGCGCAGCGCGCTCGGCACCCTCGAGGTCGCGGCCGGGCTCGCGGCGCGCGCCCCCGGGCGGCGCATCACCCGGGAACTCCTCGCGGAGGCCGCGCAGCGCCGCGTGCTCCGCTACGACCGCGACGGCGAGGAGCACTTCAACGTCGTCTCGGCCTTCATCAAGAGCCTGCGGGGCAGCGACCCCGACGCGGCGGTCTACTGGCTCGTGCGCATGCTCGAAGCCGGCGAGGACCCGCTGTTCATCGCGCGACGGATGGTGATCTTCGCCTCCGAGGACGTCGGCAACGCCGACCCGCGCGCGCTCTCGGTGGCGCTCGCGGTGAAGGACGCGGTCCACTTCGTCGGGCTGCCCGAGGGGCGCATCCCGCTCGCCCAGGGCGCGACCTTCCTCGCGACCGCGCCCAAGTCGAACGCGAGCTACGCGGCTCTGGGCAAGGCGGTCGAGGACGTCCGTCGCAGCGGGACGCTGCCGGTGCCGATGCATCTGCGCAACGCGCCGACCGGGCTCATGAAGTCGCTCGGCTACGCCTCGGGCTACCGCTACCCGCACGACGCGCCGGGCCACTTCGTGGCGGAAGAGTACCTGCCGGACGCGCTGCGGGGACGACGCTACTACGAGCCGAGCCGCGAGGGGGCCGAAGCGGAGATCGCCGATCGCATCGCGGGTTGGGAGACGCAGCGGCGCGGCGAAGCCCGCGCCGACGACCAGCGCGCTCCCGCGGCCGGGCCGAACGCACCGGCGACCGCGCGCGCGGCCCGGCCTCCGGGCGACGCCCGGGGGACGGGCGGCGAACGCGGCAGCCCACCGCGCGGCCGAGGCGACGACGGCGATCGGGGCGGAGGGATGCCGGGCGGCGCGCTCTGAGCGGTCGGGCCCGCCACGCGGCCCGCGCCGCCCGCCGGCGTCAGGCGACGGCGCCGAGTTCCGCGAGCACGCCCGGGTCGAGACGGCCGCGGAAGGCCGCGTCCGCTTCCGACCGCAGGAGGTCCCCGCGCCCCTGGTAGCGCGGCGAGTAGTGGAACACCTTCAGGCGCCGCGCCCTCGCCATGCGCGCGATCGTGCCGGCTTCGGCCGCCGTCAGGTGGTAGCGCATCGCCGCCTGGTCGCGGTCCTCGTCGAGGAACGGCGACTCGCAGTAGAGCAGGTCGGCCTCGTGCAGCACCGGCAGCAGCACCGCGAGATTCGCGGGCAGGAATCGCGTGTCGACGACGTAGCCGATCTTCTGTCCGGCCGTGACGCGGACCAGCGAGCGCAGCTCGCCGAGCGTCACTTCCGCTTGCGTCCGGTCGAGCCGCTGGACCGCGATCCGCGCGTCGTCGGGCCGCCCGTCGCGCAGCGCGTCCTTCAGCAGCGCGAGCCACCGCCCGGGGCCGAAACCCGCCGCCGCGAGGCGCTCGGGGTCGACGTTCAGGTGGGTCGGCTCGTCGAGCGCGAAGGCGAGGCACGGGATCCGGTGGTCGGTGATCGCGGCACGGACCCGGAAGTGCCCGGCATCGACCAGCACCGGCGTGCCCGGCGTGCCCGGGTCGGTCCCGGCCGGGAGCGGCAGCGGCTCCGCCTCCTCGCGGGCGAACCCGGTCGCCGCCGCGAAGATCCAGCGTCTGCGCCCCGCGGTCGTCACCTCGGTCACGTCGAAGACGAACGGGTAGCCGTCGGTCAGGTTCCAGACGTAGCCCGAGAGCTTCCCGGCCACGCAGTCGCCGATGCCCTCGGGCCCGTGCAGGAAGAGACGGCGGTCGCGGTTGAGGAACAGGCGCAGGAGCCGGTCGAAGCCGATGAAGTGGTCCATGTGGGTGTGCGACACGAAGACGTGCGACACCTTCAGGAGCTCGGCCGCCGGCAGGCCGTCGTTGCGGCCGAGGTCGAAGAGCACGGCATCGCCCTGCCAGCGCAGCTCGACGAGCAACCCCGGGTCGCCGAATGGGCCGTTCACCAGCCGGGAGGCGAAGGACGACGCCATGGGCGGTTCCTAGCGCGGGTTTGCGCCCGCCGCACGCCTCAGCCCCGGTTCTGCCGGAACTGCATCTCGGCCATGAGCAGCGTCGCCGCCTCGGCCATCATTTCCTTCATGACGAGGTCCAGCGACTTCGCCTCGTCCTCGAGCTTCGCGACGAGCTTCGAGAGCACCGCGAAGTAGCGCTCGAGCGACTCCGGCTCGATCTTCGGCAGGCGCGTCTCCATGGCCTGCACGAAGCGGTCGTGGGTCATCTGGATGTCCTGCTCCATGGCACGGCGAAGGGTCTCGTCCATCGATCGACAGGTGCCACGCACCCGGTCGGCCCGCAACCGCCCCGCGCGGGATTTGACACGACCCGCCCCGTCCGGCTCTTGATGCCCCGTGCCTCCGCTGCTCGCCGAGACGCTCTCCGCGACGATCGGCCGCCCCTGGGTGCCGGCGCTCGTCGCCTGCTTCCTGGTCGGCGCGGTCTCCAAGATGGGCTGGGCGAGGACGTTCGCCTTCGCCGCGATCGCCTTCGGGGTGGCACTGGGCGCGGAGGCGGCGTCCCTGCGATGGGGCGTCCCCTTCGGCCCGCACCGCTTCCTCGACGAGGCGACGGGCGGGGGGTCGATCGCCGGGGTGCCGGCCTGGAGCCCGCTCGTGTTCTGCGCGCTCGCGTGGCTCGGATTCCAGTGCGCGGTCCTGCTGCACTCGCCGGTGGAAGCCGGGTCGGCCGACCTCCAGGTGCTCGACACGCTGGAGATCCGCGGCTCGGGACGCGTGCTGCTGACCGGGGCCGTGCTCGCGATGCTGCCGCAGGTGCTGCTCGCCCCGCTCTCGGTGCGCGGCGAGAGGTGGTTCCTCGGGCGGGTCCACGAGTTCGGCGGCCCGGGCCTCTTCTTCGGCGTGCCGCCGCTCGCGATCGCGGGCTGGGCGCTCGTCGCCGCGGTCGCGATCTTCCTGTTCCAGCGCGTCGAGCCCTGGCTGGTCGCGCCGAGCCCGCTGCTGCGCGCGGGCCAGGCGCACCTGCAGATGGGCGGCCTGTTCGAGCCTCTCGCCTGGATCGGGATCGCGACCGTCGGCGTCGCGATCGCGCTCGTGATCGGCGAGCCCGAGCTGGCGCTCGTCGGGGTCTTCGTCTTCGTGCCGCTCGCGATCGTCTACGGGGCGCACCTGGTCGGGCCCGCGGCCCGCGCGACGGCGCTCGAGCGCGAGGCCCACCGGCGCGACTTCCCGCGCTCGCGCGCGCTCGGCTGACGCTCAGGCCTCGGCTTCGCCGCGCTCGCGGCCGAGCAGCGCGAGCAGCTCCGCGTGCAGGTTCCACCACACCGAGTGGAGCGAGTCGACGCCGAGCCCGCACACCCACTCGCCGCCGCCCGAGACCACGCGGGCGAGGGCCGCGTCGAGCCTCGCGAGCAGCACTTCGATCCGGCGGCGCGCCCGCGACAGCGGCCGGAGCAGCAGGGCGGCGGACGAGGCCGCCTGCGCGAGCCGGTCGATCACCGCCGCGTCGCGGCGCGCGTCGGTGTGGTCGTTGGGCACCACGGCCGAGCCGATGCGCACGACCTGCCAGTCGGTGATCGCCGCCTTCATGCGCCGGTTCAGGTCGTCGAAGCGCTCGGCGAGCCCCGCCGTCGCGGGCCCCAGCGCACGCTGTTCCCGCGCGAGGATCTCCGCGGCGGCCGCGACGCCCGCTGCGCCGAGTCGCGCCCGCCCCGATGCGTCCTCTTCGACCAGGCCGCGCCGCAGCCGGTCCTCGACGGCGGCTCGCGCGGTGCGGTCGGCGATCCCGAGTGCGGACGCGATCTCGCCCGCCGGCATCGGGCCCCGCACCGCGAGCAGCAGCAGGACCTCGTCCTCCGGCGCGACCGAACCCGCCCGGACGGAGCCGCCCGCGGTCTCGCGCGAGGCGCCAGGACTCCGGTTCCCGGCCATCGCCCGGACCGATCCCGAGGCGGCCCGCCTCAGGCGGAGCCCGCCCCCGCCCCCTCGTCCTCCGGCCTCTCGAAGACCCGGATGTGGAGGATCATCTTGCACTCCGGGCACGCCATGCGCCGGATCACCGGGAAGCTCAGGTAACTCGAGCGGATCGAGGTCATGACGCGCTTGCGCGTCGCCGCGCAGCACGGCCCTTCTTCCGTCCGGACTCCCTTCCTGTCGCTCGCCTTCGCCATCGCCCTTCCTCGCGGCCGTCGTCACGGGGGCACGCGCCCCCCTCCCGAAGCCTACAACTTGTTCTCGTCGCCCCGCTTCTTGCGCGCCCCCGATCGTTCCCGCATCAGGTCGACCGAGCGGGCCGCGTCCGCGGCGTCGCCCCGTCGCAGCGCACCCTCGAACTGGGCGGCCACCGCCCGCATCATCGCCGCCTCGGCGGGATCGAGCAGGTCGGCCAGTCCGGCCAGCCGCCGCATCGCGGCGGTGATCCCCCCGATCGAGGCGTCCCGGTCGCCCGCCTCGCGCGCGGCGAGCGCCCGACGGAGATCGACACGCACCGCCTCCAGGCCCGGTGCCGCCTGCGGCCCCAGCGCCAGGCGGAGATCGCCGAGCCCCTCGATCAGCACCTCGAGCGACTCCGGCCCGAGGATCAGGTCCTCGCGCGCCATCGGTTCAGGGAGCCTTCCGGGTCGCGGCGATCGCGACCTCCTCCGCGCCGGCCGAGCGGGCCTGGTCGAGGATGTTCACCACGTCGCCGAGGATCACGTCGCGGTCGCCCTGGAGGACGACGCGCTTCACGTCGCTCGCCGCCACGGCCTCCCGCAGCCCCTCGACCAGCTGGTCTCGCGGGACGGCCCGGCCGTCCACGTAGACGTTCTGCTGCGGGTCGACCGTCACCACGACGCCCTTGGTCTCGGTGCTGGTCACGCCCGCCTGCGGCAGGTTCACCTTCGGGCCGGACTCGACCATCGCCGAGCTCGTGATCATGAAGATGATGAGCAGGACGAGGAAGATGTCGGTGAGCGGCGTGATGTTGATCTCGGCGACGATCGACTCGTCGCCCTCGCCGCCCTCAGACAGCCGGCCGAGAGCCATGGTCTCCCCGCCACGCGCAGACCCCGTCGACGAAGCGGGTCAGGCCCGTGCGCATCGTGGTCGCGATCTCGTTCAGCCGCACCTGGAAGTAGTTGTAGAGCACCAGCGACACGATCGCGACGGCGAGGCCGAGCGCGGTCGCGACCAGCGCCTCGGAGATCCCCGAGGCGACGACGGCGAAGCCGCCCGCCCCCGTCTGCGCCATGCTGTGGAAGGCGCGCATGATGCCGACCACCGTGCCGAACAGCCCGACGAAGGGGGCCGCCGAGGCGATGGTGCCGAGCAGCCAGACGTTGCGGCGAAGCGCCTGCGCCTGCTCGACCCGGTGCCCCTCGCCGATCGCGATGAGCTCCTCGACGGGCGTGTCGACGACGCGCGGCAGGAGCTCGTGGTAGACGCGACCGAGCGGGAGATCCGAGGCGTCCCGCTCCACGAGGGCCTGGGCGCCCTCCACGTCCCCCCGGCGCAGGAAGAAGCCGATCTGCTTGGAGAGCGCGCTCATGCGGCCGGTCAGACCGCGCAGCGCCCACAGCCTCTCTCCCGCGACGGCCAGGGCGATCACCGAGCACAGGAGCAGAGGGTAGGTCGCGTACCAGCCCTGGCGAACCAGCTCGAGGAAGTTCATCGACTCCATGGGCGTCTCTCCGCCGTCCTTACCGGACGGCAGCGGGATTCGAAACTCGGCCGCGCCGCCCTTGTCAGCCGGGGGGACCGCCGCTAGCGTCTTCCGCATGAGCGATCGATTCGCGGGCACCCCGCGCCGCCTCTCGCACGGGCGCGCGTTGCGCCTCTCGGTCGCGCTGGCCCTCGGCCTGGTCATGCCCGCTGCGACCCGGGCCGGGCAGCGGATCGCGGGCACGATCCTCTCGGTCGATGCCGCCGCGGGCGAGATGGTGCTCGACGACGCCGGGCACCGCCACCGGATCGGGCTCGGCACGGGCACGGGCGTCCGCGAGCGCGGCACCGACAAGACCACGGCAGACCTGGCCAAGGGCGACCGCGTGGTGGTGTCGATCGAGGGCGAGCCGCCGGTCGCGAAGCGGATCGAGGTCGCCGGCCCCGCGCCCAAGGCGGTCGACGGCGGCCCCGACGTGCCCGGGTTCGCCGCGGGGCTCGACGCGAGGACGCCGCCGCGATGAGCCGCGCCTCGCTGCCCGCCTTCGACTTCGCCGCCCGGCGCGCGCACGTCCTCGACCGCCTCGACGGCGGGATCGCGATCTTCCGCGCGCCGTCGCCGGTCACCCATCACCACGACGTCGAGCACCGCTACCGGCGGGAAGCCGACTTCTTCTACCTCACCGGGTTTCCCGAGGCCGACGCCGTGGCCGTGCTCGACGCCTCGGCCGACCGCGAGAAGTTCGTCCTCTTCGTGCCGCCGAAGGACCCCGAGCGGGAGACCTGGACGGGGCGGCGGCATGGGGTGGAGGGCGCGCTCACGCAGTTCGGGGCCGACGCCGCCTACCCGATCGAGGAACTCGAGCAGCACCTCGTCCCCATGATCGCGGGCTCGGGGCCGCTCCACTACCGCTTCGGCCGCGAAGACGCCTTCGACCGGCGCATGCTCGGGATCGCGAAGAGCGGCTGGGCGCGGCGTCCCCGCACCGCGAACGACATTCCGCTCTCGATCATCGACCCGGGACCGATCGTCCACGAGATGCGGCTTCACAAGACGCCCGCGGAGCTCGCCTGGATGCGGGTCGCGATCGACATCGCGGCCGAGGCCCACGTCGCCGCGATGCGCGAAGCGAAGCCCGGCGTCGGCGAGCACGAGATCGAGGCGCTCATCGAGTACACGTTCCGGCGTCGCGGCGCCGAGGGCTGGGCCTATCCCTCGATCGTCGCGAGCGGCCACAACGCGACCGTGCTCCACTACGTCTCGAACGACCGCGTCCTCGAGCACGGCGACCTGCTGCTGATCGACGCCGGCGCCGAGTTCGGCGGCTACTGCGCCGACGTGACCCGGACCTTCCCGGTCGACCGGGAGCCGACGCGCGAGCAGCGCGACGTCTACGAGGTCGTCCTCGAGGCCCAGCTCGCCGCGATCGCGGCCATCGGTCCCGGGCGGACCTTCGAGAGCGTCCACGACGTCGCGGTCGAGGTGCTGGTCGACGGCCTGCGCCGTCTCGGCGTGCTCGACGCCGACCGCGAGAAGGCGATCGCCGACGGCCACTTCCGACCCTTCTACATGCACCGCACGAGCCACTGGCTCGGGATGGACGTGCACGACGTGGGCGCCTACCGCCGCGACGGCGGCTCGCGCCTGCTGGCCCCGGGCATGGTGCTGACGGTCGAGCCCGGCCTCTACTTCTCCCCCGCCTACCCCGACGTGCCGGAGCGCTACCGCGGCATCGGCGTCCGCATCGAGGACGACGTCCTCGTGACCGAGGACGGCTGCGAAGTGCTCTCCGCCGCCGTCCCCAAGCGGCTCGAGGACATCCTCGCGCTGAAGGAGTGACCATGCAGCGTGTTCCCGCGACCGTTCTCGCCGTCGCGATCGCCTTCCTGTCTCCGGTCGCCGCCCGCGCGGACGGAACCGCGGCCCCCGCCGCAGCCGCCCCCGCGACCGCGGTCGATGCCGCCCCTCCGGGCTCGATCCGCTTCGTCGCCCAGAACCGCGTCGCCACCGCCGACGGACAGTTCCGCCGCTGGAAGATCGCGAGCGCGAAGATCGACGAACAGCATCCCGAGAACAGCGAGGTCGAGGTCGTGGTCGACCTCGCGAGCATCGACACCGCGAACCAGAAGCGCGACGACCACCTGCGCAACCCCGACTTCTTCGACACGTCCCGGTTTCCGACCGCGACCGCGCGCCTGCGGGGCTTCCGCCCGGCCGGCCCCGACCGCTTCGCGGTGGACGTCGAGCTCGACCTGCACGGGACGAAGAAGACCTTCCCGATGGAGTTCCGGCTGACCGACCGCGCGGCCCGGCGCTACGCCGCCGAGACGAAGATCCGGCGCACCGACTTCGGCATCGGCGCACCGCACTCGAGCCTGAACCCGCTGTCGATCGACGAGGAGGTCGTCCTGCGCGTGGAGGGCACGGTGCCGACGGTGTCGGCGCCCGCGCCCTGAGCGACCCGCCCTTTCCCCGTTCGGCTCAGGCCCGCGCGGCGCGGCGCTCGACCAGCTCGACCAGGGTGCGCACGCCCCAGCCGACGGCGCCGCGCGGGACGTAAGCCGAGCCCTTGTCCGTGAAGGCGACGCCCGCGATGTCGAGGTGCGCCCACGGCCGGCGGTGGACGAACTCGCGCAGGAAGAGCCCGCCGTAGATCGTGCCGGCCGTGCCGTCGCCCGTGTTGCGGAGGTCGGCGACCGGGCTCTCGAGTCCGGGCATGTACTCGTCGACCAGCGGCAGTTCCCAGATCGGCTCGCCGGCCACGCGCCCGGACTCGATCACGTCGCGCACGACGTCGGCGTCGTTGCCCAGGACGGCTGCCACGCTGCGGCCGAGCGCGGTGGTGACCGCGCCGGTGAGCGTCGCGAGGTCGACGACGCACGACGGCTCCGCCGCCCCGCGGCGCGCGCGGGTCGCGAAGCCGAGCGCGTCGGCCAGGACGAGCCGGCCCTCGGCGTCGGTGTTCAGCACCTCGATCGTCTTGCCGATGCAGGTGCGCAGCACGTCGCCCGGGCGGTAGGCGTCGCCGCCGGGCATGTTCTCGGCGGCCGCGACGTAGGCGCGCACCTCGACCGATGGAGCCAGCCGGCCGATCGCCCGCATCGCGCCCAGCACGGCGGCTCCGCCCGCCATGTCGCGCTTCTGGATCTCCATCGAGGCCGGCGGCTTCAGCGAGAGCCCGCCCGAGTCGAAGGTGATGCCCTTGCCGACCAGCACGATCGGGCCGGCGCCACCGCGGGCGCGGCTCCCGCGCGGGCGGTGCACGAGCTCGATCAGCCGGGGCTCGTTGCGACTCGCGCGCCCCACGGCCAGGATCGCGCCCATGCCGAGCCGCTTGAGCTCGCGCGGACCCATCACCCGGACCGAGAGCCGTGCCGATCGCGCCACGCGCTGCGCCGCCGTCGCGAGGTGGGCCGGCGTCACCGTCTCTGCCGGCAGGTTCACGAGGTCGCGGGCGAAGGCGGTCGCCTCGGCGAGCACGCGCGCGCGCCGCTCCGCGGCCTCGGTCGCGCGGGTCTGCGGCGAACCCGCGACGAGACAGCGAGCGAGGCGCGATTCCGACTTCGACGAGCGGAATCCCGCGAAGCGGTAGGTCGCGAGGAGCGCACCCTCGACCACCGCGCCCGTGGCATCGGCGGCCCCGGCGCGCGCGCACGAGGCGACCGAGAGCCCGAGCGAGCGGACCCGCGCCGCGCGGGCGGCCGCGACGGCCGCGCCCGCGAAGCGCCGCCAGTCCTCGGCCGTGGGCTCGCCTCCCGCCACGGCGCCGAGCCCGATCACCGCGACGAGTTCCTGCGGCGCCTCGCCGTGGGTCTGCCACACGAAGGTCGCGCCGCGACGCGCCGGCTCCGCGCAGCGCCGCCGCAGTTCGGCGAGCAGGCGTCCGCCGGTGCCATGGTCGAGTGCGGCGAGCTCCTCCCCGGGATCGGTCTCGGATCGCATCGGGACGGCGAGCATCTCGACGCGCATCCGCGCGGCCGGCGTCCTGCTCCTCTCGATCTCGAACATGGCGGCTCCCTGCGTCCCGGACCGACCGTCGTCAGCCCGCGTGCGCCCTCAGGTAGTCGAGAATGGCCCGACGGTCTCCGTCCGCAAGCGGAGGCAGGCCGCGACGGGCCCGCTGCTCGTCCATGCGCGAGACCTGGATCTCCCACATCGCGGGCGTCATGAGCCCGGGGTCGTAGGCCCGGTGACACATCCCGCACTGCGCGGCGTAGACCTGCGCTCCCGGGCTCTCCGGGTCCGGCAGCGGACGGGCGCAGGCGGTGGCGAGGAGCATCGCGAGCGGGACGGTCCGCGCCGCGACGCGTCGCCGGCCGAGCCGCGGCACGCGCGCACCGGCCCGGCCTCCGTGGCACGCCGACGTCGACACGCGCGTCAGGCCGGCTGCATGCGGATCGCGCCGTCGAGCCGGATCGTCTCGCCGTTGAGCATCGTGTTCTCGACGATCGCGCGGACGAGCTGGCCGTACTCGCGCGGCTCGCCGAGCCGGTGCGGGAACGGGATCTGCGAGGCGAGCTTCTGGCGGCCTTCCTCCGGCATCATCGCGAGCATCGGCGTGTTGAAGAGCCCCGGCGCGATCGTGTTGACGCGGATCCCGTAGCCGGAGAGGTCGCGCGCGATCGGCAGCGTCATGCCGACGACCCCACCCTTCGAAGCCGAATAGGCCGCCTGCCCGATCTGTCCCTCGAAGGCCGCGACCGAGGCGGTGTTGACGATCACGCCGCGCTCGCCGTCTTCGCCCGGTGCCTGCTCCGCCATGGCCTCGGCAGCGAGCCGGATCACGTTGAAGGTGCCGACCAGGTTGACCTCGATGCACTTGCGGAAAAGCTCCAGCGGAAACGGCCCGCGCTTGCTCATCGTCTTCGCGGCGACGCCGACCCCGGCGCAATTCACCGCGACGTTCAGTCCGCCGAAGGCCTCCTTCGCGACCGCGATCGCCTTGCGGATCTCCTCCTCGCTCGTCACGTCGGCCGCACAGAAGCGGACCCGGTCGCCGAGCGACTTCGCGAGCTCCGCCCCGGTCGCCGCGTCGCGGTCGACGATCACCGCCCGGCCGCCGCCGTCGACGATCGCCCGCACGCTCGCCGCCCCGAGTCCCGAGGCCCCGCCCGTCACCAGCGCCACGCTCTTCTGGATGTTCACGATCGACTCCTCCCGCGCTCCCTGCGGCCCTCCGGGCCGCGCGCCGGCACCTCTTGAACGAAAACCCCCGCCGGCCTGCAACCCGGGCCGCCCGCCTTGTCGCGGGCGGACGACGGCCCTATCCTCCGGGCATCGAGTGGAGCCGGGGGCTCGGGGCCGGGCGCCTGCGTGCCCGGATCGATCCACGCGGAGGAGCCGATGCCGATCTACGAGTACCGCTGCAGGGACTGCCGACGACGGTCGCAGATCCTGACGCTGCGGGTGAGCGAGAAGGTCGACGAGGTCTGCCAGCACTGCGGCAGCCGCAAGCTCGACCGCCTGATGTCGCGCTTCGCCATGCCGCGCTCCGAGGAGAGCCGGCTCGACTCGCTCGCCGACCCCTCGTCGTTCGGCGACGTCGACGAGAACGACCCGCGCAGCGTCGCGCGCTGGATGCGCCGCATGGGACGCGAGATGGGCGAGGAGATGGGCGGCGAGGACTTCGACGAGATGGTGGACTCGATCGAGTCCGGCGAGGGCGACCCGGGCGAAGGCGGCGACGACGTCGGCTTCGGCGGGGGCAGCGAGTCCGGAGGCGGCGCCCTCGACTGAGGCCCGCGCCGCGCGGGGCCCGCCTCAGAACGGCGGCGTCGCCGAGAGCGGTCGCGACGCCCCGAGCAGGATCGCGCGGACGAGCGAACCCGCGGCGAGGCGGCCCTCGCCGGGCGGCGAGACGACGAGCGCGTCGGCGCGCGCGAGCGAACGCAGCGCCCCGGAGCTCTGGCTCGCGGTAGGCGACGCGATGGCGCGGCGCCCGGCGCCCGCGAGCGTGCAGCGCACGAACTCCGTCAGGCCCGCCGCGGTCGCGACGTCGGAGGCCATCTCCACCTCCTCGCAGCACGCAAAGGGCGTCGCCGCGCCGAGCCGGGACCGCAGCGCGGGCGCCACGTAGAGGTCGAAGCAGACGAGCGCCGAGACCGGGTTCCCCGGCAGCCCGAAGAACAGGCGGCCGTCGCGCTCGGCGAACACCAGCGGCTTGCCGGGCTTCTGCGCGACCCGCCAGAAGACGCGCTCGAGGCCGACCTCCGCGATCGCCTCCTTCACGTGGTCGAAGTCCCCGACCGAGACGCCGCCGATCGAGAGCGCGACGTCGAACGAGGCCGCGTGCGCGATCGCATCGCGCAGCGCGCGACGGTCGTCCCGCGCGATCGGCAGGACGACTGCGGTCGCCCCGACCTCCCGGCATGCGGCCGCCAGCGCCCACGCGTTCGAGTTGTAGACGCAGCCCGGCGGAAGCGGCTCGCCCGGCGGCACCACCTCGTCGCCGGTCGACAGGACGGCGACGCGCGGCGGCACCGCCACCGGCACGAGCACGCGGCCGACCGCGGCGAGCAGCCCGACGTCGGCGGCGCCGAGGATCCTCCCGCGGGCCAGCACCGTCTCCCCGGCCGCGACGTCCTCGCCCTGCGGCCGCACGAACTCTCGCGGCCGCGCAGCCACGCGCACCAGGACCGTCTCGCCCGAGCGCTCGGTGTCCTCCTGGCGAACCACCGCGTCGGCCCCGGCCGGCAGGGGCGCGCCCGTCATGATGCGCACCGCGGTCCCGGGCTCGACCGCCACGGCCGACGGTCGTCCCGCCGCCGCAGTCGCGATCACCCGCAGCGTCGCCGGCCGCTCGGGGGCCGCGTTCGCGAGATCCGCGCTGCGGACCGCATACCCGTCCATCTGCGAGTTCGTGAACGGGGGAAGCGCGATCCCGGCGACGACGTCGGCCGCGAGCACCCGCCCCGGCGCGAGGTCGAGGGGGACGGTCTCGGCCGGGCCGGGACGGACCCGGGCGAGGACGAGGTCGAGGGCTTCCCGGACGGAGATCACGACCGGACTTGTCGTCTCCGCCCGGGATCGCGTCAATCTCCCGCGGACGCACGGGGGTTGGGCAGACGCCTTGCTAAGGCGGGAGTGCGGGTCGGTCAGGGGCCTCTCGGGGGCTCCGGTGGCTGGTCAGGCAGCCCGGTCATGATTACGAGACGGGCAGATGCCCATGAAACAGGCAGAAGAGCGCTTCCTCTCGGCGCACTGGCTGAACGTCCTGGAAAGCCTGGACGACGGCCTCCTCCTCCTCGACGAGGTCCGTCGCATCGTCTTCATGAACGAGTCCGCATCCCTGCTGACCGGCCTCTCCATCGAGAGGGCGACCGGGCAGCCGGCCCAGGACGTCCTGCGCGGGAATCGCTGGCTCGACGACCTCCTCGATGCCACGGGCACGAGCGGGGTTCGCAGCGTGCAGGCCGACGCCACCCTGACGGGCCGCTTCGGCCGGACCAGGCCGGTGCGCGCAGCCGTGACCATGATGACCGACTCTCTCGGCAAGCAGGTGGGCACGATCGTCACGCTGCACGACCGCAGCCACGAGAGCGAACTCGAATCGCGCAACCGGGAAGCCGACCGCCTGGGCCAGCTCGAGATCCTGCTCGCCGGGCTCGCCCACGAGATCAAGAACCCGCTCTCCGGCATGCGCGGCGCGGCCCAGCTGCTGTCCGCGAGCAACGCCGACGAGAACCGCCGGCGGGAGTGCACGCAGATCATCGTGTCGGAGATCGACCGCCTGAACGGGCTCATGACGCAGCTGCTCGACCTCTCGGGGCCGTCCCGCCTCGAGCGGACGCGCGTCAACATGCACGAGGTGGTCGACCAGGTGCTCGCGATCGAGGGCACCGACGACGACCGGAAGGTCCGTTTCGTGAGGCGCTTCGACCCGAGCCTGCCGTGCGTGAGGGGCGACCGTGGCCGCCTCACGCAGGTGCTGCTCAACCTCGTGCGCAACGCCGTCGAAGTGTCCCCGAAGGGCGGCCAGGTCGTGATCTCGACCCGGATGGAGACGAGCTTCTACATGACCGGGGCCGAGGGCCGGGAGCGCTTCCTCTCGATCGACGTGAGCGACCAGGGACCGGGGATCGCCGCCGAGGACCAGGGCCGGGTCTTCGCCCCGTTCTTCACGACCAAGTCCGAAGGGACCGGGCTCGGCCTCGCGATCTCGCAGCGGATCGTGTCCGAGCACGGCGGCATGCTGCGCCTCCACAGCGAGCCCGGGCTCGGCGCCACCTTCACGATGACGCTGCCCGTGGACCGGAGCACCCATGCCTGAGAACCCGCCTGCCCGCATCCTCGTCGCCGACGACGAGCGCTCGATCCGCTGGGTCCTCGGCGAGGCGCTGCGGGCCGACGGCCACGAGGTGATCGAGGCCACCGGAGGCGAGGAAGCGCTCGCGGCGCTCGCCCGCGGCGACGTGGACCTCGCCTTCCTCGACATCCGGATGCCGGAGCCGAGCGGCCTCGACGTGGTGACGCGGGCGAAGGCCGAGGGCTGCCGCACCACGATCGTCGTCATGACGGCGCAGGCGACGATGTCGAACGCGGTCGAGGCGATGAAGCGCGGCGCCTACGACTACCTGACCAAGCCCTTCGACCTCGAGGTCGTCCGCCTGCTCGTGGCGCGCGCGCTCGAAACCCGCCGGCTCAACTCCGACGTCGACCACCTGACGCGCGAGCTCCGCCGTCGGAGCGAGGGCGACGTCGACCTGGTCGGGCAGTCCCCCGCGATGCAGTCGATCTACAAGCTGCTGGGGCGGGTCGCGAAGAGCGACGCCACCGTGCTCGTGACCGGCGAGAGCGGCACGGGCAAGGAGCTGATCGCCCGATCGATCCACCTCCACTCGCCCCGCTGGCAGGGGCCGTTCGTCGCGATCAACTGCTCGGCGATCCCGCGCGAACTGCTCGAGAGCGAGCTGTTCGGGTACGAGCGCGGCGCCTTCACCGGCGCGACCGAGCGCCGTGCCGGCCGCTTCGAGCAGGCGGCGGGCGGCACCATCTTCCTCGACGAGATCGGCGACATGCCGGTGGAGTTGCAGGCCAAGCTGCTGCGCGTGCTGCAGGAGCGCGAGTTCACACGCGTCGGCGGACGCGACACCCTGCGCACCGACGTCCGCATCGTCGCGGCGACCAACCAGGACCTCGCCCGGGCGTCCCGGGCCGGCAGGTTCCGCGAGGACCTCTACTTCCGGCTGAACGTCGTGCCGATCCACCTGCCGCCGCTGCGCGAACGCGCGGCGGACATCCCGGAGCTGATCCGCCACTTCATCGCGAAGATCCACCGCGAGCTGGGCACGGAGGTCGTCGGCGTCTCGCCCGAGGCCGAGAAGCTGCTGGTCCGCCACCCCTGGCCCGGCAACGTGCGCGAGCTCGAGAACACGCTGGTGCGCGCCGCGGTCGTGGCACCGGGCAAGACGCTGGTCCCCGAGGACCTCTCGATCACGGCGGCGGCGTCGGTGCCCCCGGCCGTCGCGCGCTCGCTTCCCGAGGCGGTCCGGGCACGCGCCCGGGAGGTCTTCGCGTCGCTCGGACAAGTCGACCCGGCCGACCTCCACGCGACGCTGCTCGCGGAATTCGAGCGTCCGCTGCTGGAGGTGACGCTCGAGAAGACGGGCGGAAACCAGCTTCGCGCGGCGCAGATCCTCGGCATCAACCGCAACACGTTGCGCAAGAAGCTGCTCGACCTCGGCCTCGCCGCCCGCCGCACGATCCCGCGGTCGAGCGACGGCGACGATTGAGCGCGAGCGCCCGACGGCGGGGCGGGAGCG
>JAFMJW010000200.1 GCA_017853315.1 Alphaproteobacteria bacterium
TCGACTGCAGCGAGCCGAGCGCGTTGATCGACACGCCGAAGCCGGAGTTCTGCATGAGCACGAGCGGCGTGCGCCCGGCGAACGCCGCGCCGGCGGCGAGACCGAGCGCCGCGTCCTCGCGGGTCTCGGGCACGTAGCCGTGCTCCTCGAGGGCGACGATGACCGGCCCGACGAGCGAGCAGGGGACGCCGGTGAAGAAGTCGATCCGCTGCGCGAGGAGGGCGTCGACGAGCGTGCGCGCGCGCTCTGCCCCTCCCGGGACACCGGCGCTCAAGCGAGCCCCCGTGCACGCGCCGTCGCGAGCGGGTCGCGCGCGCGGAAGGCGCCGTACTCGCGCACGAGCGCCGAGCCTGCCACGGCGAGCGCGAGCGCGCCGTCCGGTGCGCCCTGGACTTCACCCGCCCCGTCCCAGCCGAGATCCGGCTTGCGCGAGAGGCACCAGGCGAACCCGCGTTCGACGAACCGGCCTCCTCGGGCCGCGACCGGGAACGCGGCCGCGTCGACGACCGCGGGATGGCGGGCCTCCACCAGCGGCAGCACGAGCATCGCCGCGCGGAGGTTCGCGATCGTCGCCGGCAGGTCTCGACGCCAGTCGCCCGCGGCCGACTGCGTGGCCGCGAGGAACGCGAGCGCACGCGCGGCCGCCGCGGCGAGCAGGCTCCCGCGCGAGTCCGAGGCGCCTTCGAGGAGCGCGATCGCAATCGCGTCGTCGAGCACCCGCGCGGTGGCGTCGCCTTCGCCCGCGCCTTCGTTCCAGCCCCCGTCCTCGTCCTGGTCGACGAGCAGGGACGCGACGCCCTCCAAGAACCGCTCCTCCCGGGCGGGGTCCGCCGCGAAACCGGCCGCCCGGTCCGCGAGCAGCGCGTGCCCGAGCGTCGAGACGCGCGCAGCGCGGGCCGACGCGGGCTCCTCGCAGCCACCGTCGGGTGCGTCGCTCCGCGCCGTCGCGAGCCGACCGGGAGCGGAGGCCCGAGCCTCCTCCGCGAGCGCGGTCCGGGCCCGGGCGAGCGCGGCGGCCGCCACCGGCGACACGGCCGGACCGACCGCCGCGGCCGCGCGCTCGAGCGCGCGGAGCACGCGCGCCGCGACGTCGTCGTCGCCTGCGCCGAGGGCACACGGAAGGAGCTCCGCGAGCAGCGGGATCCGGCTCGGCTCGCGACCCGCGGCGTCGACCTCGGCATCGGCGAACGCGAGGGCCCGGTCGCGGATCGCCGCGAAGTCGGCCGCGAGCAGCCGAGCGCGCGCCTCGGACTCGCGTCGCGCGCCCCGCGCGAGGAGCTCGGACAGCGGTTCGTCGATCCCCGGACCGGTCGCGGACTGCACGCGCCCTACCAGCGGATCTCCGCCCAGGCGCGGCGGTAGTCCTCGAAGGAGTCGATCTCCATCCAGCCCTTGTAGACGTCGACGCAGGTGACGTCGTGGCCGCGGTCGACCAGCTCCTGCACGAGGTCGGTCAGGCTCGCGCGCTCGAGCGACTCGGCCTCGTGGAACCGGCCACGGTGGCTCCGGCGCAGGTCGCGCCAGGTCTCGCGCACGAGTTCGGTTCCGCGCTCGGAGAGGAAGGCCAGGCCGATGAACTCGCCGTGGGCTTCCTTCGGGTCGATGCCCTGGCCGACCCGGCGCACGCGCGTCCCCCCGGCCGACGGAACGAAGCGGTAGCCCGCGCTCGGCGCCTCGTCGGTCACGACGAGGTCGTGCGTGGTGGGACGCACGCCGCCGTTGCGCACCGAGTCCCAGAAGGCGCGGTCGACCGCGATCGCGACGTCGCCCGGCGCGCGCAGCAGGCGGCCGAGGATCGAGTCGTCGAAGATCACGTCGCCGTAGAGGCACACGACCGGGCCGCGCAGTTCGTTCTCGGCGAGCGCGAGCGAGGCGAGCTCGCCGGTCTCCGCGAAGCGCTCGTTGTCGTAGTAGCGCAGGTGAGGCAGGTCGACGGCCGCCCGGTGGTGGCCGCGCACGACCGCGATCTCGCGGATGCCCGACGCGTTCAAGGCCTCGACCTGGCGGCCGAGGATCGTCTTGCCGCGGATGTCGAGCATGCACTTCGGGCGTTCGGCGACGAGGTCGCCGAGGGACGGGGCGGCGCCGGCGGCGAGGATCACGGCGGAGCACTCGACCCCGCCCGGCATGAGGAAACGCGCCTCGTTCGACCGCATCTCGTCGAGGCCGACCAGCCCGTAGATGTCCTCGAGCGGCGCGATCCGGCCCTCGACCTCGAGCGTGCGGCCGGAGCGGATGTCGGCGAGCGCCTGCCGCATCGCGACGACCGAAGCGCGCAGCGACTGGTTCGCGTAGATGACGAGACGGAATCCCGCCCGCGAGAGCTCGCCGAGCGGCGTGCCGACGTAGGTCGTCGGCACGGCCACGAGCGGCACCGGGCGATCCCAGGAGCGGGCGACGTCCTCGAGCTCGGAGAGATCCGGGTGCTTCGAGTGGATCAGGATCGCATCCGCACCCGCGTCGGCGTAGGCCCGTGCCCGGGTCAGCGCCTCCTCCTTGCCCCAACCGGCGATCAGCGCCTCGGTGCGGGCGATCACGACGAACTCGGAACTGCGCTGCGCGGCCTTCGCCGCCTGCACCTTGCGCGCGTGCTCGTCGGTCGGGACGAGCTCGCGGGTGACGCCGGTGTAGAAGCTGCAGCGCTTGGGGAAGATGTTGTCCTCGATCGAGATCGCGGACGCGCCGGCGGCCTCGAACTCCGCGACGGTGCGCATCACGTTGATCGCGTTGCCGAAGCCGTTGTCGCAGTCGGCGATCACCGGGATGCCGGTCGCGTCGACCATCGCTCGGGTCGCCTCGAGCGTCTCGCTCATCGTGAGGATGCTCGCGTCGGGCACGGCCCGCACGGCCGAGAGCCCGAAGCCGCTCGCCCAGATCGCGTCGAATCCCGCCTGCTCGACGAGCTTCGCGGAGAGCGCGTCGTGCGCGCCGCAGGCCACCACGGGCTCGGGGCGGGCGAGGAGACGGCGCAGGGATCGGCTGGGCGCGGGCATCGGGCACGCGTTCGTTAGGACACGCCCCGGGACGCCGCAACCGCCGACGAGCGGTTCGCCCCCGTCCCCGCGGCGCACGGCGGGCGTCGGCTTGGTTTTCGCGCCGGATTCCACCATCCTCGCTCGCGATGGTCTTGCCGATCGGCGACGCGCCGAACCCCAAGGGGTTCCCCTTCGTCAACTACCTGATCATCGCGGCGAACGTCGCGGTGTTCCTCCTGTTCACCGTGCCGCTCGAGGGCACGCGCGCGTCGGCGAACGACCCGCGCCTCGCGGAATACGTGCAGGAGATGTCTCGTGCGCTGGCCGGCCGGGTGCCGGCGTCGGCCTTCGACAACGTGAGCCTGTGGGATCTCGCCGTCTTCAACTGGGGATTCCGCCCGGCTCACCCGTCGATCGCGGACCTGTTCTCGTCCATGTTCATGCACGCCGGCTTCATGCACCTGTTCGGGAACATGCTGTTCCTGTGGATCTACGGCGACAACGTCGAGCACTCGCTCGGACGGTTCCGCTACCTGCTCGTCTACCTCGCCTGCGGGGTCTCGGCCGTGCTGTTCCACTGGGCCTTCGCTCCCCGCTCGCCCATGCCGATGGTCGGCGCGTCCGGCGCGATCTCGGGCGCGCTCGGATTCTATTTCCTCGCCTTCCCGCGCAACAAGGTGCGGCTGCTCTGGCTCATGCCGCCGCTCATGTCGCAGGTCGTCGAGGTCTCGTCCCGCATGGTGCTCGGCTTCTACCTCGTCATGGAGAACTTCCTCCCCTTCATGGCGTCGCGCGGCGAGGGCGGCGTCGCCCACGGCGCGCACATCGGCGGCTTTCTCGCCGGGCTCGCGTTCGCCTGGTGGCACCAGCGCCGAGAGCTCGAGACGCCGTCGGAGTTCCGCGAGACCGGTGCCGCGGCCGAGGCCATCCCGGTCTCGCGGTTCGGCGCGGCGCTCGCCGAGGGGCGCTTCGCCGAGGTCGCACGCGAGTACTTCTCGCTTCCCGAGGCGGAAGCGCGGCGAGCGCTCGCGCCGGGAGAGGCGCTCGAGCTCGCCGACTGGCTGCGGAAGTCGGAACACGCCAAGGCCTCCCTCGCCGTGCTGCGACGCTCGCTGAAGGAGGATCCCTACTCGCCCGAGGCGGCGCGTCTCGAACTCATGGCGGGCCTGGTCCTGCTCGAGGACCTGCGACTTCCGACCGAGGCCTTCCAGCACCTGCGCACGGTCCTCGATCGCCAACCCGACGCCTTCACCGCCGCGCGCGCACGACGCGCGCTCGAGGAGATCGACCAGATGCAGAAGTTCGGCCACGTCGGCCACCTGCGCACGCCGCGCCCGTGGTGACCCCATGAGAGCCGTCGTCGTCGACGAATGGATGGAGCCGTCGGGGCTCCGCGCGATCGAGGTCCCGTCGAAGCCGGTCGGCACCGGGCAGGTGCGCGTCCGGGTGCACGCGGCCGGGTGCAACTTCTTCGACATCCTGATGGTGCAGGGGCGCTACCAGGTGAGGCCCCCGTTCCCGTTCGTGCCGGGCGCGGAGCTGGCCGGGGTGGTGACGGAGGTCGGCCCCGGCGTCACCTCGCTCGCGGTCGGCGACCGGGTGCTGGCGTCGGCCGGCATGGGCGCGTTCGCGACCGAGGCGGTCGTGCCGGCGTCGGCCTGCCACCGGATGCCCGACTCGATGTCGTTCGAGGAGGGTGCCGCGCTGCCGATCGTCTACCCGACTTCCTACGCGGCGCTCGTCTTCCGGGCGGCGCTGGCCCCGGGCGAGTGGCTGCTCGTGCACGCCGCGGCGGGCGGGGTCGGGCTCGCCGCCGTGCAGATCGGCAAGGCGCTCGGCGCGCGCGTGATCGCGACGGCGGGCGGCGAGGAGAAGCTCGGGATCGCGCGACGCGCCGGCGCGGAGTTCGCCTTCGACTACGGCTCCGAGGGCTGGGTCGAGAAGGTGAAGGAGGCGACCGGGGGGCACGGTGCCGACGTGATCTACGACCCGGTCGGCGGCGACGTGACCGACCAGTCGCTGCGCTGCATCGCCTGGAACGGGCGCCTGCTCGTCATCGGGTTCGCGAGCGGGCGGATCCCCGAGGTCAAGCTGAACCGCGTGCTGCTGAAGAACGTCTCGATCGTGGGGCTCCACTGGGGCGCACACGCGATCCACGAGCCCGCGCGCATCCCGGAGACCTTCGCGCGCCTGTTCGAGCTCCACTCCGCGGGCCGGATCGCGCCCGAGATCTTCCCCCGCCGCTACGCCCTCGACGAGCTGCCCGAGGCGCTCGCCGCGCTCGGCTCCCGTCGCACCTGGGGCAAGGTGATCGTCGCGCCCAACGCGGCCGCCTAGGGCCCGGCACCGGCCTCCGGCCGCGGCCCGCGGGGCCGTTGAAAGGCCCCCCATCGGCGGGTAGGAGTCGCCGCATGGCCACGATGATCACGAACGAGTGCATCAACTGCGGCGCCTGCGAGCCGGAGTGTCCGAACACCGCGATCTACCAGGGCGGTGTCGAGTACGTGGCGCTCGACGGCTCGAAGCAGCCGGCCATGGTCGACGAGTTCTTCTACATCGTGCCCGACAAGTGCACCGAGTGCGTCGGCTTCTTCGACCACGAGGCCTGCGCCGCGGTCTGCCCGGTCGACTGCTGCGTGCCGAACCCCGAGATTCCCGAGGCCGAGGGCCTGCTGATCGCGCGTGCGAAGGCGATCCACCCCGACAAGGACTTCGGCGGCGACTTCCCCTCCCGCTTCAAGGCGGGAGCGGCCGCACCGGCGGCGGCGTCCGCCGCGGCCGCCGCCGCTCCTGCGCCCGCCGCCGCGGCTCCGGCGGCCCCCGTGGCCGTCGCGGTCGCCGTCAGCCCAGAGGACGCACTCGCCGACGAGATCCCCGAGATGGACACCTACCCGGTGCCGCTCGCCTGCTTCCGCTGCACCGGCCGCTTCGAGGTCGAGCTGCGCTACCTGCGCCCGGGCACCGTGCTCCACTGCCCGCACTGCATGGGATCGTTCGTCTCGAACACGACGCTGTTCCAGGCGATCCACAAGCGGCTGAAGCGCTTCTACGATTCCTGGGACGAGAGCTTCGCGCAGTTCCGCGAGCGCCGCGCGAAGGAACTCGAGCGGTTCGAGTCGACCCAGCGCTCGGCGATCGAGACGCTGCGCAAGGACGTGGACGCCCTCGCGGGCCGCGCCGAACTGGCCGGATCGCCGCAGCGCAACCGCGGCTTCTTCGGCTGAGGG
>JAFMJW010000201.1 GCA_017853315.1 Alphaproteobacteria bacterium
GGGCGTTCTTCAAGGGGAGCCCCGATGCCGTGAGTGGTCGCAGCGTGCTTCGGCCTTACGACCCTCCCCCGCTCATGGACGTGAGCGACCAGGCGCAACTGCTCGAGAACGCGCGCGGGTGGCTTTCGGAGATGGCCGTGGTCGGCCTCCACGAGCGCTACCGGGACTCGATCGTGCTCGTCTGCGACGCACTCGGTCTGCCCGTGCCGGCGGACCCGCCCCGGCGCAACGTGAACCCGCACAAGGGCGGCTACGACAAGACCTACAGGGATCGACTCCCCCCGAAGGTGCTCGCCCGACTCGAGGAACTGACGGAGCACGACCGTCGGCTCCACGCGTTCGCGCAGGACCGCTTCGCCGAGCAGTGGGCCGCGTTCGTCTCTCGGCCGAGGCGGCTCTACAGCGTCGGGCCGCGCCTGCGGCTCGCGGCGAGGCGGGCCGGTGCGGCAACTCGCGGCGCGATGCACCGCGCGGGCGAACTCGTCCGGGCGCGCCCCGCGTGAACCCCCGGCTGCCGTGAAACTGCTGCTCGAGCCCCCGTCGACGTACTTCGTCCACGTGCCCAAGACCGGCGGCCTCTCGCTCGCGGCCTTCCTCGAAGGCAGGTTCCGGCCGTCCGAGACCGTGACGATCATGCCGCCGACGATGAGGGAGATGGAGGTCGCCGACCTGCGCGGCTTTCGCCTCTACCACTCGATGCACCAGGGGCGGACGCTCCTCGAGATGACCGGGCGGCACGACCTCGCCTGCATCACGATGGTCCGCGACCCGGTCGAGCGATCGGTCTCGCAGATCCTCTACCTCCAGCGCGTGGTGGCGAGGGAGCCCGAGACCTTCACCCCGGAGTACCTCGACGCGGTGCGTCCCGTGCTCGACGCGGACCTGGGCGAGCGCATCGACGACGCGGCCTTCGCGCTCGCGTGCGACCGCCAGATCCGCACGCTCGGGATCCGCGAGGACTACACGCCGTTCTTCAAGGGCAGCCCCGACGCGGCGAGCGGCCGCAGCGTGCTGCGCCCGTACGACCCGCCGCCGCTCATGGACGTCGGGGACGCGGACCGGCTGCTCGCCAACGCTCGCTCATGGCTCCGGGAGATGGCGGTCGTCGGAATCCAGGAGCGCTACCGCGACTCGGTCCTTCTCGTGTGCGACGCGCTCGGACTGGCCGCACCGAAGGTGCTGCCACGACGAAACGTGAACCCCGGAAAGGGCGACGTCGAGCGGCGCTACCGCGACCGGTTGTCCCCGAGGGTCGTGGCACAGCTCGAGGAACTGACGGAGCACGACCGCCGGCTCTACGCCTTCGCGCGGGAGCTCTTCGACGAGCAGTGGGCCGCATTCCTCGCGCGACCGAAGCGGATCTACAGCATCGGTCCGCGGCTGCGGCTCGCGGCGGGGGCGGCCCGCGACGTCCTTCACCGCGCGGGCAGGCTCGTCCGGGGGCGCTCCGCGTGAAGATCGGCCTCTCGCTCGACGAGGTGTCGCTGGGCGGCGGCTCGAAGTTCATGCTCGACCTCGGCCGGTGCCTCGTCGCAGCCGGCCACCGCGCGATCCTGCTCCCGGAGGTGCCCGGCAACTGGGAGCCGCTGCTCGCGACGGGCGGGCTCGAGCTGGTGCGCGCGCCGGCGCTTCCTCGCGCGACCTTCCGTGGTCGCGCTCGCGCGCTGGCCGACGCGTGGAACCGGGCGGGCTTCGACGCGATCGTCGTGAACGTCGGGCACCTGAATCGTCTCGCGACGTGCGCGCTCCACTTCCTCGACGCGCGCGTGCCGGTCATGCTCGTCCTTCACGGCGACTGGGAGTCGCTCTACTCGCTCGCCGAGCAGCACCTGCCGGTCTGGAACTGCGCCGTGGGCGTGGGGCCGGCGGTTCACGCCCGGGCCGCTGCGCGATTTCCCTCGAAGCCCGTCTTCTGCGTGCAGAACGGCGTCGCCATCCCGGGCGAGGCGGAGCTTCGCGGGCGCGCGGAGCACGCGAGCCCCCTGCGACTCGTCTTCGTCGGCCGGCTGGTCGACGCGCACAAGGGCGTGTTTCGGCTCGCCCCGATCCTCGCCGAGTGCCGAAGACGGGGAGTCGACGTCCGCCTGACCGTGGTCGGGGTCGGTCCCGACGCGGGCGAGCTGCGCGCGCGGTTCGCCGCGGCGGGCGTCTCGGATCTCGTCGAGATGGCCGGCGAGCTTCCGCCCGACGAGATTCCCGGGGTCCTGCGGCGCCACCACGTGCTGCTCTTCCCGACCAATACCGAGGGCATGCCGCTCGTCGTGCTGGAGGCCCTCGCGAGCGGTTGCGTGCCGGTCGTGACGCGTCTTCCCGGGATCACGGACGTGGCGGTCGAGGACGGCGTGAGCGGTCGGCTGGTCGAGCCGGGCGACGTCGCGGGCTTCGCGGAGCAGGTGGCCGCGATGGTCGACCCGGTCGCGTGGCGTGCGCATTCGCGCGCGGGCGCGCAGCGGGCGCGGATGCTCTTCGGCGTGGAGGCGATGGGCGATCGCTACCTCGAACTGATCGAGGGGGTGGCGCGCGGGGCGTGTCCCCTCGCCGAACCGTATGCGACTTCGCGCGAGGCGGCGCCGATGCCTTTCACCTCGGAGGACCACCTCCCACCGGTCGTCCTGCGCAACGTGCCGCCCGGGGTGCTGCATTCCCTGATCCGCCTGCGGCATCGACTGTTCCCGCCCCGGCCCTGAGGGCCCGGGGCGGCGGGCTCCATGGGGTCCACGCGATCACGCGCGGGCGTCGGTGCGGAGACGCCGGAGCGCGCGCGCGCCACGCGCGGCGACTCGTTCGAGGGCCCAGCGGCCGAGGCCCGCTGCGGCGACGGGTGCCGCGAGCACCCGCGGAACCCGGCCGAGTGTCGCGTTCACCGCGAGGCGAAGGCGCTCCCTCGCATAGGCCGGACGCTCCTTGTCCGAGCCCTCGAAGTGGCAGACCATCGGGCGCAGCACGCGGCCGTCGCGCGGGATCTCGCAGGTGCCGCCGAGCACGTCGATCGCGAGCGCGCCGAGGCGCGGCCCGAAGAAGATCCCGAGGCGGTCGTTCTCCACGGCGCGGCAGCCGAGTTCGGCCATCGCGATGCTGAACAGGGGTTCGTCGTTGATGCCGCCGTCGGGCAGGCGTGCGAGGCCGAGGTCGTCGTACCGCGGCACCAGCGATCGCGCGCGCGCGAAGACCGCGTCCGACGTGGGCGTGCGGCGAAAATGGAGGAGCCCGCCGTTGAAGCCCGGATACGAGGGGCGCTCGACCACGGCGCGCACCGCCTCGGGGGCCGAGAACCACCAGGGCCGGGTCGGGTTCCGGCCGGCGACCGAGAAGTCGTGGTCGTCGAAGGCGGCGAAGACGTCCGCGAGCGGCCGCAGCACGAGGCAGTCGGCGTCGAGGAAGAGCGTGCGGTCGAAGGGCGACATCGCGCCCAGGTCGAACTTGCGCTCGAAGTACGAGGCGTAGCGCGCATGCCAGGGCACGACGTGCTCGAAGCATCCCCGGAAGAACGTCGCGTCGAGGTCGGTGGCGACCGCGAGCGGCGTGGCCGGGTCCCGCAGGCGGATCGACCGCGCGAGGTCGACCGCCATCCGCGCGTAGCGGCGATGCCCGAAGGCGATCGTGAGCAGCCCGGTCCCTCCCGCGTCGGCCGGACGGGACCCGGTCGCTGCCGGTGTGCCGGGGGGGTTCGCTCCGTGGTTCACGCGCGGCCGACGTCCTTCACGCACAGGAGCTGGAAGGCCCGCTCCGGGTTCCTCGCCACGATCGGCTGCGTCAGGCGGGACACGTGGCGCCAGAACGCCTCGGGGCGCCACGCGATCGCCCCGTGCGAGGTGCGCAGCGGCTTCCAGCCGTTCATGCCGACGACGTCGAAGCCGAGGTCCCGCAGACGCGGGACGCTCCAGCCCGAGACGTGCGCCTGGTGGGGATTCCCGTGGAAGTCGCCCTGCGCCAGGAAGCCGTTGGGCGTGAAGACGACGACCCGCCGCCGCGCGATCCGCTCGCAGTCGGCGAGCAGCGCGAGCCCCTCGCTCTCGGGCAGGTGCTCCAGGACGTCGAGCAGGAGCACGCCGTCGAAGGCGCCGTCGCCGAAGGCCGCGTGGACCTCGCGGACGTCCATCAGGCGGTACTCCGAGTGGATCCCCTTCGCGCGGCTGCGTTCGATCGAGGGCTCCCAGGAGTCGACCCCGACCGTGCGCTCGAGCCGCGCCGCGAACGGCCGGATCGGGGACCCGGCCCCGCAGCCGACGTCCAGGACCGTGCGGCAGCTGCCGCAGATCGCCTTCTCGAGCTCGTCCGGATAGTCGTGGAAGTCGGGCAGCAGGCGCGCGAGGGCGGCTCGGGTTCGGCTACTTCCGGGCATGGAGAACTTCCCGTATAGGCCGCGGGCGCGACGCGGTCCAGAATCCGCATCCGTCGGAGTCGAGCTGGCGAGCCCGCCGTCGCACGGCCTCGACCTCGCGCGTCGATGCCGCCGCACCGAGACATGAAGACCCTCGCGCCCCTCTCGCTCGCCGCTGTCGCCGACTTGCCGGGTCTCCGCCCCGTGCGGGCGAGGAGCGACGTCGTCGTCGAGCCGGCAGCGACCGATGGCCCCGCTCCGCGAGAGAGATCCGGTGCTGGCGGTGCGGTGCTCGCCCTCGCGCATCGGCTCGCATCGCGACTTTCGTGGGCGGCGTGGGGATGGGCGGACCGGCTCCGTGCGGCGCGTGCAGCCGAGGTGCACGGCGGGCGTGCTCCGATCCTCTCCGTTCTCCTGGTCGCCGAGGACGCGAGCCCGGGGCAACTCGAGCGCTCGATCGCCTCGCTTCGGCGGCAGTCGCGCGCGGACTGGGAGCTGCGCGCGGTCGTCGATGCCGGGAGGAATCCGGCTGCCGCACGCGGGCTGGAGCGCGCGGAGGCCATGGACCCGCGCGTCGGCGTCGAGAACGGCGTCGCCGGTGATCCCGGAGCCTCGACCGCGGCCGCGCTCACCTCGGCGACCGGCGCCTGGGTGTCCGTCCTTCGGCCCGGCGACGAGTTCGTCTCGAGGACCGTCGAGATTCTCGGCCGGGCGGCCGCGGACGGTGAGTCGTTCGACGTCCTCTACGGCGACGACGCGACGGTCGGAACGCTCGGGATCGCGTCGCCCAGGGAGCTTCCGGACTGGAGCCCGGCCCTGCTCGAGGGACACGACTACCTGGATTCGCGCGTCTTCCTGCGGGCGGAGCGGCTCCGGGAAGCGGGAGGCTTTCGCGCCGGCTACGGCGAGGCTTTCGCCTACGAGGCGCTCCTGCGAAAGACGGAAGGGATCGCGCCGGGGCGCGTGCGGCACCTGCCCGAGGTTCTCCGCTTCCGCCGCGTGGCCCCGGCCCCGGGAGCGCTCGCCCCGGGTGCATCCGCGACCGGGGAGTTCCGCCGTGCGCTCGAGGAGCACCTCGCGCGAGTGCGCCCCGGGGCGCGCGTCGAGCCGGTCGCGGCATGCCCCTCGTTGCGTCGCGTCGTCGACCCGCTTCCGTCCCCGTGCCGCGTGGCCGTCATCGTGCCGATCCGCGACCGGGACGACCTGCTGCGCAGCTGCATGCGGAGCGTGCTCGGCGAAGTGCTCCCGGTCGAGGTGGAGCCGGTGGTGGTCGACAACGGCAGCACGGATCCGGCGACGTTGCGGCTGCTCGACGAACTCGCCGCCGACCGCGGCGTGCGCGTTCTGCGACGGCCCGAGCCCTTCAATTTCTCGGCGCTCTGCAACGCGGCCGCCGCGGCGGCCACGGCCCGGCTTCTCTGTTTCCTCAACAACGACGTCGCGGCCCGCGATCCCGGCTGGCTCGCGGAACTCGCCCGCCTGGCCTCGATCGCGGACGTCGGGGCGGCCGGTCCGCTGCTGCGCTACCCCGACGGGCGGCTGCAGCACCTCGGCATCCGCGTCGAACACCCGTTTCCGCGCCTCCTGGGCGACCTGGCGTCCGAGGAGGAGTTCCTCGACCGTCCGGCCCGCCACGTCGTCCACGAGGTCGCGGCCGTGACCGGCGGCTGCCTCGTCACCCGCCGGGACGTCTTCGAGCGGGTCGGCGGCTTCGACGAGGAGCTCGCCGTCGCCTACAACGACGTCGACTTCTGCCTGCGCGTGCGCGAGGCCGGGTTGCG
>JAFMJW010000202.1 GCA_017853315.1 Alphaproteobacteria bacterium
TGCGGCGGCCTCGGCTCGAAGCCGATGCCGGCGAGCACGCCCGGGTCGGCGTAGTAGCTCACGTAGGCGAGGAACATGAGCGTCGGCAGGAAGCCGGGGTCGGCCGCCGACACCTCGTCGAGCACCGCGCGGCGTTCGTCCGCGTCGAGCGCCGCGAACGGGCCGCGGCCGCGCGCCGCGGCCGCGCGGTCGAGCGCGTCGAGCCCGAAGGCGATCGGCACCCGCATGTCGGGCAGGATCGAGAAGGTGCGCTCGAGCAGTCCGGCCGCGACCATGAATCCGCCGGCCGGCAGGCGGCCGTCGGCGCTCGCGGGCAGGATCTCGTCGAGGGCCGCGACCAGCGCTTGCTCGCGGACCGGGGAGAAGCTCTCGATTTCGCTCATCGACGCCCCCGCCCTCAGTCCAGCAGCGCCGGCAGGTCGCGCCTCATCGCGTCGCCGATGCGCAGCGCGAGCGCCTGGATCGTGTTCGTCGGGTTCACCGCGCCCGCGGTCGGGAAGATGCTGCCGTCGATCACGAACAGGTTCTTCACGTCGTGGCAGCGACCCCACTCGTTCACGACCGAGGTCTCGGGATCGGTGCCCATGCGCGCCGTGCCCATCAGGTGCCAGCCGGCGACCCGCAGGATCGGCTCGCAGAAGGTCTCGCGCGCACCCGCCGCATCGAGCACTTCCTTCGCGCGCGCGGCGCCGTGGGCCATCAGGCGCTCGCTGTTCTCGCCGAGCCGGTAGGTGATCTTCGGCGCCGGGACGCCGTGCGCGTCCTTCAGCTCGGGATCGAGCGTCACGGTGTTCACCTCCTCGGGGAGGTCCTCGCCGATCACGACCAGCGCGGCGGTGCGGTCGAAGACCTCGGCGTAGGCGCCGTGGTGGTCGGGGCCCCAGGGGAGCCTCCCCCAGCCGAATGCCATGAGCGCCGTGAAGACCGGCCCGAGCCCGCGCAGGATCTCGAACGAGTAGCCGCGCAGGAAGCCGCGCGCGGCGTCGGTCTCGTAGAACTCCTGGCTCATGATGCAGCAGCCGGTGGCACCCCGGTAGCCCTCGAGCGGCTCGTCGAAGAGCCCGGTCACCATCGCGTAGGGATGGAACATGAGGTTGCGTCCGACCAGCCCGCTGCGATTCGCGAGCCCGTCGGGGAACAGGCTCGAGCGCGAGTTCAGCAGCAGCCGCGGGGTGCCGACGCCGTTGCAGGCGAGCACGACGACGTGCGCGCGCTGGCGGCGCTCGACGCCCTCGGCGTCCCAGTAGATCACGCCATCGGCGAGCCCGTCGGCGCCGACCGTGATCTCGCGCACGCGGCAGCCCGTCTCGAGGCGCACGCCGCCGCCGCGCAGGGCGACCGGCCAGTAGGTCACGTCGGTGCTCGACTTCGCCCCCTGCGCGCAGCCCGCGAGGCAGGTGCCCGCGTTGATGCACGGCGCGCGCCCCTCCCACGGCTCGCTGATGATCGCGCTGTCCGAAGGCCACCAGTGCCAGCCGAGCCGGTTGAAGCCGCGCGCCATCGTCTCGCCGAGCTTGCCCATCGGCAGCGGCGGCAGGGGCGGGACCTTGGCCGGGTCCGACGGGTAGGCGGGGTCGCCGACGAGGCCCGACACGCCGGTCATGCGCTCGTTCAGGTCGTAGAACGGCGCGAGCGTGCGGTAGTCGAGCGGCCAGTCGGCGCCCACGCCGTCCAGCGTGCGGGCGCGGAAGTCCGACGGGTGCAGCCGCGGGAAGTGCCCGGCGAACAGGATCGTGCTGCCGCCGACCGCGTTGAAGTTCGAGACCGCGATCGGCGAGGAGGCGTCGTTCACCGGGTAGTCGGCGGGACGCTTGCGGTCGTTCGGCGACAGCCCGAAGTCGGTCAGGCGGCGAAGCTCCCACGCGACCTCGTTGCTCGGGTACTCCTCCTGCTTCATCCAGCCGCCCTGCTCGAGGCAGAGCACGTCGAGCTTCGAGCCGGCGAGGCTCCAGGCGAGCGCGGCGCCCGAGGCGCCGGCCCCCACGATGAGCACGTCCACGATCCGCTCCGACATGGCTTCGTCCGCTTCCCGCGGCCCGAACCCGCCCGCGCGTCGGCGGATCGCGGCGGCCGCGGCTCCCGATCAAACACGAGCCTGCCCCGGGAAGCCAGAGCCGCGCCCCGCGTTGCGGGCTGCGGAGGGCGCCTCTATTCAGGGAGGCGAGCGCCCCCGTGACCGATCTCCCCCGAACCGCCTCGATCGACGCGCCGGCGGACGGCCGCGCGAACGCGCGCCCGGCGCCGCGCCAGGGCGGGGTCCGGGGCCGCCGGGCCCCCGTTCCCGACCGGCCCTGGTGGAGCGCGGGCCCGCTGGGTGCACTGCTCGAGCGCGCGGTGACCGCCGCGGGAGTCGTCGCACCGTCGTACCTGCGCGCGATCGACGAGGAGATCGCCTCGAAGCTCGCAGCGGCCCCGATGGACCTGAACGAGTACGGCTACGACCCGTGGGGCTTCCAGGCCGACGTGGCGCGCCGCGCGCTCGTGCTCGGCACGCTCCTCTACCGCCACTGGTTCCGGGTCGAGACCCGCGGCATCGAGAACCTGCCCGAGGGTCGCATGTTGCTGATCTCGAACCACGCGGGTCAGATCGCCCTCGACGGCGCGATGATCGCGACCGCCTGCGTGCTCGAGGGGAAGCCGCCGCGCCTGCCGCGCGCGATGGGCGAGTACTGGCTGCCGACCCTGCCCTTCTTCAACGTGCTCATGGTGCGCATGGGCAGCGTGGTCGGCACGCCCCGCAATTGCGTCGACCTGCTCGAGCGCGGAGAGGCCGTGCTCGCCTTCCCCGAGGGCGTCCGCGGCATGAACAAGAGCTTCACCGAGCGCTACCAGCTCATGCGCTTCGGCCACGGCTTCATGCGGCTCGCGCTCCAGACCGGTACGCCGATCGTGCCGGTCGCGGTCGTCGGCTCCGAGGAGCAGATGCCGTCGCTCGGCAACTTCCGGCCGCTCGCACGGCTGCTCGGCATGCCGGCCTTCCCGCTCGTCCTGACCCCGGTCCCGCTGCCGACCCGCTACCACCTCCGCTTCGGCGAGCCGATGCGCTTCGAGGGCAACCCGGCCGACGAGGACGCGGTGATCGGCGAGAAGGTGCGGCAGGTGAAGGCCCGCATCCGCGAGATGCTCGACGAGGGTCTGCGCACGCGCGCCGGCGTCTTCGCCTGATGCGACCGCCGCGACCGAGTCGTCGTCCGGCCGGCGCGCTCCCGGGGTGACGGCGTGTTCCGCGATCGCGACCTGCCGCTGCGCCTGATCGCCGCCTGCCTGCCGCCGCGTCTCGGCTACGCGCTCACCCGGGCCGCGACGCCGGTCCTCGGCGGCGAGCGGCTGCGCGGCGTCGAGCGGGTCGTGCGTGCGCACGCAGCCGGGATCCTGGGCGACGACGCGCTCGCCGGGGAGACGGGTCGCCGCTTCGCGGGCTCGATCGCCTGCGACGACCTCGACGGCGTCACCGCGCGCCTTTGGCCGACCGCGTTGCGGCGCGCGACCCTGCGCGTCGAGGGCGAGGAGAACCTGCCGCCGCCGGGCCGCGCGGTCTTCGCGACCTTCCACGTCGGCGGCGGGTTCCGCGTGTACGACGCCCTGCTCGAGCGCGGCTTCCGGCCGGCGGTGCTCGCCGCACCGCCCACCCCCGGCGGCAACCTCTACCGCCGCGCGATCGACCGGGCGCGCTTCTCCTACCTGCGCCGCGCGCTCGGCGACGGCGTGCTGCCGGTCGGCCCGCACGCCGGGAGGGAGACCCTGCGGAGCCCGGCGCCGCACCTCGCCTCGGGAGGGGCCGTGATCGCCGTGCTCGACGTGTCGCCCGCGGCCCTCGGGCTGCGCGACGCGCTCGCGACGCGCCTCTTCGGCCGGCGGGTCGAGCTGCCCGCCGGCGCGCTGCGGCTCGCCGCGGGTGCGGGCGTGCCGGTCGTCCCGTTCGACGCGCGCATCGAGGGAGGGCGCCGCGTGATCCGCTTCCACCCCCGGCTCGAGTCGCGCGACCCGCAGGTACTGCTCGACGGGGTGGTCGCCGCGATGGAGCGAGGGATCCGAGAGCGTCCCTGGGACTGGCAGGGCTGGATCGACGTCCACGCGCTGCTCGGCCCGCCCGACCGCGCCGAGGTGCCTGCGGCCGGGGCGCCGGAGGGGCCCGCGATCGTCGTGCCGATCCACGACGCGGCCGACGACGTTCTCCGGTGCGTCGAGTCGGTGCTGGCGCACGCGCCTGCCGACGCGGCGATCGTGCTCGTCGACGACGCGAGCCGCGACGCGGAACTGCGAGCCTGGCTCGACGGGCTCCCCGCCCGCGATCCGCGGACGACCGTGCTCCGCAACGCGGACAACCTGGGCTTCGTCGCGTCCGCGAACCGCGGCCTCGCCGCGGCGGCCGGCCGCGACGTGCTGCTCCTGAACAGCGACACGATGGTACCGGCCGGTTTCGTCGAGCGACTGCGGTCGGCCGCCCGCGCGACGCCCGCCACGGGGCTCGTCACGCCGTTCACGAACTCCGGCGAGATCTTCACCCTGCCCGGCCTGCTCGACGGCCCCGATCCGCCCTCGCCCGCGGCGCTCGCCCGTGCCGACGCGGCGGTCGCCGCGACGAGCCCGCGCGAGTACGCACTCGTCCCGACCGGCCACGGCTTCTGCCTCTGGATGAACGCGGCCGTCCTGCGGCGCGTCGGCACCCTCGACGAGGCGGCCTTCGGCCGCGGCTACGGCGAGGAGAACGACCTGTGCGAGCGGGCGCGCGCGTCCGGGTTCGAGACCCGCCTGTGCGACGACCTGTTCGTCTGGCACCGCGGCGGCGCCTCGTTCGGGGCCGAGCGCGAGACGCTGGTCGCCTCGCACCTCGACCTGCTCGAACAGAGGCATCCCGGATACCGGGAGCGGATCCGCGTCTTCGTCGAGCGCGATCCGCTCGCTCCGCACCGCGCGCGCGTGCGAGGCGAGGCGGAGCGCATGGCCTCGGCGCGCGCGCCCGCGATGCTCTTCGTGCTGCATGCCGACCCGTTCGTCGACCCGCGCCGGGAGAACATCGGCGGCACCCAGTACCACGTGCTCGACCTCGTACGCGGACTCGCCCTGCCGCGCGCGGTGGTCGCCTGGCCCGACGCGGGCGGCACCGCGGTCGCCGAGATCGAGCGCGGAGACCTCGACGGGGCGCGCATCCGGCGCCTCGAGCACGCGCGCCCCGCGGGCGGGGTCGCCGCGAGTCGCTTCACGCTGCGCGACCCGGAATGGGAAGGGGCGATCGGCCGCCTGCTCGACGCGCTCGACGTGGGCGCGGCGCACGTCCACCACCTCGCCTCCTGGCCGGTCGGGGTCCACCGCGAACTCTCGGCGCGCGGGATCCCGTGGGCGTTCACCGTGCAGGACTACCACTGCGTCTGCCCGAGCTGGAACCTGCTCGACCTCTCGACCGCCGAGCGTTGCGGCTGCGAGGCGGCGCGCGACCGGCGCCTCCGCTGCCTGCGCGCCTGGTACGGTGCCTGCGGGCTCGAGGCGCCCTCTTCGCCCGAGGACCTCCTGGCCCGACACCGCGCGGAGTTCTCGCACCTGCTGCGCGGCGCCCACGCGGTGATCGCGGGCTGCGAGGCGACCCGCGCGATCGTCGAGCGCGCCCACCCCGGCGAGGCGTTCCGCTGGCACGTCGTCCCCTACGGCTACGACCGCGTGCCGCCGACCGCCGGCCCGCGCACCGCGGGCCCGCTGCGGGTCGCGCTGCTCGGCGCGGTGGCGGCGCCATGGAAGGGATCCGAGCAGGTGCTGCGGACGATGGAACTCGCGCGCGAGACGGGCGTCGAGTGGCACGTCTTCGGCGACTCCGAGGCGCACGGGTTTCCCGGACGCGCCCGCGAGGCCGCGGGGGGGCACGAGCGCGTCGTGTTCCACGGTCGCTACGTCCGCGAGGAGATCGTCGATCGACTGCTCGCCGCGCGCGTCGACGCGAGCCTGCTGCTCTCCCCGTGGGACGAGACCTTCTGCTACACGTTGAGCGAGTCGTGGGCCGCCGGCGTGCCGGCGATCGTCTCCGACCGCGGCGCGCTCGCCGAGCGCACGCGCGCGACCGGGGCCGGCGCGGTGGCGACCGATCCCGAGCAGGCCGCCG
>JAFMJW010000033.1 GCA_017853315.1 Alphaproteobacteria bacterium
GCGATCGGGTCCTGGCCCGAGCTCGAAGTCGTGCTGCGGCCGGCCTGTGGCCCCGAACCGGCGGCCGGGGATGCCCTCGCGCCTTCCCGCCTCGCCGCGGTCCGTGCGGTACTGCTCGACCGTCACGCCATGGCGCCCGACGCCGTCGCGACCGGCAGGTCCGACGACGCCGTGGCACCCGGCCCGCAGGAGGCACCCGGCACCGCGGAAGTAGCTGCGAGGAGTGCTGCAGGGTCGGGCTGCGTCCGGCTCGAGGTCCGGAACCTGCGCTGAGTCCGAGCGGCGGGCGGCGCCGCCGTCGGAACAGCCAGACGGTCGTCTGCAGGAACGTCGCGTCGTTCGAGTTCACGTTTCCGCGGACCACCACCGCCGCGCACTTGCCGGTCGACCAACGGATCCCCGGGAGATCGTGCGTCGCTGGAGATCGGTGCGTCGCGGGTGTCCGGCACCGCGCACGCCGCGAGCGGCCCGGCCCGGGCCCGAGGGATCAGCGCTCCAGGAGATCCAGCGCGCGCCGGTAGACCCGCTTGCGAGGCTCCCCGGTCTCCCTGGCCACCGTGCGCGCCGCATCCGACACCGAGTCGCCGGCCTCGAACCGCAGGCGCAGCCGATCGTCGAGCCCGAGCGCCTCGTTCGCGTCGGGCCGACCCTCCCGGGACTCCACCCCCGGCGGCCCGCCCTGCTCCGGCGCGGCGTCGCGGGGATCCGGCGCCCCCGCGACCGCGACCGCGATCTCGCCCTTCACGCTCGCGGTGGCGGCGCGCTGCGCGAAGCGGACCGCGAGCTCGTCGAGCCGGCCGCGCGCGACCTCCTCGAACTTCTTGGTCAGCTCGCGGCCGACCGCGGCCTCGCGCGGCCCGAGGATCGCGGCCAGGTCGCCGAGCGCCGCGACCAGCCGCTTCGGCGACTCGAAGAACACGAGCGTGTCGGTGCGTCCGGCGAGCGCCTGGATCTCGCGCCGGCGGCCCGTCGCACGCGACGGCAGGAAGCCCACGAACGAGAAGCGGCCCGTCGGGAGCCCCGAGCAGGCGAGCAGCGCGAGCGGCGCCGACGCACCCGGGATCGGCACGACCGGCACGCCGGCCTCGATCGCCGCGCGCACGAGGCGGAAGCCGGGATCCGCGACGAGCGGAGTGCCGGCGTCGCTCACGATCGCGATCGACTCGCCGGCGAGCAGCCGCTCGACGAGCTCCGGCGCGCGGCGGCTCTCGACCGCGTCGTAGTACGACACGAGCGGCTTCTTCAGCCCCAGGTGGTCGAGGAGAACCCGCGTGCGGCGCGTGTCCTCGGCCGCGACCAGGTCGACCTCGCCGAGCACGCGGATCGCCCGCAGCGTCAGGTCGTCGAGGTTCCCGATCGGGGTCGCGACGACCCAGAGGGTGCCTGCGCCGGGGGCGCGGGAGTCCTCCACCTCAGGGCTTGCAGCCGACCGCGTGCACGTCGCCGACCACCGTGCCCACGTAGAGACGGCCGTCGTCGATCGTCGGGGCCGCCCAGAGGCCCGCGTCGAAGTCGCGCACCCAGATCTCGGAGCCGGTCGCGCCGTCGAGGGCGTAGAGGCGGTTCGAGATCGCGACGTAGACACGCCCCGACGCGTCGACGACCGGAGGCAGGTTGCGGAAGCGGCCCTTCACCGTCTCCTTCTTCCACTTGAGCGTGCCGTCGGTGCCGACCGCGTAGAAGGTGCTGTTCCGGGCCCGGGTCGCCCCGAAGTAGAGGGTACCGGTGGCCGGGTCGAGCGCCGGCGGGGCGTAGAGCGAGCGGTTGTCGGGGCGGGTGTCGAAGAGCAGCTTCGAGGTCGCCGTCGGCTTGCCCGTGCCGGGGTCCGTCCCTTCCGTGATCTCCCAGACGCCGTCGTCGAAGCCGACGTAGATGCGCCCCGTCGCCGGGTTCACGACCGGGGTGTAGTTCGAACCCCGCAGGTTGTTGCGGCGCGAGTCGAGCTGCAGGCGCCAGCGGTCGGCGCCGGTCGTCGCGTCGTAGGAGGCGACGAACGAGCCGTTCATCGTCACGTAGAGGCGGGTCTCGTCGACGGACAGGGCCGGCGAGACGTTCTTCAGCCCGCCGCCGAGCTGGACCTGGTTCGCCATGCCCCCCGCGAGCGGGTTGCGGCACCACTTCACCTGCTCGGTCGAGCCCGGACACATCGCGAACAGGGAGCCGGCCCCCAGCGAGTCGGAGCCCATGTAGACGATGCCGTCCGAGCGGATCGTCGGCTGCGTCGTCACGTCGCCGTCGCTGCAGACCTTCTTGCGCCAGAGGACCGGGGGCACGACGTTCGGCTGCGACGGGATGCCGATCGCCCAGAGGTCGTTGTCGCGCGTCCCGATGTAGGCGGTCGCGTCGGCGGCGATCGCCGGAGCGGAGTAGTCGGGGAGTTTGCCCACGTCGGTCGTGTCGCACCAGTTCACCGCTCCGGCCGACGGCTCGATCGAGCAGACCGGGTACTTGGCCGAGGCGACGTAGACCGTGTCCGCCCCGCCGCCGGGGGACGGGCCGGTCGCCATCTGGCTCAGGATGCGGCCGGTGATCTTGCGGACCCAGAGGTCGTCGCTGCACACCGGCCCCTGGTTCGGGCTCTTCCCGGTGTGCTGGGCGTTCTGCTGGAACATCGGCCAGGTGGACGCGGCCGGCCCGGCCACCGCGACCGGCGGGCAGTTCGGGTTCGCGCCCCAGCAGAGGTCGTCGTTGAGCGGCCCGGCGCAGCGCTCGGCAGCCCGGGCCGAACCCGCGGCGACGACGAGCCCGAGCAGGGCGGAAAGCACGAGGGAGCAGGACGACTTCGACACGGTGAAACCCCTCCACGCCGACCAGACCGCGACCGGCCCCCCAGCCTCGCCGCCGTGCGGCCGCTGGTCAAGCCGCAAAAGGACCGGCCGGACCGGTGCCGTCGCCCGCGACGGCCTCCGTCGAGCCGAGCGCCACGAGCGACCGGGAAAGGCCTCGCCGACCGCGGTCAGCCCAGGAAGAAGCGCGCCGAGCGGTCGGCGAAGTCCATGAGCGGGGACCACGCGACCCCGAGGACGAGGGTCGCCGCGACCAGCACGCCGAGCAGGATGCCGTTGTGCACGTCCACCGTGACCGCGCCCTCGCCGCCCGTCGGCTGCTCGAGGAACATCGTGCGCACGACCTTCGCGTAATAGAACAGCGACAGCACGCTGTTCACCACGCCCGCGAGGGCCAGGAAGTACATCTTGCGCTCGACGACCGCCGCGAACAGGTAGAACTTGCCGACGAAGCCCGCGAGCGGGGGCAGACCGGTGAGCGAGAAGAGAAACACCGCCATCGCCGCCGCCGGCCAGGCCCCGCCGCGCCAGGCGAGGCCGCGGAAGCCGTCGAGGTCCTCGCGGCCGGTCGAGTTCGCGACCAGCATGACGACGAGGAAGGCGCCGAGGTTCATCACGTAGTAGACGGCGAGGTAGAAGAGCATCGCCCGGAGCCCGTCGGTCGTGAGCACGACGAGCCCCATCAGCACGTAGCCCGCGTGCGCGATGCTCGAGTAGGCGAGCAGGCGCTTCAGGTTCGACTGCTGGTTGAGCGCCGCGAGGTTGCCGAAGGTCATCGTCAGGACCGACAGCGCGAGCATGAGCTGGTCCCACGAGACCCCGCCCACGAGCTGGTAGGCGCCGGCCCCGCCGTCGTGGGCGAGCGCCGTGAAGAAGAAGCGGATGAGCAGCGCGAAGCCCGCCGCCTTCGATCCCACCGCGAGGAAGCCGCTGATCGGGATCGGCGCGCCCTCGTACACGTCGGGCGCCCAGGCGTGGAAGGGGAACGCGGCGACCTTGTAGCCGAGCCCGGCGAGCGTCAGCAGGAGCGCGACGAAGAGCGCGAGCGAGGCGCCGGAGGGCGATCCGGCGAGCGCGTCGTGGATCGCGTGGAAGTCGAGGCTGCCGGCGAGCCCGTAGATCCAGCTCATGCCGTAGATCATCGCTCCCGACGCGACGCCGCCGTAGATGAGGTACTTGAGCGAGGCTTCGCCGGCCCGCCGGCTGCCCTGCTTGTATCCCGCGAGCACGTACGAGGTGAGGCTCACGAACTCGAGCGAGAGGTAGGCCATGAGCAGGTTCGTCGCCGAGCCCATGAACATCATGCCGAGCGCGCTCGCGAGCAGGATGCCCCAGTACTCGCCCTGGTTCGTGCGCCGCACTTCCCGGGAGCCGAGCGACATCCAGATCGCGCCGAAGGCCGCGAGCCCGACGAGCAGCTTGAAGTAGAGGCCGAAGCCGTCGACCACCACCGAGTTCTCGAACAGGCTGCGGTCGCCCGCCCAGAGAAGGCGCGTGATCAGCACGATGGCGATCGCCATCACGCCGAGCGCGACGTCCCCGAGTCGCTCCTTCTCCTCGACCACCAGGTCGAGCAGGAAGATCGCGACCACGGCGAGCCCGAGCAGGATCTCCGGAAGGAGCCACCCCAGGCTCGACAGGTTGCCGAGGTGGGTCGGCGCGGCCATCGCGGCGCCCATGGGGTCAGTGCGCCGCGACGCCGGAGGCGGCCGACGCGACCGCTCCCGCCGCCTTGCCCGCGGCGAGCACCGTGCCGTTCAGGTGCTGCAGGGACGTGTCGATGAGGTCGAGGATCGCGTGCGGGTAGACCCCGAGCACGATCACGATGATCCCGAGCGGGACGAGCGTCGCGATCTCCCTCCGGTTGATGTCCGGCAGCGAGAGGTACTTCTCGTTGGGCTTGCCGAGGTAGACGCGCTGCATCGCCCACAGCATGTAGCCGGCGGTGAGCACCACGGCGCTCGCCGCGACCGCGGTCAGGCCCGGGTAGTTCCGCCAGCCGCCGAGGAGCACGAGCACCTCGGAGATGAAGGCCGACAGCCCGGGGAGCCCCATCGCCGCGAAGAACGCGAGCGCGACCCAGGCGGTGTAGACCGGCATGATCGAGGCGAGCCCGCCGAAGCCGTCGATGTTGCGATGGTGGGCCCGGTCGTAGATCACGCCGACCAGGAGGAAGAGCATCGCCGTCACGGTGCCGTGGTTGAACATCTGCAGGACGGCTCCGTCGATGCCCTCGGCCGTGAGCGACGCCATGCCGAACATGACGTAGCCCATGTGGCTGATCGACGAGTAGGCGATGAGCTTCTTCAGGTCCTTCTGCGCCATCGCGCAGAGCGCCCCGTAGACGATGTTCCAGGTTCCGAGCGCCGCGAGCAGCCAGAACGCGTAGCGCAGCGTACCCTCCGGCAGGATCGGGAAGTTCACGCGCAGGATGCCGTAGGTGCCCATCTTGAGCAGCACGCCGGCCAGGATGACCGAGATCGCCGTCGGCGCCTCGACGTGGGCGTCGGGGAGCCACGTGTGGAACGGAAAGGCCGGGATCTTGATCGCGAAGCCGACGAAGAGCGCGAGCCACGCGAGCGACTGGAAGGTCGAGGAGTAGGTCGAGCGCGCCTCGGCGAGCTTCAGCAGGTCGAAGGTGTGCGGGTCGTTGTGGAAGTACAGCGCCAGCATCGCGATCAGCATCAGGACGCTGCCGACCATCGTGTAGAGGAAGAACTTGATCGCCGCGTACTCGCGCCGCGGGCCGCCCCAGATGCCGATCAGGAAGTACATCGGCAGGAGCATGACCTCCCAGAAGACGAAGAAGAGGAAGAAGTCGAGCGCGCAGAACACCCCCATCATGGCGGCGATGAGCACGAGGAAGAGCGCGAAGTAGGCCTTCGGCGCCTTGTCGATCTCCCAGGAGGCGAGCACGCAGATCGGTGCGATGAGCGCGGTGAGCAGCACCATCGTGACCGAGAGACCGTCGATCCCGACGAAGTACTCGATGTTGAACGACGGGATCCAGGGGATCTTCGTCACGTACTGCATCTGGGCGGTCGTGCGGTCGAAGCCCTGGTAGATCGCGATCGCGAGCAGCAGGGCCGGGATCGTGAACGCGAGGGCGGTCCACTTGACGAGCGAGTGGTTGTCGCGCGGCAGGCAGAGGATCACCGCCGCCCCGAGCAGCGGCAGGAAGATCATCCAGGTCAGCGGATTGGTCGGCATGGTCCTCTCCGGGCTACAGGAGACGGGCGAACATGACGACGACGACGCCGATCACGATCGCGTAGAGATACGAGTAGATGTGCCCGGTCTGGAGCGCGCGCGCACGGTTGCCGAGCGCGAGGCTCGTCGAGCCGACCAGGTTGACGAGGCCGTCGACGACCCCGCGGTCGAAGGCGCCCTCGAGGGCCGAGACCTGCCGGACGACCCAGCCGGCCCCGTTCACGATCCCGTCGACCACGACCCGGTCGAAGGTCGCCAGCAGGTTCGAGAGCGCGAGAGTGCCGCGGATGACCGTGGCGTCGTAGAGCTCGTCGATCCAGTACTTGTTGTAGACGGCGCGGTAGGGGCCGCCGCTCCAGGCCTCGCTGAAGGTCGACGGGTCGAGCGACTTGCGGCGGTACATGAGCCAGGCGAGCAGGATCCCGCCGAAGGCGACCGTGACCGACACCGCCATGAGCAGGTACTCCCAGGTGGCGTCCTCGACGTCGTGCTCGACGGTCTCGAGATCGTGCTCGAGCACCTTCGCCTCGTGCTCGACCGCCGCCTCGACGCCGTGGCCCCTCGCGACGGCCGCCGGGGCACCGTGGGCCCCGTGCCCCTCGCCGTGCGCGGCCTTCGCGATGACCGGCGCGAGCCACTGGTCGAAGACGTGGTGCCCGCCGAGCGCGCCCGGGACGTTCAGGAAGCCCGTCAGCACGGCGCCGAGCGCCAGGATCACGAGCGGGATCGTCATGAGCGCGGGCGACTCGTGCGGGTCGCCGTGATGGCCGCCGTGCCCGTGCCCGTCGTCGTGGGCCGTCGTCGCATGGCCGTGGTCGTCCCCGTGGTCGTCGTGGCCGTGGCCGTGACCTCCGGGCGAGCCGCGGTACTCGCCGTAGAAGACGAGGAAGACCTGGCGGAACATGTAGAACGCGGTGAACCCGGCCGTGAGCGTCCCGATCGCCCAGAGCACCGGCGAGCCGAGCGGGCTCGAGAACGCCTTCCAGAGGATCTCGTCCTTCGAGAAGAAGCCGGCGAACGGCGGGATGCCGCAGAGCGCCAGCGTCGAGAGCAGGAAGGTCCAGAACGTGATCGGCATGTACTTCTTGAGCCCGCCCATGTGGCGCATGTCCTGCTCGTGGTGGAGCGCGTGGATGACGCTGCCCGAGCCGAGGAAGAGGCAGGCCTTGAAGAAGGCGTGGGTGAAGAGGTGGAAGACGCCGGTCGTGTAGGCCCCGACGCCCATCGCGATGAACATGAAGCCCAGCTGCGAGACCGTCGAGTACGCGAGCACCTTCTTGATGTCCCACTGGGCGACGCCGATCGTCGCCGCGAAGAAGGCGGTGAGCGTGCCGATCGCCGCGACCACGTGGAGGGTCGTCGGCGCCATGTCGAAGAGGAAGTTCAGCCGGCAGATCATGTAGACGCCGGCGGTCACCATGGTCGCCGCGTGGATGAGCGCCGAGACCGGCGTCGGGCCGGCCATCGCGTCGGGCAGCCAAACGTAGAGCGGGATCTGGGCCGACTTGCCGGTCGCGCCGACGAACATCATGAGGGTGACGAAGGTGGCGGCCGCCAGGCCGGCGATGGTCTGGCCGTCGAGCAGGTGGACGCGCTGGGCGAGCTCGCGGAACACGACCGTGCCCTGCCCCGTGCGGTCGAGCGCCCAGAAGAGCCCGAACATCCCGAGGACGAAGCCGAAGTCGCCGACGCGGTTCGTGATGAACGCCTTGGAACCGGCCGACGCGTTGGCCCACTCCCTGTGCCAGAAGCCGATCAGCGCGTAGGAGCAGAGCCCGACGCCCTCCCACCCCACGAACATCGTGAGCAGGCTGTCGCCCAGCACCAGCGTCAGCATCGCCGCCGTGAAGAGGTTGAGATAGGTGAAGTACCGCCAGTAGCTCGGCTCCTCGGACATGTAGCCGACGGAGTAGAGGTGGATGAGCCCGCCGATCCCCGTGATGACGAGCGTCATCATCGACGAGAGGGGGTCGAGCCAGAAGGCCATGTCCACCTTCAGGTGGCCGATGTGCATCCACTTCGAGACCGAGTCGAGCAGGAAGCGCTGCTCCGGCTCGATCGACAGGAGCTGGAGGAAGCCCTTCACGGCCAGAGCGAAGGCGATCCCGATCGGCAGCAGCGCGACCGCCGTGACGGCGTGGCGCCCGACCCGCTTCTGGAGCCACGCTCCCGCGAGGCCGTTGATCGCCGCCCCGAGGAGGGGCGCGAGCACGATCCAGCGCAGGTAGTCGACCAAGATCGGGTTCGTCACTTCGAAAGCCTTCCTCTCGCCCCCCGGACGGGGCGTCAGCCGCGCAGCGAGTCGACCTCTTCGACGTCGATGGTCTGGAACTTCCGGTAGATGCCGAGGACGATCGCGAGCCCGATGGCCGCCTCGGCGGCCGCGAGCATGATGACGAAGATGGAGAAGATCTGGCCCTCGAGTCCGCCGGTCCCGAAGCGCGAGAAGGCGATGTAGTTGATGTTGGCCGAGTTCAGCACGAGCTCGACGCCCATCAGCACGCCGATCGCGTTGCGCCGGGTGAGCACCGTGAACACCCCGGCGAGGAACACCAGGAGCCCCACGACGAGGTAGTGATTGAGGCCGATCTCCATGACGAATCCTCGCGACCGCCGGCCGGGCCGGTCAGTCGCGGATCTCCTTGCGCGACAGCACGATCGCCCCGACGAGCGCGGTCAGGAGCACGATCGACGCGAGTTCGAACGGCAGAAGGAAAGGCCCGAGGAAGGCGTCGCCGATGCCGTAGGTCGTCCCCTCCCCGGCCGCCTTCGCGACCACCTCGCCGGAGACCTTCCACGGCGCGCGGACGAGCGCGGTCGCCATCGCGATTCCGACGAAGCCGACGAGCCCCAGCGCGGGCCAGCGTCCCACGGCCCGGTTCGAGACCTCGACGTCGGAGATCTGGTGCGTGAGCATGATGGCGAACAGCGTCAGGACGAGGATGCCGCCCACGTAGACGAGGAGCTGGACCGCGGCGAGGAAGTCGGCCCCGAGGAAGACGTAGAGACCGGCCGCGCCGAGCAGGGTCGCCATGAGCGAGAAGGCCGAGTAGACGACGTTCTCCGAGAAGGCGACGCCGAAGGCGCCGGCGACCGTGAAGAGGGCGATCGCGTAGAAGAGGGCGGCGTAGATCACCGGCGCCTCCCTCCGGAGGGGCGCGACCGGCCGACCGTGTGCCTGGGCTCGGTCCCGCTCATGAGGCGCCCCCGGGGCTAGCAAACTCGTCGAGGTACCTCAATCCGCGCTTGAGGATCGGCGCGATCTCCGGATTCGTCTCCGGGCCCTTCGACGGCTTGTAGGCGACCACCGGCGCCTTCACGAACCGTCGGATCATGCTTTCGAGCGAGTAGTCGGCGCCCTCGAACTCCGGAGTGTGGTGGATCGAGCCCGTCGGGCACGGCTCGGAGCACAGCCCGCAGAACATGCACTTCGCGAGGTCGATGTCGAAGCGCTTCAGCACCATCTCGCGGGTTTCCTTGTCCTTCTCCGCGTCGATGACGATGCAGTCGATCGGGCAGGCGCGCTCGCAGGCGAGGCAGCCGGTGCAGATCTCGAGGTCGACGTCGAGCAGCCCGCGGTAGCGGAACGGCAGCGTATCCTGCACGCGCACGTCGATCCGGTCCGGGTACTGCACGGTGTAGGGCTTGCGCACCATGTGGGAGGCGGTGATCGCCATGCCCTCGAAGATGGTGCGGACCGACTCGCGGATGTTCTCGAAGTAACCCATGGGCGCCCTCAGACGATCGGGCTCAGGTGGAGCTCGGGCTTCGCGCGGCGCAGGTGGAAGAGCACGCGCTGGAAGAAGTGGACCGCGAGTCCGAGGCCGAAGACGCACATGCCGGCCTTCACGAAGATGCTGCCGTTCGGCAGGATCGCGGCGAAGAACGCCGCGAGGATCATGTTCACGAAGGCGATCGGCACCAGGTACTTCCAGCAGAGCGTCATGAGCTGGTCGACGCGGACGCGCGGGAGCGTCCCCCGGACCCACATCGCGACGAAGACGAGGAAGTAGGCCTTCAGGAAGAAGGTCAGCACCTGCGCGAGCCCGAGCACGAGGCCGCTGTCGGTGAAGGCCGGCACCTGCCAGCCCCCGAGGAAGAGCGTCGTGCAGATCGCGCCGATCAGGTAGAGGTTGCCCCACTCGACGAGGAAGAAGAGCAGGCTTCGGAGCCCGCTGTACTCGGTGAAGGCGCCGGCGACGAGCTCCGACTCGGCTTCCGGCAGGTCGAAGGGCGTGCGGTTCCCCTCCGCGAGCGCCGAGACGAAGAACAGGAAGAAGGCGACGAAGGTGAAGGGGTTGTGGAACAGGAACCAGTTCCACGGCGCCCAGCCCTGCGCCCGGATGATGCCCTGCATCGAGAGCGTACCGGTGAAGAGCACCACCGTGAGTACCGCGAGGGCGGCCGGGATCTCGTAGCTGATGATCTGGGCCGCCGAGCGGATGCCGCCGAGCAGCGCCCACTTGTTGTTCGAGGACCAGCCCGCCATCAGGATGCCGACGACCACGAGCGCCGTCACGGCGGAGACGTAGAGCACGCCGATGTTGATGTCGGCGACGATCAGCCCGTCGCCGAACGGCACGACCGCGAAGGCGCCGAAGAAGCCCATCATCGCGAGGTAGGGGGCGAAGCGGAACAGGGGGGCGTCGGCCGCGGACGGCACGATGTCCTCCTTCATGATGTTCTTGATGCCGTCGGCGAGCCACTGGATCGACCCCTGGGGGCCCACGCGATTGGGTCCGATCCGGCTCTGGATGCGCGCCCACACGCGTCGCTCGAGCCAACTCGTCACGCCCGCGACCAGCATGATGAAGTTGAGCATCAGGAACGCGAAGAGGGCGACCACGATCACGTAGCCGAGCCCGCGGGGCAGCCCCTGGAGGAAGCCCGTGTCGATCAGTCTGTCGGCCAGCTGCTGCATGGTGTCGGCTCCGCTCAGCGGTCCACTTCGGGCGCCACGATGTCGAGCGACGCGATGACCGCGACCAGGTCCGCGATCATCAGTCCCTTCGAGAGTTCCTCGATCGCGGCCATGGCGGCGTAGGAGCCGGTCCGGATGTGCACGCGGACCGGGAACGCGGTTCCGTCGCTCACCGCGAACCACCCCATGTCGCCGCGCGAGGCCTCGACCCGGACGTGGACCGCCCCGGGCGCGGGCTTGAAGGTCCGGGGCACCTTGGCCACGACCGGCCCCGCGGGGATCCCCTCGAGGGCCTGGCGCAGGATCCGGCAGCTCTGCCGGATCTCGCGCATGCGGACCATGTAGCGGTCGTAGCAGTCGCCGAGCGTGCCCCTCTCGCCCGTGCCGACCGGCACGTCGAACTCGAACTCGGGGTAGGCCGAGTAGGGGACGTCCCGGCGGACGTCGTAGCGCACGCCGGAACCCCGCAGGTTCGGCCCGACGAGGTTCCACGAGATCGCCCGCTCGGCCGTGATCGGCGCGACGTTGGCCAGGCGCTCGACGTAGATCTTGTTGAACGAGATGAGCTCGTCGTACTCGTCGATGAGCGGCTCGAAGCGGTCGAGGTAGGCGATCGCGCGCTTCGCGAAGCCCGGCGGCAGGTCCCAGGCGCAGCCGCCGATCCGCATGTAGTTGAAGGTGAGGCGCGCCCCGCAGAGCTCTTCGAGGATGTCGTTGATGTACTCGCGCTCGCGGATCGCGTGCGTGAACGGCGTGATCGCACCCATGTCCATGCCGGTCGCGCCGACCGAGATCAGGTGGCTCGCGATGCGCCCGAACTCGGACGCGATCACGCGGCAGTACTCGCCGCGACGGGGGACCTCGATGCCGGCGAGCTTCTCGCAGGCCATCGCCCAGCCCTGGTTGCACTGCATCGCCGACACGTAGTCGACGCGGTCGGTGTAGGGCATGAAGCCGTGGTAGCCGACCTTCTCCGCGATCTTCTCGATCGAGCGGTGCAGGTAGCCGATGTCGGGGATCGCGCGGCGCATGACCTCGCCGTCGGCCTTGACGACGAAGCGCAGCACCCCGTGGGTCGACGGGTGCTGCGGACCCATGTTGAGGGTCATCTCCTCGGTCTCGAGGCCGCCCGGCCCCTCGCGGTGCAGGTCGATGTCGATCGCGTGGCTCATAGCTTCAGCAGGCTCTCCCGGCGGGTCGAGATGCCGTGGTACTCGTCGGGCTCGACGAAGTCCTTGCGCAGCGGGTGCCCGACCCAGTCCTCGGGCATGAGCAGTCGGCGGAGGTCCGGGTGGTCGACGAAGCGAACCCCGAGGAGGTCCCAGCACTCGCGCTCCAGCCAGTTCGCGATCGGCCAGAGGTGGGACACGGTCGGGAGCACCGGGTCGAGACGAGGCGTGGTCGTGCGCAGCGCGACCTGGTGGCGGTGTCGGTAGGAGAGGAGGTGGTACCAGACCTCGATCCGGTCGTCGTCCTTGCGGTCGACGCCGCTCAGGTTCGAGAGGCAGTCGAACCCGAGGGCAGGCTCGTCGCGCAGCAGGCGGCAGACCTCCGCGACGCTCGCCGAGCCCACCGTCACGATCGGCCACTCGCCCGCGACCCAGTCGGGGTCGACTGCTCCGGCGAACTTCTCGCGGAGCGCCCGGTGGATGCCGTCTGCGTCCATCTCAGGCCGCCGCGGCGCCGTCCGGCTTGCGGACGAGCCAGCGCTCCTGCTGGATCTTGGCCTGGAGCTTGAGCAGTCCCTCGGTGAGCGCCTCGGGCCGCGGCGGGCAGCCTGGGACGTAGACGTCGATCGGGATCACCTTGTCGACGCCGTCGCAGACCGAGTAGGCGAGCTGGAACAGCCCGCCGCAGTTCGCGCAGCTGCCCATCGAGATCGAGTAGCGCGGCTCGGGCATCTGCTCGTAGAGCAGCTTGGTGCGCAGCGCCATCTTGAGCGTGAGCGTGCCCGACACGATGATCAGGTCGGAGACCCGGGGAGTCGCGCGCGGAACGGCCCCGAACCGGTCGAGGTCGGACCGGGGGCCTCCCGTCTGCATCATCTCGATGCCGCAGCACGCGAGCCCGAAGAGCATGTACCAGACCGACGACTTGCGGCTCCAGTTCAGGAGGTCGTCGACCTTCGTCGTGACGACGGTCTCCGGCACCGTGTTGATGAGCGACATCTCGGATTCCCTCGTTGCCGGCCGGTCAGGCGGCCGTCCGTACCTGCTTCACCCACTCGAGGTCGCGCTTCGCCCAGACGTAGACGAGGCCGACGAAGAGGATACCGACGAAGAACAGGATCTCCGCGAGGACCAGGAGCCCCTTGCCCTGCAGGACGTAGTCGCGGAAGGCGACCACGACCGGGTAGACGAAGGCGACCTCGACGTCGAACACGACGAAGATGAGCGCGACCAGGTAGAAGCGGATGTTGAAGTTGATCCACGCGCTTCCCGACGGCGGCTCTCCGCACTCGTAGGTCGAGAGCTTGCGGCGCTCCGGGTTCGACGGCCGGAGCAGCCAGCCGAGCCCGAGCATGAGGGCCGCCGTGATGGCGCCCAGGAGGATGTAGACCAGGACGTTGGCGAACTGGAAATTCACGCTTTCCTCGGGCTTCTCGGGTGGATCCCCGGGGTTGTTACCACCGGGAAACCTCCAGTCAACGAAAGGCGGCCCCCGCCCCGCCCCTCTCGACCCCGCGCGGAGCGCGCGGACGCCGCCGGGCGGCCCGAGTCCCGCCGGTCGCCGGTCGCGCCCGACACCGGCCCGCTCGGGGTCCGGTCGAGCCGGCCGTCGCCGGGCGCGACCGCCGCGCACCCGCGGGTCCGCCAGCTTTCCTCATGCTGCCCAGCAACGCCGCTTCTCCGGCGCGACGATCGCCCCTCGCGTTCCGGGACGAGGTTCAGGCGCGCGGGCCGCGATGAAGCCGTTCGAGGTGCTCCTTCGAGAGCGGCAGCACCACCGTCTTCCCGGTGACGTCGTTCGGGGCGACGTAGAGCTCGGTGCCGTAGACGGAGCAGAGCCGCACCCAGGTGAGCACCTCGTCGGGAGTTCCCTCGGCGACGACCGCTCCGCGCGAGAGCAGCAGCAGGCGATCGCAGTACATCGACGCGAGGTTCAGGTCGTGCACGACGAGCCCCACCGAGCGCCCCTCGCGCGCGAGGTCGCGCACCAGGTCGAGCAGGACGACCGCGTGCCGCAGGTCGAGGAACGCGGTGGGCTCGTCGAGCAGGAGGATCGGCGCCTCCTGCGCGAGGGCGCGCGCGAGCACCACCCGCTGCCTCTCGCCGCCCGACAACTGGTCGAGCGGGCGCTCGGCGAGATCGAGCGTCTCGGTGCGACGCATCGCCTCGTGCGCGGCGCGGAGGTCGGCAGGACCCTCCCATCCGAACGGGCCGACGTGCGGAGCCCGACCCAGCAGCACCATCTCGCGGACGCGGATCGGGAACGCGGGGTGCGTCTCCTGGGGCACGAAGGCGATCGTGCGCCCGCGCTCGCGGTCGGCGAGCCCGGCGAGCGGACGTCCGTCGACGAGCACCTGTCCGGCGTCGGGCCGCCGGATCCCCGAGAGCACCCGCAGGAGGCTCGACTTGCCCGAGCCGTTGGGCCCGATGATGCCGAGGATGCTCCCGGGGGCGACGACCGCGTCCACGGCGCCCAACGCCTCCCGCCGGCCGTAGCGCAGCCCGACGCCCCGCGCCTCGAGGCGGCTCATCCGGCGTCCCCGAGCGCGCTGCGCCCCTCGCGGCGGAGCAGGTGGAGGAAGAACGGGCCGCCGCACAGCGCGGTCACGACCCCCACCGGCAGCTCCGTCGGAAGCAGCGAGCGCGCCAGCGTGTCGGCCGCGACGAGGAACGCGGCTCCCCCCCAGATCGCGCCCGGGACGACGCGACGCTGGTCGCCGCCGGCAAACGATCTCACGAGGTGGGGCACGATCAGCCCGACGAAGCCGACCATGCCGGAGACCGGCACCGCCCCCGCGACGAGCAGCGCGACCGCGAGGTAGACGCGCCGACGCACGCGTTCGACGCCGACGCCGAGCCCGGCCGCGCTCTCCTCCCCGAGCGCCAGCGCGTTCAGGTCGCGCGCGGAACCGAGCAGCAGGAGCGCACCCGCCGCCAGCGTCGACGCGGCGAGCGCCGCCCACGGGAGGCCCCGCACCGTGATCGCGCCGATCACCCACGAGAGGATGCCGCGTGCGCGGCTCGGGTCGGCGATCGCGTCGACGAACGTGATCATCGCCGCCGCGAGCGCGTTGAACACGACGCCGGTGAGCAGGAGCGTCGTCGGGGTCGGAGCGCCGGCCGTCGCCGCGACCGCGTGGACGAGCGCGGCGGTCGCGAGCGCGCCGGCGAAGGCCGCGCCGGGTACCACGGCGAGCGCGGCCGAGGCGCCGAGCGGCAGCGCCACGGAGGCGAGGATCGCGAACAGCGCGGCTCCGCCGGAGATGCCGAGCACGTGCGGGCAGGCGAGCGGGTTGCGCAGCAGGGCCTGGAGGGCCGCCCCCGCGGCGCCGAGGGACGCGCCGACCAGCGCCGCCAGCAGGATGCGGGGGGCGCGCGCGCCGACCAGGATCACGTGCGCCGGGTCGTCGGCCGGCGCGAACCACGCCGCGACCGGGTCGATCCGGACGGGGCCGGTCGCGAGTGCCGCGAGCACGACCACCGCGAGCGCGGCGGCGCCGGCCAGGTGGATGCGCCAGGCGACCCCGCGGCCGCTCGGGACGGCCGGGCTCAACGGGCCTCCGCGCGCGGGTCCGCGCCGGGGCCCGCGTCCCGGAGCAGGTCCCGCATCTCGCGCGCGGCCTCGCCGAGCCTCGGCCCGGGGCGCAGCAGCGCGTCGCTCGACGGCGCGCGCACGCGGTGCTCCCGGACCGCGGCGATCGACTCCCATCGCGACCACCACGACGGCAGGGCCTCGCTCGCCTCGGATCCCATCGAGCCGTCGACGATCACCTCGGGAGAGAGCGCGATGACCGACTCGATCGAAAGACGCGGCCACGGCTGGCCGGTCGAGGCGGCGACGTTGTCGCCCCCGGCGACGCGCACGATCTCGTCGACGAAGAGGCCGGACCCGGCGACGATCAGCGGGTCGTGCCCGACCACGAAGAGCACGCGCCGCGGAGGGCGGCCGGCGACGCTCGCGCGCACCAGGTCGAGCTCGCGACGCAGTCGCTCGACGAGCGCGTTCGCCTGCGCCTCCTGCCCGGTCCACTCGCCGATCCGCCGCATCGCCTCCCACGCGTCGGAGAGCGTCGCGTCGCCGACCACCTCGACGCGCAGGCCGAGTTCCCGCAGGCGGAGCACGGCGTCGCGGTTGCCGGGCGAGGGGACCGCGATCACGAGGTCGGGCGAGAGCGCGAGGATCGCCTCCTCGCTCGGCGCGACCCAGGTGCCGACGCGCGGCAGCCGCGCGACCTCGGCCGGGCGGTCGCAGGTCGTCGAGACCGCGACCACCCGGTCGCCCGCGCCGATCGCGAACAGGATCTCGGTCACCGACGGCGCGAGCGAGACGATCCGACGAGGACGCGCGTCCGCGCGCGGGGAAGCCGGCGCGGGCGAGCCCTCCCCCGCCCGGGCGACGAACGGGAAGGCCGCCGTCGCCAGGGCCAGCGCCGCGGCGAGCGCCCGTCCGAGGCGCGCGGCGCCGAAACGGGGGGACGCATCCCGCCCCGACCCTCGCCGCATGGTCCTGGGGTTCCCCACGTCCACCGGCGCGATAGGGGTTGCCGGGAGAGCCCGTCAAGGCGAGGGCCGGAACTCGGCCCGAGGTCGGGGTGCACCGCGGGGCGCAGCGCTACGCGCGACCTCGGTCACCGTCCGCGCCGCCGGCGAGATCTTGCAGCGAGGCCCGCAGCTCGCGGGACAGGCGCGAGACCCGCGCCGCGTCGGCCGCGGCGTCGGGTCCGCGGCGCAGGCCGCCGCGGAGCGGCGTACCGAAGGCGATCTCGATCCCGCCTCCGCGGGCGATCGGCGCGATCCGCCCGAGGAGTCCGCTCGCGGTGCCACCCGCGACCGCGACCGGGACCACCGCCGCCCGGGATCGCAAGGCGAGCCGGGCGACGACGCGCTCGTCCACCCGCCCCGAGCGCGAGGCGCCGGTGCGGCGAGGCGCGCCAGCGAGGAACGCGAGCACCGCCCCGCCCTCCCCGAGCATCTCGACGGCCGCTCGCCGGTCGATCGATCCGCCGCCGGTGCGTTCGAGCGCGGCGGCCAGGACCGGAGCGGCGACCAGGTCCGGGTCGACGAGCAGGCCCGCGTCCCGGCGGCCGGGAGGATCGTCGCCGAGCAGCACCCGCAGGGCGAGCGCGTCCCATCCGCTCGGCTCGCCCACGCGCACGACCGCGAGCACGACCGGCCCGCGCGCGGGAACGCGCTCGACCCAGCGTGCGCGCGGCCGCAGCCAGCTCCGGCCGGCCTGGCGGAGCAGCGCGCCCGCCCCGGCCCGGACGGAAGCATCCGCGCCCACGCTCTCGGCGAGCGAAGCGAGCGAGGGCGCTCGCCCCAGCATCTCCTCGGCCTGTCGCGCGAGTTCCGCCCAGGTCTCGAGCGCGCCTTCGACCAGCCCTTCGACTCGATCGGACTGCGCGGCCTCCTCGAAGTCGACGCCGGCGCGCGCGGCCACGTCGTCGATCAGCCGGTCCAGCCGGAAGAGGTGCTCGCGGAAGGACTCCGGCCGCGGCCGGCCGCGCATCGCGGCGGGCGATGCGCCGTTCGCGCGGGGCTCCGCGAGCGTCGGCGACGTCTTGCGCGGACGAGAGCGCGCCGCTCCGCCGGCCGCCGACGCCCGCTTGCCGCGGGCTCGCCCCGCTTCGCTCCTCGCCATCGGCCGCGGCACCCCGGGACGCGGCTCAGTCGAGCAGCGCCGCCGCGATCTCGCGCAGCGCCGGCGCCTCGGGCGCCCAGCGGATGCAGAGGCTCTGGGCGCGCTCGCCGTGGAAGCGAAGCCGGTGCTCGACGACGAAGCCGGCGCCGCCGTGGAGGTGGTGCGCCGTCCAGCAGACGCGCTTGAACGCCTGGCCGACCCACGCGATCGCGCTCGCCTCCTCGACGTCGCGGGGAGCCCCGGCCGCGATGCGCGTGATCGTCTGCCAGGCGAGGTGGCGCGCCGCCGTGAACGTCGTGCCCATGTCGGCGACCTGGTGGCGCACCGCCTGGAAGACCGCGATCTTCTGCCCGAACTGCTCGCGCATCTTCACGTACTCGACCGTCATCTCGAGCACCGCCGCCATGCCGCCGGTCATCTCGGCGAGGGCGAGCGCGGCCTGGCGCCTCTGCACGCGGGCGAGCGCCTCGTCCGTCGCCGCGATCTCGCGCAGGACCGCGGCGGCCCGGTAGCCGACGTGGCCCTGGCGATCCCCGCCGAAGCCGCGCAGCGCCTGCACGGAGACGCCAGGGGTCCGTCGGTCGACGAGTGCGAACGCGGTCGAGCCGCCGTCGCGGGCCGCGACCAGGTGGACGTCGGAGCCTTCCGCGTCGGGCACGTAGGCCTTCTCGCCGTCGACGACACGCGCCCCGCGCGGCCCCGAGAGCGCGGTCTTCCAGCCGCGGGGATCACGGCCCCCCGGCTCGTCGAGCGCGAGCGCCAGTCGGCCCCGGCCGCTCGCGAGATCGGGCAGGAGCGGGTCCGCGGGATCGAGGGTCGCGAGCGCGTCGGCGGAGCGGATCGCGCCCAGCAGCGGCCGCGGCAGGAGCCCGCGTGCACACTCCTCGACGAGGCAGGCGACGTCCGACAGGTCCGCGCCGCCGCCCCCCGAGGCCGTCGGCAGTCCGAGCCCGATCCAGCCGAGTTCCGCGACCGTCCGCGCGAGCACCGGATCGCACGCAGCCGGCTCGTTCTCCCACCGCAGCAGGCGGTCGGGGTCGACCTCGCGCGAAAGCAGCCCGCGCACGGCTTCCTGCAGCTCGCGCTGCTCGCCGGTCGGCTCCGGCCTCATTTGCGCGGCAGCCCGTAGCCGAGGAAGCCGATGATGTCGCGCTGCACCTCGTTCGTGCCGCCGCCGAACGCGAGCATCGGCGCGAGCCGGTAGAGCCACTGCATGCGGCCCTCGACGAGGGCCGTCGGCTCCTCGGGGTGGAGCTGTCCGTCGAGACCCAGGATCTCGCAGCCGGCGTCGGCGATGCGCTGGACGAGCTCCGAGACGAACACCTTCGCCATCGAGGACTCGGCCGCGGGCATGCGCCCCTGGTCGATCGCCCACGCGGTCTCGAGCCCGAGCATGCGTCCCGCCTCGAGGTCGGCCGCGAGCCGCGCGATCCGCTCGCGCACCCAGGGCTCGTCCTTCAGCGGCCGGCCGTCGACCACGCGCTCGCGCACCAGCCGCACGAGGTTGCGGAACATCCGCCGGCCCATCCCGACCGAGCCGATCGCGAGCCGCTCGAAGTTGAGCGCCATCGCCGCGTAGTAGAATCCCGCGCCGCGATCGCCGATCAGGTTCGAGCGCGGCACGCGCACGTTGTCGAGGAAGAGCGCGTTCGTGCGCAGGCCCGGCCAGACCCAGATCGGCTGCACGGTGACGCCCGGGGCGTCCATCGGCACGATCATCATCGAGAGGCCCTTGTGCCTGGGCGCGTCGGGCTCCGTGCGCACCGCGAGCCAGTTGTGGGTCGCCGAGTGAGCCATCGTGTTCCACATCTTCTGGCCGTTCACGACCCACTCGTCGCCGTCGAGCACCGCGTGGGTTCGGATCGACGCCATGTCGGTGCCGGCTTCGGGCTCGGAGTAGCCGAGCGCGAAGTCGATGCCGCCCTCGTTGATCCGGGGCAGCCACTCGCGCTTCTGCTGCTCGTCCCCGACCCGCATGATGGTCGGCGCGACCGAGGTGACCGTGAGCGGGAGCATCGGAGCACCGGCCGACTCGATCTCGTCGATGAAGATCCACTGCTCGACGGCGCTCTTGCCGAGCCCGCCGTACTCCTTCGGCCACGCGATCCCCCACCAGCCGGCGTCGCGCAGCGCGCGGTGGAACCGGAGCGCGAGCGGACCGCGCCCCTCGTTACCCTTGAGGCGCGTCTCGCTCGCGAGCCCGGGATCGACGTTGCGACGGATGAAGCCGCGAACCTCGTCGCGCCACGCGGCCTCGGCGGGAGAGAGCTCGTAGTCCATCGCCGAATCGTGCCACGAACGGCCGCGAAATCAACACCCGGCGCGACGAGCCGCGGCGCGCCCGGAGCCGCGTTGACGCCCCGCGGGAGGTGCACTAGGCACGGGCCGTGAGCGACCCGCGCCTGCTCATCGTCACCGGCAAGGGCGGCGTCGGCAAGACCACGGTCACGGCCGCGATCGGCCGGGCGACCTCGCGGGCCGGGCTCCGCACCCTGCTCGTCGAGACCGCTTCGCCCGGGCGACTCGCGAACGTGCTTCGCGTTCCGTCGCTCGAGGCCGAGCCCCGACCGGTCGGCGAGCGACTCGACGCGGTCGCGCTCGACGCGGACCGCGCGCTCGCGTCGTTCGTGCAGTCGCTCGTGCCGCTGCGCCTGCTCTCGAACGCGCTGCTCGCCAGCGACACCTTCCGCATCGTCGCGGCCGCCGTGCCGGGAATCGCCGAGGCGGCGATGCTCTCGCAGCTGCTCGCGTGGCTCGAGCCCCGCGGGCTCCGGCGCCCGGCCTGGGACCGGATCGTGCTCGACGCGCCGGCGAGCGGGCACTCCGCCCCGCTGCTCTCGACCCCGGAGACGCTGGGGGGCATCGCCTCGGTGGGCCCTCTCGGCACCTCGCTGCGCCGCATGTCCGAGTGGCTGCGCGACCCCGCTCGCACCCGCGCGTTCGTGGTCGCGATCCCCGAGGCCTGGGCGGTGGCCGAGGCCGCCGAGCTGCGGGCCGTCCTGCGCGACGAGGTCCGCGTCCCGCTCGCGCCCCCGATCGCGAACGCCGTGTTCCCGCGGCGGTTCGCCGCCGCGGACGAGGAGCGGCTGCTCTCCGAGCGCGCCGCCGGGAGCGTCGACGACCGGCTGATCGCGGCGGGTCTCTACTTCCTCCGTCGCCGCGGGGACGAGAAGTCCCACCTGCGCGAGCTGCGGCGCGCGACCGGCGAGATCCCCGTCGAGCTGCCCTTCGTCTTCGACCCCGACGTGCGCCTCGACCGCCTCGACCCGGTCGCCGCCGCGATCGCGGAGGTGCTGCCGTGAGCGCGAAGCGATCGCGGACGACGAACGGCGACGCCGGCGCGCTCGACGCCTGGCTCGACGGCGTCCGCGTGCTCGTGTGCCTCGGGCCTGGCGGCGTGGGCAAGACGACGACCGCGGCGTCGATCGCGATCGCCGCCGCGATGGCGGGTCGTCGCGTCGCGGTCCTGACCGTCGACCCGGCCGCGCGGCTGAAGGACGCGCTCGATCTGCCGGAGCTCCCGGGGACGCTCCACCGGGTGCCGCTGCCGGACTCCGCGCGCGGCTCGCTCGACGCGGTCCTGCTCGACGCGAAAGGCCTGTTCGACGCCCTCGTGCGGCGCCTCGCCCCGAGCGACGACCTCGCCGAGCGCATCGTGCGCAACCCGGTCTACCGCAACGTCGCGGGCGCGTTCGCCGGGTCCGACGCCTACATGGCGCTCGAACAGGTCCTCGACCTGGCCTCGGATCCCGGCCACGACCTGGTCGTCGTCGACACGCCGCCCGCGAGCCACGCGCTCGAGCTGTTCGATGCGCCGCAGAAGATCCTGGCCCTCCTGCAGTCGCGCGCCCTCGAGTACCTGGAGGACCCGACCCGGATCCTCGGCAACGCGACGTCGCGCATCGCCCGCGGGGTGCTCTCGGGGGTGGTGATGGCGCTCGAGCGCATGACCGGGCTCACGCTCATGCGCGACCTCTCGTCGCTCGCCTCGGACTTCGCCGAGGTGGCGCCCCGCTTCCGCGAGCGAGCGACGGCGATCCGCGACCTGCTGCACGCCCCCACGACGCGCTACGCGCTCGTGACGGCACCCGACCCGCACGGGGCCGACGACGTGCTCGCCTTCACCGGCGAGGTCGACCGGCTCGGCATCCGCTGCGACGCCGTGATCGTGAACCGCGTGCTCTCGCTCGACGTCCCGGACGCGAGCGCACCTCCCCCGCGCCGACGCGCGGGCGGCAGCGGCGGCGAACGGCCCGGGCTCCCGGTCGCGCTCTCGCGCAGGCTCGTCGAGTGCGCGGCCGACCTCGCCGCGATCTCCGAGGGCCAGCGCCGGGTGGTCGAGCGCCTGCGCGAGGGGCTCGACGCGCTCGACCTCGCGCGCGGCGGGACCTCGCCCCGGCTCTGGCTCGAGCTCCCGGCGCTTCGACCCGCACCGGTCACGCTGCCGGCGATCACGGACCTCGCGGGGCGCCTCGGCGCGATCCCGACGGAACACCCTCGCCCGGCTCCGCGCGCAGGCCGGCGTTCCTGACGCTCGAGACCTCCGCGGAGCCGCGGCCGCGGCCGCGCCCTACCGACGCGGGCCCGGCGTCCCCCGGCGCACCGGACGCCGACGCACCTCGCGCACCCCGGCGGGCGACGTCGCTCCCTGCTGCGCCGCGTTCGCGGCGAGCAGTCGGTCGAGCTTGATGTTCAGGTTGACGAGGCTTCCCTGCAGCGCCTCGACCTTCGCGGTGAGCTGCGCCAGGTCCTGCCGACTCGGGACGTTCAGGGTCGAGAGCAGCACCTGCATGTTGCGATCGACCGTGCCCTTGGTGCGGGCGGCGCCGCTCAACGCCTTGCCCAGCGCCTCGGCGACCTGCGGGCTGGAGAGGATCTCTCCGACGAAGCTGCCGATGCGCTCCTCGCCGACGCCGAACAGGCGCTGCCAGAAGCCGTCCGAGGCCCTGCGATCCGACATGTGCGCAACCTCCCGGCACCGTTCGCCCGGCAGCCGACCTTGCACTACAGTCGCGCCATGAGGTGGTCAAGGTGAGCGCCGTCCTGCAGTGGCTCGGCTGGTCGAGCGGCCTGCTCCTGGTCGCGCCCCGGCTCGCCGAGGAGCCGCTCGTGCTCGCGGCGACGGCCGCCGCCATGCTCGTCACCTACGCGATCACCCTCCACTTCCTGGCCGTGATGGCGGGCCGCGAGGGACGGCGCTGGGGGATCGCGGGTCTCGTGTTCGGCGTGGCCGCCGTCGCCCTCCTCCTCGTCGTCATGGAGAACTCGACGCCGGAGTGACCCCGCCTTCCACGGGCCCGCCCGGGCCCTCGACCACGACGAAGGCCGCGGCGATCCCGCCCGCGTGGGAGAGCGAGAGGTGGAGACGCTCGACGCCGAGCGCGCGCGCGGTCTCGAGTGCGCGGCCCGAGAGGACGATCCTGGGCGCCTCGCCGGGCGCGCGGTCGACCTCGATCTCGAGCCAGCCGGCGCGGGGCCCCCAGCCGACGCCGAGCGCCTTCATGACCGCCTCCTTCGCGGCGAAGCGGGCGGCGTAGCTCTCGGCTCGCCCGCGCCCGCGCCCGCGCCCTTCGCACCAGCGCCGCTCGACCTCGGTGAACACGCGCTCGCGGAAGCGCGCGCCGTGCGGGCCGTCGATCGCGCGCGCCACGCGCTCGATCTCGGCGAGGTCGACTCCGGTCCCGAGCACCATCGACGCGCCCCCGCGCCTCAGCACGCTCCGCAGGTCGTGCAGGTCGCGACGTCGCAGGGCGGAGTCTCTCGCTCGAGCAGCGCCTTGCGCCACTCGGAGAGCAGGTAGCGCTTGCTCACGGAGTGGTCGATGAAGTCCCACGGCAGCGGCTCGTCGGCCTCCCACCGCCGGTGGACGAACCGGTCGGGGTCGGGGATGCCGCCCTCCCCCCTCGCGCGCCGCGCCTTCTGCACGACGGACCAGAAGCGGCCGCCCTCGCGACGCGCCTCGACGACGAGCTGCGCGACCGAGCGGTCGCCGCGCGAGAGCAGCGTCTGCCAGTAGGCGTCGCGCGGCGACTCGAGGTCGACCGTCGCGCCGGGGATGCGCGACGCGGCCGCCTGCAGCAAGCGTGCGCGATCGCGCAGCACGCGCAGGTCTTCCATCGGCTCCCACTGCAGCGGCGTCCACGGCTTCGGCACGAACGGATTGATCGAGAGCGTGATGCGCCCGACCCCGCCCGGGAGCCGCGAGCGGATCGAGGCCGCGAGGTCGGCGATCGCGAGCACGTCCGCGTCGGTCTCGGTCGGCAGGCCGATCATCGAGTAGAGCTTGAGCGCACGCACGCCGCTGCCGGCGAGCAGCTCGGCGGCGCGCAGGATCTCGGGCTCGGTCAGGTTCTTGTTGATGACCCGCCGCATGCGCTCGCTGCCCGCCTCGGGTGCGATCGTGACCGAGCGC
>JAFMJW010000203.1 GCA_017853315.1 Alphaproteobacteria bacterium
TCCTGCGGCACGATCGCGACGCCGCTGTAGCAGGTGACGATGAAGTCGGCGGTGTAGACGTCGCTCCCGGTCACGCCGGTCACCGGGCAGTTCAGGAACACGACGGCCGAGTCCGTCAGCACGTTCCCGCTGATGTCGCCCCGGGCGCTGAGGCGCGTGTCCCACGTGAGCACCCAGCGCTCGCTGCCGAGAGTCTTGTTGACGAGGAAGCGCTTGCCGTCCGGCAGGACCGCGACGCCCTTGGCGGTCGAGGAGGCCGCCGGCGCGGCAACGCCGTCAGGGCTCTCGGTCGCGTGGACCGCGTCGCGGATCGTGCGGGCGATGCGCGCGGCGTCGCCCGAGGCGGCTCGCGCCATCGACGGCGCGAACGAGAGGAGCGCGGCAGTGGTGGCGGCCAGCATGGCGGCTCGGTGGGGTCTCTTGATCGACATGGTCGTTCTCCTGTTCCCGGTTGAAGGTTCGCTCCATCCGCTAGCGCCGGTAGACGACAACCGTTGGCATGTCTCGGGCACCGGGCGTGGGCCAAAACCGACGGGGCCACCGTCCGGCCGAGCGCGATCGAGGCGCCGGCTGGAAGATGCCGGCCCAGCGGCGCCCTGGGTTCCCGGGTCCCCTCGGGGGCCCCTCTCCTTGACCCGGGTTCCCGGGGGCGCGAAGACGCTCCCCGTCATGCGGCCCGGAAATGCGAGCGCCCCGAGGGGCGCGGGGGGGCGAGAAACCACCCAGGCACGGCCGCGAGCGGAGCGAGAGGCCCTGCTCGACCGGACCGGTGCGATCCCCGGGACCCGGGCAGGGAGCGCAGCCCCAGCGATCGCCTCCACCCTGTTCGCGACCGGCTGCGACCCGGTCGTCGAAGTCGGCGGGTCGTTCCTGCCGGCGTGGATGCCGTGCCTGGTCGCGGGGGCGGCACTCGCCGCGATCCTGCAGGCGGTCTTCGCCCGCACCGGGATCGACGAACACGTCGGGCCGCGCCCGGTCGTCTACGGCTGCATCGCCGCGATCGGGGCGATGACGACCTGGCTGCTCCTGTTCGGGTCATGAGCGGGAAGCAGGCGCTGGGCCGGGCGATCGGCCTCCTCGTCGTGCTCGCGACGCTGGCCGAGGCGGCGGTCGTCTATCGCCGCGTCATGCGCCACCCGCGCACCGACGACGCGTTCCTGCGGGCGAACTTCATCGGCATCGCGCCTCACGTGAGCGGGCCGATCGTCGAGCTGCCGATCGCGGACAACCAACGCGTCCGGCAGGGCGACCTGCTGTTCGCGATCGACCCGCGCCCCTACGAACACGCCCTCGCACTCGCGACGGCGGAGCTGGAACTCACCTCGCTCGAGGTCCGCGGCTTCGAGCGCGCGATCGAGACGGCGGAGGCGCGCGTGAAGCAGCGCGAGGCCGATGCCGCCTACGCACGGCAGTACCTCGCGCGGGTCGAGCCGCTGCTGCGCGGCGACTTCGCGACACGCAACCAGGTCGAGGAGGCTCGCACGAAGGTCCGCGCGAGCGAGGCCGGACTCGCCGAGGCGAAGGCCGAGGTCGCACGCGCGCGCGACCTGCTCGGCAAGCTCGGCGACGTGAACACGCGCCGCAAGGCCGCCGAGGCGAGGGTCGCAGCGGCGCGGCTCAACGTCGACTACTGCCGCGTGGTGGCACCCTTCGACGCGTGGGTGACGAACCTGAACATCGCGGTCGGCCAGTACGCGAACGAGGGCCGCGAGATCTTCGCCCTGATCGACGACCGCGAGTGGTACGTGATGGCGAACTATCGCGAGTCGTTTCTTCGGCACATCGCGCCCGGGATGCCGGCCGAGGTCTTCCTCATGGGCTACCCCGGCAAGCGGCTGCGCGGAACCGTGCAGGGCGTCGGCTGGGGGCTCCACCAGCGCAACGGCGCGACCGTCGGCGTCCTGCCCGAGGTCGAGCCGACCCTCAACTGGCTCAGGCTCGCGCAGCGTTTCCCCGTGCGCATCCGCCTCGAGGATCGCGACCCCGACGTGACGCTCCGCATGGGGGCGAGCGCGGTCGTGACGGTGCAGGGGGACGATTGACCGCCGGGAGCCCGCCGGCCGCGACCACGGGAGCACGCACGGCGATGATCGCGAGCCCCGGGAGGGCTGCGGGTGCGGGTGCGGGTGCGGGTGCGGGTGCGAACCCCGCCTGGGAATGGCTTCGCGGAAAGCTCGCGAGCACGCCGGGGCGCACGCGCGAAGCCTTCTGGGTGGCGCTGGCCGCCGTGACGGCGATCGCGCTCTCGCTGTTTTCCGGCGTGGTCGGCGGAATCGCGGCCCTGCTCGTCCTCCAGTCGCTCTCGCCGACGTCGATGTGCAACTGGCGGACGCTCCCGCGACGGCTCGCCTTCGTCGTCGTGCCCGCGCTGCTCGTCGTGCCGGTCGGGGGCTTCCTCCTGCAGATCCCGCCGGTCTTCGTGCCGGCGCTCTTCGCGGCGATCACGGCGCTGCTCTACTTCCATCCCGTCACCCGCTACGCGTTCGACGCCTACGCGGCGCTGCTCGTGATCGTCATCCCGCTGTACCGGGGCGCGCTCGACGGGCGCCTGCTGGCGCCGACCGCGGGCTCGACCGCCTTCGAGGTGGGACTCGCCGCCGTCGTCGCGACCGTCTTCTTCGAGTTGGCGCGCCCCGGCGGCGTGCGCCTGCGGCTTTCCGCGGCGCTCGAGGGGAGCTTCCGCGACGAGCGCACGCGACTGGCCCGGGTCGTCGACCGGGCTCCGACGGGTGACCCGGCCGAGATGCCGCGCGACTTCCCGCGCACGACGGCGATCCGCCTCGTCGACCAGGTGCGACAGGAGGGCCTTTCCGACGACGAGGATCGGCTGCTCGTCCTGCTCACGAGCACGGCGGAGCGCGCCGGCTCCTTCGTCTCGACGCTCGAAGCCATCGTCGGCGAGGGGCCGGTCCGCCTGTCACCGGGCGTCGCCGCTGCGGCGAGAGCGCTGGTGGCCGGGCTCGATCGCGCGCTCGACGGCTTCGCCCGTGCTTCGCACGCGATTCGCGACGGCGTCCCGACCGCAACCCCCGGGGAAGCCCCGTGGCCCGACCTGTTCGCGCTGCGCGCGGACCTCGAGCGCGCGCAGCAAGTCGCGGCCGCCGAGCGCGATTCCCACCCGGGTCGTGACGGCGACCCGACGGCGCGCGACCGGGAGCGTCGCGCGGCGTGGATCGCGGCGCTCGGCGCACTCGCGCAGGTCTTGCACGCCTCGCCGACCGACCTGCACGGGCTCGTGCGCGAGGACCCGCGCGATCTCCTCGACATCCCGAGCACCGGCCCCGGCGTGCAGGTTCTCGACCCGATCCGCCTGCGCTACGCGCTGCAGGTCGCCCTGTCCATGACGATCTGCTTCCACCTGGGACTCGCGACGCACCTGACGGCTCCGGTCACGTTCCTCTGGAGCCCGCTCATGACGATGCAGACGAGTCTCGGCGCGACGATTCGCAAGGCGTGGCTGCGCGCGGCCGGCGTGCTCGCGGGCAGTGCCTTCTCGCTGGCGCTCGTGATCGGCTTCATGTCGGGTTCCGACGACGTGGCGCTCTGGCTCGCGCTGCTGCTCGCGATCCTGTTCGCGTGCGAGTACGTCGCTCTCGGCGAGCCGCGCTGGTGGTACGCGGGCTACCAGGCCGCGGCGACGGTCATGCTCCTCGTCGTCGCCGAGCGGCCGGTCCAGTCGGTGGACGGCGTGCTGTGGCGCATCTGGGGCGTCGTCCTCGGCCTCTCCGTGCTGTTCACGGTGATGCGACTCGTGGCTCCGGACACGGCGGCGCGACAGGTGGTGCGGCGTTGGCGCGACCTCGGCCGGATCCTCACGCGGCTCCTCCCGGGCCCCGGCGCGAAGCCCGCGCCGATGGCCGACCTCGTCCGCAACCGCCTCGAGGTCGGGCGCATCGGCGCCGACCTGCTTCGGCTGGTCGACGAGCTCCGCGTGGAGGGCGACACGGAGCTCGAGCCGGACGACGTGGTCGAGGCGACGGGGCTCGCGATGCGCTCGGCGTACCGCGCGGGGCTGGTCGCGCGGGCGCGCGCCCTCGCACCGCCGGACGCGTCGCCGGACGACCCGGTGGGGTTCGCAGCGGATGCAGACGCGGCTGCGGCCGCGCACGCTCGATCGATCCGGGATGCGCTGGAGAACGCGGCGAAGCAGGCCTCGCTGCCGAGGAAGCGTCGAGGGGACGGGGCGGCCGTTGCGCGCGAAGAAGTGGTGGTGCTCGATGCGGACGGTGGATCGGGACTTCCCGACCTCGGGGCCGAAGTGGACGCGCTCTCGCATCGGCTCGAGGAACGCGGACCGAGCCGGATGCCGGGACGCACGACCCGGCAGGTCACGGAGATCATGTCTTCGGTCGAGAACCTGCGCCGCCTCTCGGTGCTGATGCCCCGGCTGGAGACGGCCCTCGGGCGGGTGCTGCGGCGGGGGGCGACGGCAGCGGTCGTCGCGGCGACGTTGCTCGCGACGGGCTGCGCGACCATGAGACCCCCGATCAACCCGCTGCGCGCGGTCGACCCGGAGTCGCTCGCGCCGTCGCGGTCGGACCGCACCTGGGAGCCCGGCACCGGCGTCGTGCCGACGCCGGTGCCGGGAGCGGCGACGGGTGCCGGCGCGAACGGGACGGCCGACGGCGACCCGAGCGCACCCGCCTCCGCGAACGGCGACTCGCGCGCACGTCCATCGGTGAACGCGGCGGGTGAATCCAGGAAGTCGCAGCCGGGTTCCGAGGACCAGGCCGCGAAGGGACCGCTCGACCTGCCCGAGCTGATCGATCTCGGCCTGCGCGAGAGTCCGAGCACGCGCGCCGCCTGGGAGGCTTCGCGCGGCGCCGCGGCGCGGGTCGGGCGCAGCCTCGAACCCTACTACCCGAGGCTGCAGACGGCGGTGCGCGCGGCGCCGAACGAGCGGCTTCTCTTCCAGGACTCCCCGCAGACGCTGGTCGCGCACCAGCGTGCCTTCGAGCCGCAGGTGTCGCTCACGTACACGCTGCTCGACTTCGGGCGCCGCGCACGCTCCGCGGAGGTCGCCCGAGAGCGGCTCCTGCAGTCGAACTTCTCGTTCAACCGGGAGCTTCAGCGCGTCGCCTACGACGTGTCGTACGCCTACTTCATGCTCGATGCCGCGATCGCGCTCGAGGCGGCCGCGACCGAGAACGTCGAGCTCGCCCGGCGGGTGCGCGAGGCAGCCACCCGCCGGCTCGACGTCGGGCTCGGCACGCGCCCCGACGTGCTGCTGGCGGAGCAGGTCGAGACGCGTTCGCTCTACGACCGCGAGAGCGCCGCCGCCGGCATCCGCGCGGCCGAGGCGCAGCTCGGCCGTGCGCTCGGTCGCGACGCGAGTCGCGTGCCCCGCGTCCGGCCGCTCGGCGGGCGGGCGATCCCGTCGGACCTCGACGCGAACGTGGATGCGCTGATCGCGCGCGCGATGGAAGAGCGGCCCGATCTCGCGGCGCGCGAGGCCGAGGTGCGCGCGCGGGTGGCCGAGACCGACCGGGCGCGCGCCGACTTCCTGCCGACGATCGGCTTCGACGGCAACTACGGCTTCGACTCGTGGCACTACTCGCTCGGCTCGACGCGCGACATCCGTACCAACCAGCCGACCTGGTCGACCGCATTCCGCTTCGACTGGGACGTGTTCCGCGGCTTCGGGCGCGAGAACGCGGTCCGCGAGGCGAAGGCGGCGACCGCGCAGGCGCAGGCGGCGCTGGAGAGAGAGCGGATCGACGCCTCGGCCGAGGTGTGGACGGCGTACTTCGACTACCAGGCCGCGCGCCGCAAACTCGACTACGCCGAGGCGCTGCTCTCGTCGGCGAAGGAGGCCTACGAGGGCACGGCGAAGAGCTACGAGAACGGGCTCGCCGACATCGTGGCGCTGCTCACGGCCGAGCGCGACCTCGCCACGGCACGCGCGACACGGGTGCGGGCGAGAGCGGAGTTGCTCACGTCGGCGGCCCGGCTGGGCTACTCGGTCGGGCTCGTCGTGCCGGAGGCGGGCGGGGGGTGAGAGGGGGGCGCCGGCGGTTGCGGGTCCTCGGGCAGGCGGGTAAGAAGCCGGTGGGCCGCTAGCTCAGT
>JAFMJW010000204.1 GCA_017853315.1 Alphaproteobacteria bacterium
CGGCGACTCGATCTACTTCCAGTCGCTGAACCGGGGCGCGCGCGGGCTCACGCTCGACCTCCGGGCGCCCGAGGGGCGCGGCGTGCTCCGCCGACTCGCTCCCGCGTGCGACGCCGTGTTCGACAACCTGCGAGGCGGGGAGGCGTCACGACTCGGGCTCGACTACGCCTCGCTCGCCGACGTGAACCGGCGCATCGTCTGCTGTTCGCTCTCCGGCTTCGGCCGGACCGGCCCGCGCGCGAGCGAGCCCGGGTACGACTTCCTCGTCCAGGCGCTCGCCGGCTACATGTCGATCACCGGCGAGCCCGACGGCCCGCCGGCGCGGTCGGGCGTGTCGGTCGTCGACTTCTCCTCGGGACTCGTGGCGATGCTGGGTCTCATGATCGCGCTCCACCGGGCGCAGGAGACCGGCGTCGGCTGCGACGTCGACGTGAGCCTGTTCGACACCTCGATCTCGATGCTGAACTACCTCGCGGCCTGGAGCCTGAACCGCGGCTTCGAGCCGGCGCGCACGCGCGACTCGGCGCACCAGACGGTCGTGCCGGCGCAGGCCTTCGCGACCCGCGACGGGCATCTGGTCGTCATGTGCATGAAGGAGAAGTTCTGGCGTCGCCTGTGCGACGTGCTCGGCCGGGACGACCTCGCGGCCGACCCGCGCTTCTCGGACTTCGCCCTGCGCGGCGCGAACCGCGAGGCGCTCCTCGGGGAGCTGCGGCGCGACTTCGCCGCGCGGACGACCGCCGAGTGGGTCGACCTGCTGCGCGGGGTCGTCCCGTGCGCGCCGGTGCAGGGCGTGTCCGACGCGCTCGCCGACCCGCAGGTGGCGGCGCGCGGGCTCCTGGTCGAGGTCGATCACCCGACGTACGGCCGGCTCCGCGAGACCGGCACGCCGATCCGCATGGGCGGCGGCCGCGCGCCCGCGCGCCGCGCGCCTCGTCTCGGCGAGGACACCGACGACGTGCTCGCGCGGCTCGGGGGGTTCTCGCGCGGCGAGATCGACGACCTGCGGCGCCGCGGGATCGTCTGAGAGGGACGCCCGCGGGCGTCCGGGGAAAGGGGAGAAAGATGGCCTTGCCACCGTGGTTCCACGAGATCGCCCGCAAGGTGAGCAACCGGGGGCGCTGGGGCGACGACGACGAGATCGGAACGCTGAACCTGCTCGGCCCCGACGCCGCGCTGCGCGGCGCGCGCTGCGTCCGCACCGGCCGGTCGTTCTCGCTCGCCCTGCCGCTCCACCACGACGGCCCCCAGACCGGTCGCATCCAGGGTCGCATCAACCCGCTCCACACGATGGTCGGGATCAACACGCCCTTCACCGGCGACCCCGCGAACGTCTGCCTGAGCGACGACGTCGTCGTCATGGGTCTCCAGGCGGCGACCCACTGGGACGGGCTCGCGCACGCGAGCTACGAGGGGCGGCTCTACAACGGGTTCCCGGCGTCGAGCGTCACGGCCGAGAGGGGCGCGGCGAAGTGCTCGATCCACCTGCAGCGGCCGATCGTCACCCGCGGGATCCTGCTCGACGTGGCCCGCCTGCACGGCGTCGGCCGGCTCGAGGCCGGCTACGCGATCACCGCGGCGGATCTCGACGGCGCCCTCGCGCGCACGGGTCTCTCGGTCGAGCCCGGCGACGTGATCCTCGTCCGAACCGGGCAGATGGAGCACCTGCGCGCGGGCGACAAGGAGGCCTACCGCCTGCCGAGCCCGGGGCTCGGCACGAGCACGCCCGAGTGGTTCCGCGCGCGCGACGTCGCGGCGGTCGCGACCGACACGATGCCGTTCGAGGTGTGGCCCGGCGAGAAACCCGATGCGCTGCTCCCGGTCCACCTCCTCCACCTCGTCGAGATGGGACTCACGCAGGGGCAGAACTGGGTGCTCGACGAGCTTGCCGACGACTGCGCGGCCGACGGGACGTACGAGTTCCTGCTGCACGCGCCCGCCGAGCCCTTCGTCGGTGCCGTGGGCAGCCCGGTGCACCCGGTCGCGACGAAGTGAAGCGCCTGGCGAAGCCCGCCGCACCCGGTCGCGACGAACCGAAGCGCTTGGCGAAGCCCGCCGCCGGTTGATACCCCCGGGGGATGGATCTCTCCTACACGCCGGAGGAGGAGACGTTCCGCCTCGAGCTGCGCTCCCACCTCGAGCGGAGCGTCCCGCGCGACGAGCCGCCCGAAGATCTCGACGCGGAGTTCGAGTGGATGTGCGCCTTCCAGCGGCGCATGCACGAGGGCGGCTGGGTCGGGATCCACTGGCCCCGGGCCTACGGCGGGCGCGACGCGACCCCGATGCAGCAGGCGATCTTCGCCGAGGAGATGGCCCGGGTGCGGGCGCCCCAGTTCCCGAACCGCGTCGGCATCAACAACGTCGGCCCGACCCTCATGCACTTCGGCACCGAGGAGCAGCGCCGCCGCTTCATGCCCGGCATCCTCTCGGCCGACGAGATCTGGTGCCAGCTCTACTCGGAGCCGGGCGCGGGCTCGGACCTCGCGGCGCTCCGCACGCGCGCGGAGCTCGACGGCGACGACTGGGTCGTGTCCGGCCAGAAGGTCTGGACGAGCTACGCCCAGCATGCGCGCTGGGCGATCCTGCTCGCGCGCACCGATCCCGACGCGCGCAAGCACCGCGGCATCTCCTACTTCATCGTCGACATGCGCTCGCCGGGGATCGAGATCCGGCCGCTGCGCCAGCTCACCGGCGCCTCGGAGTTCAACGAGGTCTTCCTCGACAACGTGCGCGTCCCGCGCTCGAACCTGATCGGCAAGCCGAACGAGGGCTGGCAGCTCACGCAGGTCACGCTCGCCCACGAGCGCGGCACGAACTACGCGATCAAGGAACAGGTGCTGATGCGGATCGAGGTCGACGAACTGGTCGAGGAGGCCCGTCGCCGGGGCGCGACCGCCGACCCGCGCACCCGGCAGCGACTCGCCCAGCTCTTCCTCGAGACCGAGATCATGCGGTTCATGAACCTGCAGATGCTGACGCGGCTCGGGCAGGGGATCACGCCCGGCGCCGAGACGTCGATCGTGAAGACCTTCTTCGCGGACCTCTCGCAGGCGATCGGCGACGCCGGGACGGCGCTGCTCGGGCCGCACGCGCAGCTCGTGCGCGGGTCGCGCCACGCGGTCGCGGGCGGGCGCTTCGTGCTGCACCAGATGTTCTCCCGCGCGGCGTCGATCGCCGGCGGGACGAACGAGATCCAGAAGAACATCATCGCCCAGCGCATGCTCGGGCTGCCCCGCGACTGACGCGCGGGACGACGGAGGAGACGACCGGGATGGGCGAGGGCAAGGGGAGCATCGGGAACTTCTTCGAGGACTTCGTGATCGGCCGCGAGCAGCCGTGCGCCACGCCCCGCGTGCTCACGTCGGCCGAGACGGCGTGGCACATCGCGACCACGAACGACCGGACGCCGCGCTTCTGCGGCGCCGAGGGGCGGGTCCACCCGCTCGTCGTGTTCCACACGGTGATCGCGCAGACGGTGCGCGACGTGTCGCTGAACGCGCGCGCGAACCTCGGCTACGCGGGCATGGTCTGGCGCACGCCGGTCTTCCACGGCGACGAGATCACGACCCGGATCGAGGTCGTCGGGTTGAAGGAGAACTCGAACAAGGAGACCGGCAACGCCTGGGTGCGTACCGTCGGCCGCAACCAGCGCGGCGAGATCGTGCTCGAGTACGTGCGCTGGGTCATGGTCCGCAAGCGCGATGCGACGAAGGCGACGGCGTACCTCGACGCGCCGGTCGTGCCGAAGCTCCCGTCGGCCGTCGCGGTCGGCGAGCTGCCGGCCTTCCCCGGGCCGTTCCCGACCGCCGAGCAGACCGGCGGTCGCTTCTGGTTCGAGGACTACGCGAAAGGCGAGCGCATCTTCCACCACGACGGCATGACGGTGAACCACTCGGACCACATGTCGTACACGCGTCTCTTCCAGAACTCGGCGAAGGTCCACTTCGACGCGCTCCGGACCGACGGCAAGCCGCTCGTCTACGGCGGCTTCCCGCTCTCGGTCGCCTACGCGCAGGCGTTCAACGGCCTCGAGAACCGCTCCGGGATCGTCGCGATGAACAGCGGCGCGCACGCGAATCCCTGCTACGCGGGCACGACGATCTACTCGTTCAGCGAGGTGCTCGAGACCCACCCGACGGCCGACGACCGGGTCGGCGCGCTGCGCCTGCGGCTGGTCGCGGTGAAGGACCTCGACCCGGCCGAGCAGCCCGACTTCCAGATGCGCCTGGAGGACGGCAAGCGCTACGACCCGCGGGTTCTGCTGGACATGGACTACTGGGAGCTGGTGCCCCGGCGCGGCCGCTGACCCGCTGCCCGGGACCCGAGACGCGAAGGGGGCGCGCCCGCAGGGCGCGCCCCCTTCTTCGTCACGGCATCGCGTCCGAGGCCGTCAGTTCTTGCAGCGGAGCCTTCCGTTCGGGCTCTCGCGGCACGGCGTCACGCCGTCGGACAGCGTGTACGACGTGGTGTCGAGCCCGACCACGAGCGGCGTCTCGGAGATCGTGGGCGTCGGCCGCTCGAGCGAGCGGTGCTTCGCGCGGACCGTCATCTTGACGTACTCGGCCCCGTCCCGCTGGCGGATGCGCAGGATCAGGAGGCTGCCGGATGCCGGGTCCTTGCAGCGGACGCCGTTGTTCGAGGTGTCGGCGTTCTTGCCGAGCGGCGAGCAGTCGCCGCCGTCGAACACGATGCTGTCGCCCGTCCAGGTACCGGAGCTGGCGCCCACCGAGACGGTCGCGCCGTCGCGGTCGACCTCGCGAACGAAGGCCGAGGTGGCGCTGTCGGTCGAGACCTCGCCGAAGGCGACCCAGGCGTCGAGGTCCTCGCCGAGGCAGGCCTTCGCGAACGCGCAGTCGGCGCTCGACTGGCAGTCGATCTTGGTGTCCTCGCAGACGGCCTGCCGGCGTGGCGAGACCGTCGCCGAGTCGGCCGTCAACGCGACCTGGGCGAAAGCCGGCGCGGCGAGGAGGACGATCGCGATCGTCAGGGTGGCGGCGAGGCCGCGGCTCGGCGTGATGCGCGTCATGGAGTCCTCTCGTCGTTGCGCGCCCGGGGGCGCGGTCGGGAAGCCGACACCGGACGGTAGCGGGAGGCCTCTCCCTTCGTCAACGAAAATGAAGCGTCGAGCCCCCGGGCCTAGCGGCCCCCCGGCCAGGCGTCCCCGAGCCGGCTCGCCGCCCACAGCAGCAGCGCCCCGACCACGACCTCGACCGCGATGAACGAGGTCGCGAAGTCCGCGCCCCGGAACAGCCAGGCGAGCGTCCGGGTCACCGCGGCCCCGCCGATCAGGGCGGCGGGCACCCGCAGGAGGCCCGCCCGTCCGGGCGAGGCGCCGAGGATCGCCGTCAGCCCGGCGACGAGGAAGAACGACGCGAAGTCGCCGACCTGCGTGCTGCGGGCGAGGCCGTCGAGCAGCGGCATGCCGAGCCCCTCGGCTGCGCCTGCCGGGTCGAGCAGCCACCGGACGCCGAGGAGCGTGAAGAGGGCGCCGACGGCGCGGACCACGTTGCGAAGGGTGTCGTCGCTCATGCTGTTCTCCGTGCCGCTCCCGCGCGGCGACTCTCGTTCGTCGTCAGGGCTGAGAGGCGGGCTCGTCGGGCCCGCCGACAGCGGCCGTCACCCTGAGCTCGACCGTGCGGCCGTCGGGATCGGTCGCGTAGATCGAGGGGCCGAACCCGGTCGCGCCGTAGCGCTCCGACGGCGGCTCGTGCGCGACGCCGGCCTGCCGAAGTGCGGCGACCACGTCTTCGACCGGTCCCGCGACCGCGAGGCAGAAATGGTCGTAGGCGTCGCCGTGGCCCGGGGGCGACGGCGACGCCCAGGTGTTCGAGTCGATCACGTCGACCAGCGAGGTGCCGGCGCGCAACTGGCTCATGCCGAGGGGCTCGATCGTGCGCTCGAGGGTGCAGCCGAGCACGTCGCGATAGAAGCGCAGCACGGCCTCCGGGGCGCGGGTGCGCAGGACGACGTGGTCGAGGTTGAGGACGCGGATCGGCACGGGTGCACCATGGACTCCCCGTCGAGGGGCCGCAAGCGGGGCGAC
>JAFMJW010000034.1 GCA_017853315.1 Alphaproteobacteria bacterium
AAGTCGCTCGCGCAGAAGCACTACATCGACTCGATCCGCCGCCACGACATCGTCTTCGGCGTCGGCCCCGCCGGCACCGGCAAGACCTACCTCGCGATGGCGGTCGCGGTGGCGGCGCTCGTGAAGGGCGACGTCGCCCGCATCGTGCTCACGCGGCCCGCGGTCGAGGCGGGCGAGCGTCTCGGCTTCCTGCCGGGCGATCTCGCGGAGAAGGTGAACCCCTACCTTCGCCCGCTCTACGACGCGCTGAACGACATGGTCGACCCCGACCGGGCGCGTCGCTACATGGAGCGCGGCACGATCGAGGTGGCCCCGCTCGCCTTCATGCGCGGCCGCACGCTGAACGACTCCTTCGTGATCCTCGACGAGGCGCAGAACACGACGCGCGAGCAGATGAAGATGTTCCTCACGCGCCTCGGGTTCGGGTCGAAGGCGGTCATCACCGGCGACGTGACCCAGACCGACCTGCCCGCGGGCAAGGCCTCCGGACTCGTCGAGGCGACCGAGATCCTGCACGGCATCGAGGGCATCCGCTTCGTCCGGTTCACCGAGCGAGACGTGGTGCGCCACCGCCTCGTGCAGGCGATCATCACGGCCTACGAGCGCGCGACTTGAGCGCGGCTTCGCGCCCGGTCGTCGAGGCGCGCGCCTCGCGCGGACTGGGCGCGCGTCTCGCTTCCGCCCGCCGCGACGCGAGGGCGGCGCTCGCGGCTCTCGGCCTCGGGCCCTGCGAGCTCTCGCTCGCGCTGGTCGCCGACGAGGAGATGCGGTCGCTGAACCGCGACTGGCGCGGCAAGGATCGCCCGACCGACGTGCTCGCCTTCCCGCAGGCGGAGCCCGGGGGGGCTGCCCCGGGCGGGCTGCTCGGCGACGTGGTGGTGTCGGTGCCGACGGCCGAACGCCAGGCGGCCGCGCGTGGGCACGGCACCGACGAGGAGATCCGCACGCTGCTGGTCCACGGCATCCTCCACCTGCTCGGTCACGACCACGAGCGCTCGCCGGCCGACGCGCGCCGGATGTTCCGCCTCCAGCGCGAGGTGGTGGCGGCGATCTCGGCGTCCGCGGCCGCCGCACCTCGCGCGCGCGCCGCCCGGTCCGGGGCGAGGCGCGCGAGCGCGACGCCCGCTCCCGCGCCGCGGCGGGCGACGTCCCGCCGCGTGGCGAAGCGTCCTCCGAAACGCTAATCCGGACCATCGCGGGCGCGTCGCGCCCGCCGCGAGGATCGATCGATGCTGCTCGGCGAAGGCAAGGACAGGCTCGGCAAGCTCGAGGAGCGCGTCGCCGCGCTCGGGAGGTTCCTTTGACCTCCCCGGTCTCACGCGCCGGTCGGCCGAGCTCGACCAGCTGAGCGCCGACGAGAGCCTCTGGCAGAACGCCGAGCGCGCGCAGGCCGTGCTCCGGGAGAGGTCGAGCATCCAGGGCAAGCTCGGCCGCATGCGCAAGCTCACCGACGGCGTCGAGGAGGTGACCCTCTACCTCGACATGGCCGCCGACGGGGAGGAGGACGCGCTGGTCGAGGCCGACGCGCGCCTCGCGGCGCTCGAGGTCGAGGCCGGGCGCTTCGAGCTCGAGCGCATGCTCGGCGGCGAGCACGACGCATCCAACGCGATCGTCGAGATCCACCCCGGCGCGGGCGGGGTCGAGGCCCAGGACTGGGCCGAGATGCTGCTGCGAATGGTGCTGCGCTGGTGCGAGCGGCGCGGCTACAAGACGACGCTCGTCGACCAGATCCCGGGCGAGGGCGCGGGCATCAAGAGCGCGACCTTCACGGTCGAGGGCGAGAACGCCTACGGCTACCTGAAGGCCGAGGCCGGCGTGCACCGCCTGGTCCGCATCTCGCCCTTCGACGCGAACGCGCGGCGCCAGACCTCGTTCGCGGCGATCCTGGTCAGCCCCGAGATCGACGAGGACATCCAGATCGAGATCCGCGACGAGGACCTGCGGATCGACACCTACCGCTCCTCGGGCGCGGGCGGCCAGCACGTCAACAAGACCGACTCCGCCGTGCGCTTCACCCACCTCCCGACCGGCATCGTGGTCGCCTGCCAGAACGAGCGCTCGCAGCACAAGAACCGCGCGATGGCGATGAAGATCCTGCGCTCGCGCCTCTACGAGCTCGAGCTCGAGAAGCAGCGCGAGCGCAAGGACCAGATCACGGGCGTGAAGCGCGAGATCAACTTCGGCAGCCAGATCCGCTCCTACGTGCTGCATCCCTACCGCATGGTGAAGGACCACCGGACGAACCACGAGGTCGGCAACGCCGACGCGGTGCTCGACGGGGATCTCGACGGCTTCATCGAGGCGGAACTGCTGCGTCGCGCCGGCGAAGGCGAGGCCGCGGCGGCCGCGGCTCCTCCCGGGGCCTGAGTCCGGGCCCGGCCGCCGTCGCCGGCGCGTGCCGGGTGCCTCGCGCCGGCGGGGGGTCGCGGGGCAGGACGACGGCGATGCCCCTCGGCGCGATCCCGGTCCGGCGCGGCCTCGCCGCTCAGCCGAGTGCGTCCGCGATCGCCCCGACCGCGATCGCGACCTCCTCCGCGGAGATCACGAGCGGGGGGGCGAGCCGAACGACCCGGTCGCGGTGGAGCGTCCAGCCGAGCAGCAGCCCGCGCTCGCGACAGCGCTCGACGAAGCGGACGGTCGCGTCGGCCGACTCGAACTCGAGCCCGAGCAGGAGGCCGAGCCCCCGCACCTCGACGAGACCGCCGCGCCCGACGAGCGCCGCGAGCCTCGCCTGCAGGTCCGGCCCGATCCTCGCCGCGCGCCCCGGCAGGTCCTCGTCGGCCGCGACGTCGAGTGCCGCGAGCGCCGCCGCGCAGCACACCGGGTTGCCGCCGAAGGTCGTCACGTGGCCGAGCGGGGGGTCGTGCGAGAGCACCGACATGAGCTCGGGCGACGCCGCGAAGGCGCCGAGCGGCAGCCCGCCGCCGAGAGACTTCGCGAGCACGATCACGTCGGGCGCAGCCCCCGGCCAGTGCTCGAAGCCGAACCACCGCCCGGTGCGCCCGAGCCCGGTCACGACCTCGTCGAGGACGAGCAGCGCGCCGACCTCGCGGCAGCGCGCCCGGAGCGCGGGCAGGAAGCCGGGATCGGGCACCCGCACGCCGGCCTCGGCCTGCACCGGCTCGGCGAACACCGCCGCGACCGACGCGTCGATGCGGTCGAGCGCGCCCGCGTCGTTCCAGGGGATCTGGCCCATCCCCGGCAGCAGCGGCCGGAACGGCTCGCGGTAGACCGGGTTGCCGCCGAGAGCCAGCGCGCCGGTCGTGTCGCCGTGGAACGCGCCCTCGAAGGACAGGATGCGCTCTCGCCCGGTCGCCTTGCGCGCGAGCTTGATCGCGCCCTCGATGCCCTCGGCCCCGCTGTTCGTGAAGTAGACCACGCCGAGCGACTCCGGGAGCAGCGAGGCGAGTCGGCGCGCGAGCTCGACCTGCGGCTCGATCACGTCCTCGCCGTAGACCATCACGTGCGTGTAGCGGGCGGCCTGCCGGGCGACGGCGGCCGCGACCTCGGGGCGGCCGTGCCCGATCGTGGCGACGCCGATGCCGGCCAGCAGGTCGAGCCACGAGCGGCCCGACGCGTCGTGCACCCAGCAGCCCGACGCGCTCGCGACCTCGATGCCGCGAGGCGCGTCGGAGGTCTGCGCGACGTGGCGCAGGAAGGCGTCGCGCCGCTCCGGCCCGGGCTCGGCCGGGCGTCTGCGGTCCTCGGCGACCGACCACGACAGCAGCTCCTCGAAGGGGCGACGCCCCGACGCGTGCCAGGCGGCCGGCGGGTCCTGCATCGCGCCGATCGCGCACACCCGCGCGGCCCCCGCCTCGCGGCAGGCTTCGCGCAGCGCCTCGCGGCGATCCGGGCCGGCCTCGAGGCCGACGCACTCGAGGGACGCGCGCAGCGGCTCGAGCGCGTCCCGCAGCGAGGCCGCGTCCGCGAACGGGTGGATGCGTACGAAGCGATCGAGCGGCGACGGTCGCAGCGACGGCTCGCGCTCGACGACCACCGCCCAGGGCTCGCCCGGCCCGCCGCCATGCAGCGCCTCGACCCTGGCGGAGAGGGCCGCGGCCTCGGCGTCGTCGACCGCGCGCCGGAAGTCGCCCGCGTCGCCCAGGGCGAGCGGGCGCCGCGGCCACTCGCGCTCGAGGTCGCGCAGTCGCTCCGCGAGCTCGCGCCCGAGGGCGCCCGCGTCCACTCCCGGGCCCGCGAGCACCGCCTGCGGCGAGAGGCAGCCGCGCTGGTCGAGGAACGCGATCTCGCGGGCGAGCCGCGCGGCGGTGCCGTCGGGTCCGGGCTCGACCGCGTCGACCACCGCGATGCTCGTGCGCGGTCCGCGTGCGACCGTGCGCTCGCCCGCGCGCGCGCGGACGGCGGTGACGGCCGCGTCGCCGCCGTAGACGACGACCCGGTCGGCCGCGGCGAAGAGGACGTCCTCCACGGCCGCGTCGCCGCCGCGCCAGGCGAGCGCCTCGCAGGCACGGCCGAGTGTCGCGTCGACCTCGGCGAGCGAGCCCGCGAGTCGCGGCGCGAACGCGCCCTCGCCGCTCGCCGACTTGACCGCGACCGCCGAGCCGAGTGCGAGCGCCGAGAGCGTCGGCGCGATCGCGAGCCCGGGCGTGTTCTGGGCGAGCACCACGGCGACGAGCCGCGGTGCTCGTGCGCGCGACCGGCCGTCGCCCGCGAGCCAGGCGCGGGCCTCGGCGACCGCGTCGCGGAGGCCGCGGCCGTCGAAGGCCGCGAAGCCGCGGGCGAGGCACTCGCGCACCATCGGCTGCGCGTAGCCGGTGCTCCGAGCGACGGCGTCGGCCGCCTCCTCGAGGCGCGCGCGGTCGTCGAGCCACAGGGCCGAGACCCCCGCGAGAGTCGCGACGCGGCGGTCGATCGGAACCGCCGACCACGCGGCCTGCGCGCGCCGGAGCCGCAGGACGGCCGCGGCGGCGCCGGGACGGTCGAGCGGCGTCACGCGTGCTCCCCGAGCAGGTCCGCGAGCGCGAGCGCGCAGCCGCGCGCCGGAGCGCCCGGGAGGCGGCCGCGCAGCGCGAAGCGACCGTCGCCCTCGCAGGTCCCGACGTCCTCGGTCTGCACGGCGAGCACCGAGCCGACGTTCGCGAGGTCGAAGTGGCAGAGGATTCCGGGTTCGCCCGGGGCGAGGGGTTCGAGCGTCGAGGGGTCGACGGCACGCGTACGGGTCCACGCCGGCCCGAGCTTGCGGCGCTTCGCGTTCGAACCGGAAAAGCGGGACGCGAGCACGTCGTCGTAGAACTGCGAGCAGAGCTCGGTCATCCCGTACTCGTTCACGCACAGCCACGCCGGCACGCCCAGCACGTGCCAGCACGCGGCGAGGAAGCCCGCGTCCGAGAGGGCGCGCCCGCCCTTGGGGCCTCCCGTGTCGACGACCCGGCTGTCGGCCGGCAGGACGAGGGCGCGGGATTCCGTCCGGCAGTGCTCGAGCAGGGTCGTGAACAGCACGCGCACGCCGACCAGGCAGATCGGCTCGCCGCGGCGGGCTTCCTCCTCGATGCGGTCGGCGGCGAGCCCGGGATCGAACGCGCCGTCGCCGACCAGCCAGGCGCACTCGCCGCCGCAGAGGTCCTCGCGGATCCAGTCGACCATGCGCACGAGCGAGGACTGCGGCAGCAGGTCGGGACCCGCGAGCAGCGCCACCAGCCGCGGTCGTGCGCCGTCGGGGAGTACCATGCGACGGAAGTGGGCGATCGCCCCCTCGCGGTAGACCTCGGGTCGCGGCACGAGGTGGCGCCCGCGCCGCTCGGTGCCCCCGGTCGTGCCGCTGGTCAGGAAGACGGAGCCGCCCTCGGCGCAGGCGAGGTCGAGGGAGCGGAACGCGGCGGTGGGCACGGCCGGGATCCGCCGCCAGTCGTCGATCGTGCCCGGGGTCGCGCCGCGCCGCTCGCAGAAGGCGCGGTAGGGCGCGTCGTGCTCGAACTGCATCGCGAACACGCGCAGCGCGAGGCTTCCGAAGGCCTCGTCGTCGCAGGACTCAGCGCCGTCCCCCGTGCGGGCGACCAGCGATCGCACCTCGGCGACGACCTCGTCGAACGAAGCCATCCCGCGATGCTAGCAGACGTGGCGCCCGCGCCCTCGCCCGGGGGGCCCTGCGCTCGCCCGCGCAGGCCGGCGACCGGGAGGGCATCCGGCTCTCGGCGAGGCTGCCGAGTGCACGCCCGCCGTGGCGGCGCTTGCCGAGCCCGAGCCCCCTGCGTAGGCTCCACGCCGGCATGGCAGACAAGGAGACGCTCTACGACCAGGGACTCGACCTGGCCTTCGACGGCGACTTCCGGGGTGCGATCGAGCGCTACCGAGCGGCCCTCGAGATCGATCCCGGCTTCGTCGACGCCGTCCACGCGCTGGCCATGGCGCACAAGGAACTCGGCGAGCTCGACCAGGCGATCCTGGTGGGGCGTCGGCTCTGCGAACTCGCACCCGACGACATCCTCGCCCACACGAGCCTGTCGCAGTTCTACCAGATGGCCGGCCTGATCGCGGAGGCCGAGGCGGAGTCCGCCAGGGCGAAGGTGCTCGACTGGAAGCGCCAGCTCTCCGAGGAGAAGGACGAAGGGAAGGCCTGAGCAGGTGTCGGAGGAGCGCAGCGACGAGTACTTCGTCGGCCGTCTCGTCGGCCGGATCCGGCTCCTGATCGCGACCTCCGACGACATCCCGGTCGACGTGAAGCTGCAGACGCAGCCGATGCTCAAGGAGTTCGAGCGCGACGTGGGCGTCGCCGAGGAGGAAGGCGACCGCGACCGCGTCCGCGGGCAGTACGCCTTCCTCTGCCGCGAACTCGCGGACTACCCGGACCTGGAGGCGCTGCTCTCGGCCCTGCGCAACTTCGTGCCCTGGCTCTGAGGCCGGGTGGTCGCCACCGGGCCGGGCGCCGCGACCGCTCGCGCGGTCTCGGCAGGCCCCGGTCGCGGGCGCGTCGTCACTGCGCCGCGGGTGCCGCGGCCTTCGCCTTCAGCGCAGCGTTCTCCTTCTCGAGGGACGACTGGCGGCCCTGGGTCACCTGCAGGACCTTCTGGCAGTCCTCGCGCTCGTTCTTCACGCGGTTGAGGTCCTGGTCCATCGAGACGACCTTCGTGCGCAGCGCCGGCGCGCCGGCGTCGCCGCTGCCCCAGAGCTGCCAGCCGAGGAAGGTCCCGGCGAGAAAGGTGGCGAGCAGGGTGAGGCCCGCCTGCGTGTACCACCACGCTGCGTCCTTGACTGCCGCCGCCGCCTCGTCGTCGTCCGTCTGCTTCGTCGCCATCGTCTACGACTCCCTTCGTCGATCCCGCGTGGCGCGGGCTCCGGCCCGCCTACGCCAATTCGCGGTCGATTGGTAGCGCCGGGGCCGACCTGGTGCGAGGGCCGACGGCGGCTGATCCCGGCCGCGCGGGCGCGGGTGGCACGCGGCCGGAACCCGCTCGGTCAGGCGTCGTCGGCCAGCCAGCGGGCGACGAGGTCCGAGATCTCGCGCAGCGCCCGGTCGCGACCGCGGAAGGTCCGCTCCAGTGTCCACTCGCCGCGCACGAAGACGTCGAGCGAGCAGTCCGCGCCGAGGCAGATCTCGCAGATGCGCTCGCCGACGGGCGTACCCGTCACGATCGCCCGCAGGGTGGGGCCCGAGTCGAGCAGCACCCCGCGGGCTCCGCGTGGCAGCCGGATCGACCGTCTCACCCGCTCGACGACGTCGTCGCGCGGTCGGTCGTCGGTCAGCTTCAGGACGACCCAGCCGCCCTCGGGAGGATTCGCCTCGCGCAGCCAGTCGAGGTTCGAGCCCGAGAGGTGCGCGCGCGCGCGGTCCGCGTCGAAGGACTCGCCTTCGCGGAAGAGCTTCTCGCCCGCCACCCAGGACGGCCCCGGACGGCCGGTTCCGGCCTCGCCCTCGCCCTCGACGGCCGGGGCGGCTGCGCGCGTCCGCGCCTTGCGCGCGCCGCCCATGTCGACCCACCAGCGGTTGTCGACGGGGGCCTTCGAGGCGTCGTCGCCGGGCGTGGTCGCGAGGGGCTCGCCGGGCGAGACCGCCGGCTCTGCCGCGACCGACTCCACCGCGGCACCTCCCTCCGGGCGCTCCTCAGCCATGCGTGCGCCTGCGCCCGCTCGCCGCACGAGCGGCGGAGGTGTCCCGGGCGGGCCGGCCCGGGCGACCTTCGACCCGCCACGGCGCGCGACGGCGCGCGACCATCGCGGGCCCGACCCGGTCCCCGGGCGAGGTGACCGCTCCCGGCAAGAGCGGCTCGACGGCCCGACGGCGGGGCGCGATGCCCCGGACCATGCCGGCCGCGAAGGCATCGGCCTTCCGCTCGGCATCCGTCCACAGGATGTAGTGCCCCATCTCGTGGTAGATCATGTTGATCCACTGGCGCTCGGAGTTGTACTTGCGGCCGCGCTTCCAGTGCTCGGGGTGCACGAGGTGGATGTGGCCGTCCTCGTAGGTGCGGCCGCCGCTCTTGCCCCAGTCGAGATACTCGAACCAGGTGTAGCGGGGCGTCGGCAGGCGGTACCACCGGGCGATGCGGGCGAGTGCCCGCCGAAACGCGAGCGGCCGGTGCTCCCGGAAGAACTCCGAGAGCAGGCCGTCGACCGTTCGACGTTCACGCACCGGGGGCAAGAGCATCCGCATCGCCATTCACCTGCCGAGGCCGAGAGAGGGGATGCGTGGACGGTAGAGAGGCCCCGGGGGGATGTCAATTTTCCCCGGAGCAAGGTCTCAAGCATCTGAAATTACTCGGATTTCTCCGCAGCTGGCGGCGCGGTGCGACGCTCGTTCGCGGGGCCCGAAAGGCCTCCCCCGGACCCGCTCGCCTGCCCCTTCACCCGGGCCACGACCCAGGGGCCGAACTGCGCGACGAGGTGCGGCCGGGGGGCCGATGCGGAGTCTCGGACCTCCGGCCCGGCGGACGACGTCCGGCTGCGGAACTCGTCCTGGCCGAGCACCAGCACGTCGGCCGAGGTCGACTGTTCCGGCGGCAGGACCTCGCGCCTCCCGTAGTAGGCGAGCCTGCTGCCGACGCCTTCGTCGGCGACCGCGACCGTCGTCTCGGGGGGCAGGGTCCGGCGCACGAAGCGCGCCGCTTCGCGGGCGGCCCACGTCTCGACCGGGGTGCGGAAGGAACTCGGCCAGGGGCGGGGAAGGAGAGTCGCCGCGAGCGCCGCGGCGGCCACCGCTCCGGCGATGGCGGTCGGCCAGCGGACCCGTGCGATTCCCCAGGTCGCGAGCGTCGCGACGAGGTAGGTCGCCGCGACCCAGGCCGGAACCCCCGATCCCCCGAGCCGCAGGTCGACGGCCGCGAGCAGCAGCCAGGCGAGCAGGAACCGCAGCGACCCGTCGGCTCGCCAGCCCTCGGGCATGCTCGCGACGCCCATCGCCGCCAGCGGCGCGAGCGGGGCGAGGCCGAGCAGGAGGCGTCCCGCGGGTTCGGGAAGCGCCCCCAGGTGGCGCGCCCACAGGCTCGCGGGCAGCGCCTCCAGGGACGCCGCGGGGCCGATCGCGACCGCGCTCGCGAGCGACAGCGCGAGCGTCGCCGCAAGGCACGGCACCAGCACCGCGGCGGCGCTGCGCAGGTCCGCGGCGCGTCGGATCCAGAGCCACGCCAGTGCCAGCGCCGGCAGCCAGAGGGCGTCGCGACCTGCGAGTGCGATCGCGATCCCGGCGGCGATCCCGGCCACCCTCGCCGATCGCCGCGACTCGTCGAGGTCGCGGATCGCGGCGAGCGAGGCGAGCATCGCGCACAGGAACCACGGCTCGACGCCGAGCCTCGCGCCGAGCAGCGCCGGGCCCGTCGGGAGGAGCAGCAGCAGGCCCGCGGCGAGCAGCCCGACGCGCGTCGCGTACAGCCGCTCGCCCAGCACGACCGCGAGCGCGATCGCGAGCGCGCCGGCCGCCACCCCCGGCAGGCGCAGGTTGCGCTCGGTCGAGGGCATCGCGAGCGGCGCGATCGAGCACAGGGCCGTGGTCGCGGGAGTCCACGGCGCGCCCGAGCGGGCCGCCGGACCCGCGGCCATCCAGCGCGCCGGCTGCGAGGCCAGCGCGAGGTCGGCCTCGCGCTCGTCGAGCGGCGCGCGGATGCGGTCGCCGCGACCGAGCAGGACCACGACCAGGAAGGGGAGGAGGATCGTCGGCAGGGTCAGGCGGAAGCGCGCCCGTCGTTCGCTCGCGATCGGTTCGAGTCGGTGGCGCATGCGAAGTCGGCTCCGGAGCGACGTCGTCGAGCGCGCGGCGGCCTCCTCGGGCGGTCGCGGACGCCGGACCGCGGGACCGACGGGACTCTCGCGGCCGCTGCTCCTCGTGTCAAACCCGCGCCCGTCGGCCCGCCGCGCGTTGACCGCTTTCGCGCGGCCGTGGTACGCGGCGGCGGCCCGCGGCCGGGAGCGTCCCGGCCGCGTCGTCACGCGGGAGCTCGCACATGTTGCTCGATGGAAAGGTCGCGATCGTCACCGGCTCGGGCCGCGGCATCGGCCGCGGGATCGCTCTCGCGCTCGCGCGCGAGGGGGCCCGCGTCGTCGTGAACGACGTCGGCTGCTCGGTCGACGGCCGCGGTACCGAGGAGGACCCGGCCGCGCAGGTCTGCCGGGAGATCGAGGCGATGGGCGGCCGCGCGATCCCGAACTACGACTCGGTGTCCGACTTCGAGTCGGCGGGCCGCATCGTGGGGGCCGCGACCGGGGCCTTCGGGCGGCTCGACGTGCTGGTGAACAACGCCGGCATCGTGCGCGACCGGACGATCGTCAAGATGACCGAGGAGGACTTCGACGCCGTCCTCGCCGTCCACCTGAAGGGCAGCTTCAACTGCGGGCGGCACGCGATCCCGGTCATGCGCGAGCAGGGCTACGGGCGCATCGTCAACGTCACGTCGAGCGCGGGGCTCCGCGGCAACTTCGGCCAGACCAACTACGCGGCCGCGAAGGCGGCGCTCATGGGCATCACGTTCACCTGGGCGCTGGAACTCGGCAAGCACGGCATCACGGTGAACGCGCTCGCGCCGTCGGGGATGACCCGCATGGTCGGCAGCATGCCGGGCATGGAGAACCGACCGGTCGCGCCCGAGATGAACCCGGACCTGAACGGCGCGATCGTCGCCTTCCTCGCCTCGGAGCGGGCGGGCCACGTGAACGGGCAGGTGTTCGGGCGCCGCGGCTTCGCCTTCACGCTCTTCCAGACGCCGCGCCCCGTGGCCGCGATGTACAAGGAGGGCGGCTGGACGGCGGGAGAGATCGCGGCCAACTTCGACGCCGCCTTCGCCGAGCACCTCCAGCCGGTCGGCATCCCGCAGACCCGGCGCGAGGCCCCGCCGAAGTAGGTCGCCTCAGGCCGGGACGCTCTCCACTTCGGACTCGAGTTCGAAGCCCGCGGCCGCGCACATCGCGCGCGCCTCCTCGGCGGCCTGCCCGGGCGTCGTCAGGTAGCCCGCGACGAAGATCGAGTTCGCCGGGTACAGCACGAGCGGCTGCCACGAACCGAGCGTGCGCTCGCGGCCCCCGGCCGCGCGGATGTCGGCCTCGGGATTGAGCAGCCGCATGAGCGACAGCGCGCGCAGCGCGCGACCGGCGTCGACCGGGCGGCGGTCGCCGAGAGGCGTTCCGGGAATCGGGTGCAGGAAGTTGAGCGGCAGCGAGTCCACGCCGAGCTCGCGGAGCGCGAGCCCGAGATCGACGACGTCGTGGTCGGTCTCGCCCATGCCGATGATGCCGCCGCAGCAGGTGTGGAGGCCGGCCGCCTTCGCGGCCTTCACGGTCGCGACCCGGTCGGCGTAGGTGTGCGTGCTGCAGATCGCCGGGTGGTGGCGCTCGCTCGTGTTCAGGTTGTGGTTCACCCAGCCGACCCCGGCGTCCGCGAGCCGCCGCGCCTTGGGCTCGTCCATGAGTCCGAGCGAGACGCAGATCTCGAGGTCGGGCCACTGGCGCTTGATCTCGCGGGTCGCCTCGCAGAAGTGATCGACGTCGCGATCGCTCGGCCCGCGCCCGCTCGTGACCATGCAGTAGCGCCGGGCGCCGCGATCGACCGCGGCGCGCGCGGCCGCGAGCAGGTCCTCGCGGGGCAGGAGCCGGTAGGTCTCGATGTCGGCGGTCGAGACCGCCGACTGCGAGCAGTAGCCGCAGTCTTCCGGGCACAGCCCGGACCGTGCGTTCTGCAGCATGCAGACCTTCACCCGCCGACCCCAGTGCCGGGAGCGGACCCGGAAGGCGGCGCGGAGGAGGTCGGGCAGGGCCTCGTCCGGGGTCGCCAGGACCGCCAGCGCCTCGTCGTGCGAGAGGATCTCGCCGGCGAGCGACCGGTCGGCGAGCCGGTCGAAGGCGCTCGGCGGAGCGTCGAGGTCCACGATCGGCGCGGTCTGCATGGCGCTCGGCTCTACCAGACGACCGGGTGCGGTCAACGCGCAGCCGGTTCGCCGCCGAGCTGGCGGCCGGCGGCGAGCGCGGCGCGCGCGAGAGCCTCGTCGGTCGACTCCGCGGCGGCGGCGAGCGCCGTCGTCACCTCGGGAAGCGAGACGCCGAGGCGTCCGAGGGTCGCGGCGGCCGCGCGGCGCACGCCGGGGTCGGGGTCGGCCGCCACCCGGGAGGCGACCAGGACCGCGCTTCGCGCCCGCTGCGAATCGTCCCCGGGGGCGGCGACGAGCGCGGCGAGTGCGGCCAGGCGCACCTTCGCATCGACGTCCTCGAGTGCCTGCCGCGCGGCGTCGCCGAGATCCGGGGCGGCGAGGTCGCGCAGCCCGTAGAGGGCCATGCGGCGCAGCACGGGCGAGTCGTCGCCCGCCGCCTCGCGCAGGCCGTCGGCGACCTCGTCGTCCGCGCGCGCGAGCCGCGTCGCGAGCTCGGTCGCCGCCCAGCGCTGGTCGCCGTCGTGCAGCGCCATGGCCTCGCGCGTGGCCGGCCAGAGGCGTCCGGGCCGGGACGCGCGCGCGCGCCCGAGCGTGAACGCGGCTCCCCAGCGGAGCCGCTGGCGCGGGTCGTCGAGCGCGGCGTCCAGCGCGTGCTCGATCGCGGGGAGCGCGTTCGCGAGCGGGGCCATGGTTTCCGCGGCGAGCCGCTGCTCGCTCCGGCTCGGGCTCGCGAGCGTCTCGACCACGGCCGCGGCGAGCGCGGCGTCGACGAGGGCCGCCGCTTCCCCCGGGGCGAGCGCCCCGATCTCGGCGAGCGCCGCGAGGCGCGCGGCGCCGCCTCCGGCGAGCGCCGCGGCGATCCGCGCCCGGTGGGCGCCGCTCACGCGTCCCCCCTCGCGGCGCATGCCAGCAGGCCGGCGAGTTCCGCGGGCGTGACGCCGAGCAGCCAGGTCCGCTCGCGGTCGAGCGTCGCGTCGAGCACGCGCCCGATCGCCGCCCGGTCCGTCGCGCAGCCCTCCAGCGCACGCGCGATCCGCGCGCGCGCGCCGTCGCGGGCGAGGACGTCGCCGCCGACGGCGGCGTCCTCGATCCGGCCGTCGACCGCCCGCGCCCAGGCGAGCGCGATCCCGAGCCGCGAGGGCGCGGTGGCGACCGTCGTTCCCGCGGGCGCCGGCGGAAACGGGCCGTCGGTCTCCGCCGCATCCGGTGCGGCTTCGCCCCCGAGCGGCGGATCGGCGCCGACGACCGCGAGGCCCGCCGGCTCGGCCCACGACGCCGCGAACACGCGCGCGAGCGCCTCCGGGGCGAGGCCGCGGATCGCCCCGGTCGTCCCGCTCGCGCCGTCGCCCGCCGGCCCGGCGGGGCCGCGCGCGACTCCGAGCTCGCCGAGGCTCGTCGCCGTCGACGGCGGGATCGGCGTCGTCGGCACCACTCCGCCCGGATCGAGCCGGTCGAGCAGCCGCGTGCTCTCCGCGAGCGTCGCCTCGCAGGCGAGCGTCGCCTGGAACAGGACGGCGCCGCGGTCGGTCTCCGCGAAGGCGAGGTGCGCGATGCTGCGCCCGGCGACGGTGACGAAGTCGAGCCCGGGGTACGACGGGTCGAGCCCGAGCCGTCGCAGTCCGGACTGGAGGCCGCGCACCGCCCGGTTCATCACCTGTTCGGGGGCGATCGACGCGGCATCGTCGCCGAGCAGCGAGGTGCGGCGGGGCAGGGCGAGCGTCACGAGGCGGAACGCGTCGCCGCAGGCGATCGGCCTCCCGCCCGTGCGCCGCCGAAACGCGACCGCGCCGGCTGCGTCCGCGATCGGGACGGGCACCGGCGCATGGGCGCCGAGGGCGAGCGCGGCTCCCTCGATCGCCGAGACGTGCAGGCGGATCTCGCCGCGGTGGGCCGCGTGCAGCATCGCGGCCTCGACCGCGTGCTGCCGGCCGGGGTCGACCCGGCTCTCGAAGCCCGCGAGAAGCCGATCGCCCGCCATCGCCCGCCGGGTCCCGGCGTCCGCGTCAGCGCAGGACGGACGGGTCGTAGTAGAAGCGCTCCCGCACGATCTTGCCCGCGCGGACCTCGTGTACCGCGATCTCGCGGAGCAGCACCTTGCGGTTGCCGGGGCGCAGGGTCAGCTGGGCCTCCCACTCGATGATCACCGTCTGGCCGTCGCACCACATGTTGCGCGCGTGCCAGCGCGAGTCCGAGACCATCTTGCGCCACTGCTCGGCCTTCAGCTTGATCGCCTCGATCCCGTAGACCGGCAGCTGGCTCGCCTCCTGCGACTCGACGCTGTCGGCGTAGAGCGCGAGAATGCGCTTGTCGTCGTGGACCGAGGTCGAGGTGACGATCGCGCGCGCGATGCGGCGCAGTTCCGCGCCCGTGGCAGCGCCTTTCGGCGCGGGCGCCTTCGCCGCGGCGACCTTGCGGGTCGGTGTCGCCGCGACCATCCTCTTCGAACGTCCCGTCGTCTTCGCCCTCGTCCTGGTCGGTTTCGTCGTTGCCATGGGGATCCCTCCGTGAGTGCCTCCCACGCCACGGTAGAGAGGCGGGCGCGTGCACACAAGCGGGACGGGACCGTCAACCATAGACGGGTCATGACGCGACGCGGGAGGATCGCCTCGCTCGCCGCGCGCTCTCCATTCCCGACGGGGTGCACGAGCCGTCCCGAGGCGCCGGTTGCGAGCGTCGGCCCGGGCGGCTTAGAAACCGTTCGTCCGCATTCCGACGGAGGTCGACATGTCCGACGCAAGCGAATCCGCGCCCGGCGGGCGCCCCTCCCATCGCCCGACCGCGGCCGCCCCGGCGGCCACGACGGCGGGCCAGGCCGGCATCGCGGGATGGCCCGTGCTCCACCTCTTCCAGCGGATCGACCGCGCCCGCTGGCGAAGCCTGCCGCCCGCCGAGCGCGCGGCGGCGATCGAGGAGGCGAAGTCCTTCCTCGCGGGCCTCCAGGCGGAGGAGGGCCTGCAGACGATCGCGAGCGGCGTGATCGGCAAGGCCGACTTCTCGCTGCTCGCCGTGCACGCCGACCTCGCCCGGCTGCAGCGGCTCGGCCAGGAGCTCGCGGCGACGGCCTTCGGCTCCTGCCTCGTGACCGTCGATTCGTTTCTCTCGATCTCCGAGAAGAGCGAGTACATCTCGACGACCGGCGACCAGGCGAAGAAGCTCATCGACGAGGACGGGCTCTCGCCGGAGTCGCCCGACTTCGCTCGCCAGCTCGGCGGGTTCGACCGCCGCATGGCGGCCTACGCGGAGTCGCGCGTCCACCCGCGGCTTCCCGGGGAAGAGTTCCAGGTCGTCTGCTTCTACCCGATGAGCAAGTCGCGAGGCGAGGTGAACAACTGGTACCGGCTCCCGTTCAACGAGCGGAAGCGGCTCATGGCCTCGCACGCCGACGCGGGGCGCCGCTACGCCGACCGCGTGACCCAGCTCGTCACGAGCTCGACGGGCCTCGACGACTGGGAGTGGGGCGTGACGCTGTTCGCGCGCGAGCCGAAGTCGATCCGCGACATCGTCTACGAGATGCGGTACGACGAGGGCAGCGCGCTCTACGGCCTCTTCGGCCCGTTCTACGTGAGCGTCCGCTTCGCTCCCGCGGACGTCGCCCAGGCCCTGCGCCTTTGAACCGCGCGGCGTGAAGCACGTCAGGCTCTACACCGACGGCTCCTGCCACGGGAACCCCGGCCCGGGCGGCTGGGGCGCGATCCTCCAGTGGGAAGGCAGCGAGCGCGAGATCTCCGGCGCCGAGCCCGCGACGACGAACAACCGCATGGAGCTGCGCGCGGTCATCGAGGGCCTGCGCGCGCTGCGCGAGCCCTGCGAGGTCGAGGTGTGGACCGACTCCCGCTACGTGGTCGACGGGATGAAGCTCTGGCTCGCGAACTGGAAGCGCAAGGACTGGCGGACGGCCGACCGCAAGCCGGTGAAGAACGCCGAGCTCTGGCGCGAGCTCGACGACGAGGCGGCGCGGCACCGGGCGCGCTGGCACTGGGTGCGCGGCCACGACGGCCACCCGGAGAACGAGCGCGCCGATCGGCTCGCGAACGCGGCGATCGCGACGCTCGGCGAGCGCTGAGTCGTCGCTCCGGGCGAGGTTCCGCCGCGCGGGTCGCGGGGGCCGTCGGCTCAGGGAGCGACGAGCGAGAGCCCGAAGAAGACCTGCACGAGCGCCAGCAGCAGCGCCGCGAGGCCGAGCATCGGGTGGAGCAGCCGGGCCCGCTCGTCCCGCGCGACGGCGCGCGAGAGGAGGGCGCCCGTGCCGAGCAGGATCGCGATCGCCAACCCCAGCCAGAAGTGCGGCCCGCCGGCGACCTCGAGGTCGGGTCGCCAGAGCCGGACCGAGGCGATCCCGAACAGGGTGTTCGCGATCGTGACGCCCGCGGCCCAGGGCGCGAGTCGCGCGTGACGGGGCCGGAGCACCGCGCCGCCTCGCTCGCGCGAGCGCACCCCGAGCGACGCGGCCGCGGCGAGCAGCACGAGGGCCGCGAGCGACACGGTCGGGTGCGCGAGGGCGAGCAGGCGGGGCAGTCGGTCGGGCACGGCGGTCTTGTCGTCCACGCGGGCGGCCCGGGCAAGTCCGGTCCCGACCCCGTCCCGATCCGGCGGCGGTTTGCTCGCGCCGCCGCGGGCCGATACTCGACCTCGTCGCGCTCTTCCGCGCGACGGTCACCGAACCCCGAGGAGAGAGATCCGATGCTTCACGTCGTCGCCACCCTGCCGATCCGCCCCGACAAGGCCGCCGAGTTCGAGTCTGTCTTCGCGTCGCTCGCCGCGAAGGTCCGCGCCGAGGAGAAGGGCTGCCTCCGCTACGACCTCTGCCGTTCGGTGGAGTCGCCGGGCACCTACGTCGTCGTCGAGACCTACGCGGACCAGGACGCGCTCAAGGTGCATTCCTCGACGCCGTACTTCCTCGAGTTCTTCGGCAGGATGCAGGAATTCGCGGCGGGGCCGCCGAAGATCGAGATGCTCCACGGCGCCCACTGACGGACGCCGCCGCCCGACGGCCCCGGTGCGCGCGGGGTCGTCGGAGAACATCGCGCCTCAGCCGCCCTCGCCCGCGATGCGCTCGGCGTGGACGTCCGGCGTCGCCCCCGAGGCCTCGTGCTCGGCGGTCCAGAGCTTCTCCCGGCCGAGCCGGAGCGCGCCCTCGCGATCCTTCGCGTCGACGACGACGCTGCCGAGCGTCGCCTCCGCGTCGCCCGGGCCGACAGCCTTCACCGTGACGCGGTAGCGCTTCTTCTTCGCGATCATGCCGGGCTCCTACCAGCCGGCTCGTCGCGCGGAAAGACGCGCGACGCGTCCTCCGGCCGACGCGCTCAGGGCGTCGGCCGGCGCGGCCGCCCGACGGCCTTCGCGACCTCGAGCACGAGGAGAGGCAGGAGCGCGAGGGCGAGCCATCCGCCCGCCTCGGAGGGGCTGGTCGCGTAGGTTCCGAACACGCGACGCAGCCCGGGAACCTGGTGGATCGCGAGCTGGACGGCGAGGCTGACCGCGACGATCCCGACGAGTCTCAGGTCGGCGAGGAGGCCCGGCAGGGAGAGGGGACGCCGGCTCTCCCGCATTCCGAGCGCCACCAGCATCTGGCAGACGACGAGGATCGCGAAGGCCGCCGAGCGGGCGTGGTCGATCCCGTCTCCGCGGAGGAGCTCCCAGGCGAAGCCCGCGAGCGTGCAGGCGGCGACGGCCGCGCCGACGAGTGCGACGCGCCGGAGGAAGGAGGCGTCCATCATCGACGAGTCGTGGTGGCGCGGCGGGCGCAGCAGCACGTCGGGGTCGACCGGGCCGGTCGCGAGCACGAGCGCCGGCAGGCCGTCGGTCACGAGGTTGATCCAGAGCATGTGGATCGGCAGGAGCGGCAGCGGCCAGCCCACCAGCACGGCCACCAGCACGACCGCGAGCTCGGCGACGTTGCCCGAAATCAGGAAGGCGAGTGCGCGGGAGATCGCGTCCCAGATTCCGCGCCCTTCCTCGACCGCGGCGACGATGGTCGAGAAGTCGTCGTCCGCGATCACCATGTCGGCGGCCTCCTTCGCGACCTCCGTGCCCGTGCGTCCCATCGCGATCCCGATCGACGCCTCCTCGAGAGCCGGGGCGTCGTTCACGCCGTCGCCGGTCATCGCGACGACCGCACCGCTGCGCTTCCACGCCCGCACGATCCGCAGCTTGTGCTCCGGCGTCACGCGGGCGTGGACGGCGATGCGGCGGATGCGCCCCGCCAGCTCGTCGTCGGACATCGCGTCGATCGCGGCGCCGACGACCGTCTCGTCGCCGGGATCGCGGATGCCGAGCTCGTCGGCGATCGCGCGGGCCGTGGCCGGGTGGTCGCCGGTGATCATGACCACCCGGATCCCGGCCCGGCGGCATCGCGCGACCGCGTCGCGGGCCTCGGGCCGCGGCGGGTCCTGCAGGCCGACCAGGCCCAGCAGGACGAGGTCGCGCTCGACGTCGCCCGCGTCGACGGCGGCGTCCCCGCTCCACGCGCGCTCCGCGATCGCGATCGTGCGGAACGCCTCGTCGCCCAGCAGCAGCGCCGCCTCCTCCATCCGCGCGCGCGCGGCGGCGTCCAGCGGGACGACGCCGCGGGAGGTCCGGGCCGCGGTGCAGAGGCCGAGCAGGGACTCCGGCGCGCCCTTCACGAACGCGCGCCCGCCCCCGGGCCCCCGGCGCACCGTCGCCATGCGCTTGCGGTCGGCGTCGAAAGGGAACGACGCGAGCCTCGGCAGGTCCCGCTCCACGTCCGAGCGCTCGACGCCACAGGCTCGTGCGAGTCGCAGCAGTGCGATCTCGGTCGGGTCGCCCGTGCCCGGAGCACCCTCCTCGCCCAGCTCGGCGTCGCTGCACGCGGCCGCGGCCCGGGCGAGCCCGCAGAGGCCGGCATCGCGCGACGCGTCCACGTCCTCGTCCGCCCGCAGGATGCCGAGCCTCTTCGAGCCGGGGGCGCTCGCGACGTGGAAGACGGCGTCGGGGAGCACGACGCGTCGGGGCGACATCTCCCCCGCGGTGAGCGTGCCCGTCTTGTCGGTGCAGACGACCTCGGCCGAGCCGAGCGTCTCCACCGCCGGCAGTCGGCGCACCAGCGCGCGCCGCGTCGCCATGCGCGAGACCCCGAGCGCGAGCGCGACCGTCACGACGGCCGGAAGCCCCTCGGGGATCGCCGCGACGGCGAGGCTCACCGCGGCGAGGAAGAGGTCCTGCACGGGCATCCCCCGCAGCAGGCCGGCCGCGAAGACGAGTGCGACGATCCCGAGCGACGCCCAGAGCAGCCGCCGGGCGATCCCGTCGAGCTGGACCGCGAGCGGCGTCTCTCCGGCCGAGGCCGTCGCGACGAGCTCCGCGATCCGGCCCATCTCGGTGTCCGGCCCGGTCGCGAAGACGATCGCGCGGCCGCTGCCCGCGACGACGTGGGTCCCGAGCAGCACGCAGTTCGAGCGATCGGCGACCGCGGTGTCCGCGGGCAGCGCCTCGACCGTCTTCGCGATCGGCTCGGACTCGCCGGTCAAGGGGGCCTCGTCGGTGCGGAGCATCGCCGCGTCGACGAGCCGCGCGTCGGCGGCGACGACGTCGCCCGCGTCGAGCACCAGGACGTCGCCACGCACGACGTCGTCGGCGGCGACGACGTGAACCGTGCCGGATCGGAGCACGCGTGCCCGGGGCGCCGCGAGTCGCCGCAGCGCGGCCACGGCGCGCTCGGACCGGTACTCCTGCAGGAAGCCGATCGCCGCGTTGAGCAGCACGATCGCGACGATCGCCACCGCGTCGATCGACTCGCCGAGGGCGACGCTGATCGCCGCCGCCCCGAGCAGCACGAGGACGACCAGGCTCGAGAACTGCCGGGCCGCGATCCTCCACGCGGGCGTGCCGTGCTCGACCCGCAGGGAGTTCGGCCCGTCGCGCTCGAGGCGCAGCCGCGCCTGCGCCTCGTCGAGCCCGCGGGCGACGTCGACCTCGAGGTCCGCGGCGACTTGCCCCGCCGGACGTGCGTGGGGGTGCGTCCCCATCGATCCTCAGTACGTCGCCGACACCTCCAGGCCAAGCAGGAGCGAGTCGCGGCGCGAGATCGCGGGCGAGAAGAACCACTGCAGGTCGGGCTGGATCATGAGCCACGGCGTGACCTGCGCCTGGTAGGTGAGCTCGACGACGGTCTCGCCGACGGGAAGGTCCGGCAGCAGCTGCCGGATCTGGTCTCCGAAGCGGGTGGTGCCGAAGGCGAGTCCCAGCACGTCGTCGGGCCGCAAGGGCAGCGGGCGGAAGAGGTTCAGCCCGGCCTCGGCGTTCAGGAGGATCGGGTCGGCGTTCAACTGCTCGTTCACGGCGACGCGGGCGAACGCGCCGAGCCGGGGTTCGCCGGCCGCGTCGGCCAGGATCGCCTGGTCGAACGACGCGTAGAACGCGAGGTTGCTCGGCTCGAGGATGTCGATCTCCGGCGAGTCCTGCTGGGCGAGCACCGACCAGCCGCCGATCGTGAGCCCACCGGGGCGGCCGCCGGGCCGGATGCCGGCTTCGAGCTCCCAGAACACCGTCGCCCCGGCGCCGTGTCCCAGCCGCCAGCCGAAGCCCCAGTTCGACACGACGTCCTGTCCGGCGTCGGCGGTGTAGACGCCGATCCGCGCGTCGAGGTTCGCCGGCAGCCCCATGCGCAGGAGCGCGCCCGGGGCGGCGAGCGGGTAGATCGGCGCGCGGAAGACCTGGGTCGTGTTGCGGACGCTCGTGAAGGAACTGAACGCGCCGAAGGTCCCGTTCTGGTAGAGCGCGGCGTAGCGCGAGCACATGAAGTCGAGATCGGCCCCGAGCTGGCCGATCTCGAAGGACCATCGGTCGTCGGGACCGAAGTCCTGCCGCAGCCGGATCTCGTAGAAGCGGAAGGCGTTCGAGGCCTCGTAGTAGCTCACCGACATGTTGCCGAGGCCGCCCAGCAGGCTCGTGGTCGGCGTCGGTCCCTGGTACCAGTTCCACCCGACGCGGAGGGCGAGCCCGTGCCAGGTGCCGAGCAGCTTCTCGAGGTCGAGATCGAAGGCCGCGGAGAAGAACCCGGTGAGCTCGGTCGTGCCGGGCTCGCGCCCGCCGTGGACGTTCGACCAGAGCAGTGCACTCTGCTGAAGCGCGGGCGTGATGCCGGCGTCGATCATCCGCTGCTTCCAGGCGAAGACGGCGTTCGGCGGCGACGTCCCGGCCCGATCTTCGAGCTCGGCTTCGACCGCGCCGATCGACGCGGGGCCGGCCGGCTCCCCGCCCTGCGGTCCTCCGCCGGGGCGATCCTCCGAGCCGGTGCGAGGTGCCTCGTCCCCGGGAGCGACGGGGGTCGCTGCCGGAGTCGGGGTTTCGCCCGCGGGCGGTGCGGGCGTCGGGTGAGGGGACGGGGTCGGCTTCGGTGTCCGGGCGCGTCGGATCCTCCCGTGGTTGCGGGAAGCCCGGGGCGCCGCCGAGGCGCTCTCCGCCGGGGGGGGCGCCTCGGCCTCGCCGGCGGGTGTGGGCGCCCCCGAGGCCGCGGGGGCGAGTGCTGCGACCAGCAGGAGCAGGGCAGCGGCCCGGGCGAGCGCGTCCCGGGCCGTCCGGTGACGGCGGCGCCCGGCGCGGGTCATGCCGCGACGAACTCCCCGATCGCTGCCCGCAGCTCGTCCTCGTCTCCGTCGAAGAAGTGGGTGCCGCCCGCGACCACGTGCAGCGAGGTTCCGAGCGCTCCCTCGCCGATCGCCTGCCCGAGCGCCGCGAGCGGCGCCACGTCGTCGCGCTCGCCGTGGACGAACAGGCGCGGCCGCCCGTCGCCGGCGAGCGCGGAAGCGTCGAGCATCGCGACCGGCGTGCCGATCGCGATCGTGCGGCGCACGCGCGGATCCTCCTTCGCGAGCCGCAGCGCGACCGCCGCGCCGAACGAGAAGCCCGCGACCGCGACGTCGGTCGCGCCGGGATGCTCCGCGAGCAGGAAGTCGAGCCCGGCGCGCGCGTCCTCGACCTCGCCGCGGCCACCGTCGTGCCGCCCGGTACTCTCGCCGACGCCGCGGAAGTTGATCCGCAGCGTCGAGAACCCTGCCTCCCGGAGCGCCCGCTCGGCGTGGAAGACGACCGGGTTGTGCATCGTGCCCCCGTAGAGCGGGTGGGGGTGCAGGACGAGGGCGACGCGCGTGCCGTCCGCGCCGGGTCGGTGGATCGCCTCGAGCTGCCCGTGGGGCGCCGGGACCGTGCAGGCGCCGGCGATCATCGCGCCGGCGAGAGCTCCACGAGCCTCGCGCCGCCGTCCTTCGACCCGGTGAGCGCGAGCTCCCCGTCGAACAGGCGGCGCAGCGCGTCCCCGACGATCTCCCCGCGCCATCCCGAGGAGAGGCGGCCCGTGGTGCGGCCCGAGGCGAGCAGCTGCACGTCGGTCCGGTTGGCGAGCAGGGTCGGCTCGATGCCGCGCTCGTCCGCGATCTGCGCGACGAGCGCGAGCGCCAGCGCGGTGCGCGAGCCGCGCCCCTCGTCGACCGACTCGCCCGCGGGCGGCAGTCGCAGCTGCTCGGGGGCAAGCGCCGTGCCCGCCTGCGCCGCGGCGACGATCGCCGCCGCCGTGCCGTCGCGCATCGCGCGGCCGTCGAGACCGCGCACCTCGCGCAACTGCTCGACCGTCGACGGCGGCCGGTGGACGATGCCCGCGAGTGCCAGGTCCGAGAGCACGAAGCGCGGCGGGATGTCGCGCGCCTGCGCCGCCCGCTCGCGCCAGGCCGCGACCTCCTGGGCGACGCCGCGGGTCTTGCCGCGCAGCGAGCGGCTACCCTTGATCCGCCACCACGCGGTCTCGGGTTCGCCGGGGCCCGACGGCTTGCGGCGCAGCCGCTCGCATTCCTCGTCGACCCACGCGAGCACGCCCGACTCCTCCGCGCGCGCGCGGAGCGCCGCCTCGATCGCGAGCAGGTACTCGACGTCGGAGGCGGCGTAGGCGACCTGGCCCTCGTCGAGCGGGCGGCGGGTCCAGTCGGTCAGGCGGTCGCCCTTGGGCAGGGTCTTGCCCACCACCTTCTCGACCAGGCGCGCGAGCGACGCGAAGCCCATGCCGAGGAAGGCCGCCGCGACCTGGGTGTCGAACATCCGCCGGGGTTCGGCCCCGCAGGCGAGGCGCAGCACCTCGAGGTCCTGCTCGGCCGCGTGCAGGACGGCGAGAGCGTCGCTCTCCAGCAGGCGCCGCAGCGGTGCGGGATCGACGGCGAGGGGATCGACGACCGCGACCTCGTCGGCCGAGGCGATCTGCACGAGGGCGAGGTGCGGGAAGTAGGTCTTCTCGCGGTGGAACTCGGTGTCGATCGCGTAGGCGGGGGCCTGCGCGACGCGGTCGAGCAGCCGCTCCAGGGAGTCGGCGTCGGCGATCCAGAGGGGTTGCGGCATCCCCGCTCCGATACCTGAGCGGCGCAATGCTTGCAGAAGGCGGAGCGGCGGGGGGCGAGGCCCCTCGTCAGCGGCCGGTTCCGCCCGAGGCTTCGAGCGGCCGCAGCAGGGCGCCCCAGATCGCCCGATGGCGCGCCGCGTTGTCGGCGACCGTCGGCTCCGGGTTGGCGGTCGCCGCGCGCCGCCACTCCGCGAGCAGCGACGGGTCGGCCGCGGCTCTCCGCAGCAGGGCGGCGGCCTGCTCGGGATCGGTCGCCACCGCGCCGGCCCCGGTCGCGCGCGTGCG